>NZ_JAFEXF010000064.1 GCF_016905445.1 Streptomyces sp. G44
AAAGGGACAGGTGGTACGGCGCCCGGGACCTGCGGCCGATCCGCACGGCATCGGCGGCCTTCGAGGGCACGGACCTCGGCCCGGCGGCCCCCGTCGAACCGCCCGTGCGCTTCGGATTCGGCTCGGCCCCGAGGACCCCGGCGCTCACCCGGATCACGACGACGATCGCGCTCGACGGCGGCCCGTGAGCTGAGGTGCGACCGACGGCGGGACATGCGGTGCCCTTGCCTCGCCGAACGTCAGGAAACGGGGAACCAGGTCGCGAGGTGCTCGGCGATCGCCGGTACATCGACGTAGCCCCGCGCGACTTCCTCGACGAACGCATCGCCCGCACGGTCAACGGTACCGAGCACAGCGCACATGACATGGGTCTACTGGTGTCGGCGTCTTCCTCCGGTGCAACGGCGTCAACGTGAGTACCGTCCCACCGCCCGTTTCCGTCGCCGACCCATGCGCGCCGTACGCCGTACTTGCCTGCCTGCCCGCCCAGGCCCGCGTCCGGGGCTCCGGTCCTGTTCCACCCGTCAGGAGCCGCTCCCCTTCCTGCGCAGGGCCTGCGGCTTGTGGACGGCCCTGCCGCCGGACTTCTCGCTCTCCACCTCGTACTGCGGTTCTTCCTTCGAGGCGTCGACGGTGCGTCCTGCCGCCTCGGCGCGTTCCGTGATCTTCTTCTTCACTTTCCCCGAAACGGTCTGACCGTGACTGTTCCAGGAGACGCGATCGCCCTTCTTGAACTTCTCGCTCTTCACCACGATCCACCTGCCTTCACTCGGCTCCCCGGCACACCTGATCCCCACTCTCCCGCTTCTCGCGGCCGGTCGCATTCCGGCGGACCCCTGAGCGGAGGCGGCGGTCAGTGGATCTCCACGCCGCCCTCGTTCGTGTGCACGGCCACCGTGTGCTTGCCGTCGCGCTTCCACGGCAGGGTGATGTGCGGAGTCCCGGTCTTGCTCTGTGCCTGGATGTAGTAGCCGGCGTGGGGCGGCAGGGCCAGGTCGACGCTGCCCCGGTCGGTGGTGACGTCGGTAGTGGTGGGGGCGGCCGCGAATGTGGCGCGGACTTCGCCCTGCTCTGTCCTGGCCTCGAAGGCGGTGGGCCTCGCGTTCTTCACGTCGATCTGGCCGCTGGAGGTGTGCAGCACGAGCGGGCCCCGCGGGCCGGTGAGATCGATGGCACCGGCATCGGTGGTCAGGGCCAGGCGTCCGGTGAGGTCGTTCCCGGTGATCTGCCCCGGGCCCGAACTGACCTCGGCGGCGAGGGCGGCGGGCAGGGTGATGTCCAGGTTCAGGGAGCAGTCGTCGCCGCAGGAGCCGGTGACGGTGGTCGTCTTGTCCGAGGACTTCACGGACACCTTCGGCGGGGTGTCCGTGAAGTCACCGGTGGCCGTGACGTGGATTTTGGAGCCACGGCCGGCGTGCAGGGTGACGCCGCCGCGGGTGTCGACGCGCAGCAGGGTGCCGGAGGCGGCGTTCGCGGTGTGGGTGGAGGAGTACTTCTCGTGGGCGGGCAGGGCCTTGGTCCGGATGCAGCCCGAACTTCACGAAGACGCTGCGGATGTGTTTCTCGACGGCGGCGGAACCGATGAACAGCTCCTTGGCGATGCCGGTGTTGGACCGGCCCTCCGCCATCGCGGCCGGCACGTCCCGCTCACGGGGCGAGAGCGTGGCCATGGGGTCCAGACGGCGGCTGCGGGCGAGCATCTGCTTGACCACCTCCGGGTCGAGGACGGTCTCCCCGGCCCGGACGCGCTGTAGGCCGTCGACGAACTCGTCCGCGTCGGAGACCCGGTCCTTCAGCAGATACCCGACGCCGCTGGTGGCGCTCTCGATGAGGTCGACGGCGTAGCTCTGCTCGACGTACTGGGACAGCACGAGCACCCCGGTCTCCGGCCAGCGGTTGCGGATGACGAGGGCGGCGCGCAGGCCCTCGTCGACGAAAATGCCTTTTTGCGGGGTGCCGAGCCCGCTTCGCTAAGGGAGCTGTCGACGCTTACACACGCGGTGACGGCATCGCTCCCCCTCGCGCGGGCGCCGGCCGGGAGTTGGGAACAGGAATTTTTAGCAGTGAAGGCAGTACTTTGCAGGGCCGTGGTTGGAGCGGTCGGGACGGTGCCCGTGGTTTCGTTCACGACGGCAGCGAGAGGCGTATGGGCTGACTCGGTCTGGTTCTCGGCGACGGCGGCGGTGTCGGTCACGGTGAGGCCCGTGGCGAGGAGGAGGGCGGAGAACACCCATCTGGTGCGTAGTGAGGGCAGGACTTCTCTCTGATGCGGTGGGAAGAGCGATTGGGCATCGCCCGGTCGCGGTGCGATGGATGGCTGGTGGCTACGGCACGGGTGCGTCGCAGGTCAGGCTGCTTCTGACACCCCTTGCCACTTCCTGATGGCGTCGGCCGCCCCAGATCGCCGGACGGGACGACCACGCTCGAACGGATTCTGAGGAGGCCGGACAGGTGACTTCACTGATTGCTGGCCAACCCTCGGGGGGTGGTCTGTTCGGTGCAGTAGCTTTCCCTCCACCGCAGGTATTGGTCCGCACGATTGGTGATAACACCGTCGACACCCCACGTCGTCGCGGACCGCCATTCGCTGCTGGTGTCTGCGGTCCAGGTGAACACGTCGATTCCTGTTGCCTGCAATTTGCCCACCAGGGTCGGCTGCGTTGAAAGCTCGCTGAACTTCACTGCGTATGCGTCGAGTGAGAGTGCACGTGCTACGGCTACGGGGTCCGCATCAATTCGTGAGCGAAGCAGAGCCACCCTGGTCTTGTAGGGGGAGGCGGTCACGCTCCGTACTACGTCCTCGTCGAAAGATTGAGACAACGTATTCTTGGTCATTCCGGCATCGCCCACGAGACGGAGAGCGCGATCCACATACTCGGCCTTTTGGGGCCCCTTGATTTCCAGAAGGAGCTGGACGGATTGCACCTTGGGGGAGGCCAAAACCTGCTCCAGAGTGGGAACGCTTCCTCCTCCCTCAATTTCCAACTGGGCTATCTCTGCGGCAGTAAACTGGTCAACACGTCCAGTGCCGTTGGTAGTCCTGTCCACTGTGGCGTCATGCATGATGACCGGCTTTCCGTCCTTAGTGAACTGCACGTCGGTCTCCACCCATTCCGCACCACTGCCGATGGCAGCCTCCAGGGATGCGAGGGTGTTTTCCGGAGCGATTTCAGGTGCGCCGCGGTGGCCGATGGCAGACGTTCTCAGGCATTGAGCAGCTGAGTCGTATGCAGAGATGCGAATGTCGTCGACAGTTCCGCTGAAGTGCTCCTGCCAGGTGTCCTTGTGGAAAAGCCGACCAATCTGCAGGGCGCTGCGGGCTTGCCAGGGGGTGGTGAAACTGGCTGCTGTCTGCGGCTCTCCGTCAACCAACAGCTGGACTTTTTTGGCAGTGTGGTCATATATGCCCGCGAGATGAGTCCACTCGCCCACTCTTGCGACATCGCCACTTATGGAACGAACGATGTCTGTCCCGTCGGTGTCGCTCGCATGCCGGTTGAACACCCACTTGTCGTAGTGCTTCGAGTAATACAACTGAAAACCACTGGCATGATCACCCGCCTGAGACAACACGGTATAATTCTCGTTCTTGTCATCCAGCTTGACCCAGGCCGACACCGAAAACGATTTCGTCGTGTCCACCACCGGGCCCGGCGTCGCCGCATACCCCGAGGACCCGTCCAAATGCAGCGCAGTCCCGACCTTGCCGCCGACGCCGAGCCGGGCACCGCGGCCAGCCAGTGTCGCGACCGGCCCTGCACCTTTCCCTCCGCTGACTTTCGCACTCCCCGGATTCTCGTCGAGAAGGAACGAGGCCAGTTCTTGCAGGTGGGACGGCACGTCCCCGGCGGCGAGCTTGGTGACGTCAGCCTCGGTTACCGGAGATTGCACGGCTCGCACATCGTCGACGAGGCCGTGTGTGTACTCCTGCCAGGCGCCCTTGTAGAGCAGCCGGCCAATTTGCAGAGCGCCGTTCGCCCGCCATGGTGTGACGAATTTCTCCGATTGCTGTTGCTTTCCATTCACAAAGAGGGATAGCTGCTGGTCACCGGCGTCATATGAACCGACGAGGTGCGTCCACGCGTCGGCTTTTGCGACGCTGCTACTCATCGAGCGAACGATGTCTGTCCCGTCGGTGTCGCTCGCATGCCGGTTGAACACCCACTTGTCGTAGTGCTTCGAGTAATACAACTGAAAACCACTGGCATGATCACCCGCCTGAGACAACACGGTATAATTCTCGTTCTTGTCATCCAGCTTGACCCAGGCCGACACCGAAAACGATTTCGTCGTGTCCACCACCGGGCCCGGCGTCGCCGCATACCCCGAGGACCCGTCCAAATGCAGCGCAGTCCCGACCTTGCCGCCGACGCCGAGCCGGGCACCCCCGGACAACGACGCGGCAAACTCGTCCGGAACTCCCCCTGAGACGCGTCGCGAACCGGAACCTTCATCCAAGCCGAAGAAAGCTTTCTCCTTCAGGGCAGGATTTCTCACTTCGGGCAGAGGTGCAGCAGAGACAGATGAAGACATCCCCCAGAACGATGTCAGCGAAATCATCACGCATATCACAGGTGGCGTGATTTTCCTGAGAAATTCCATTTCACTTCCTTGAGTCGAGCGATAAGGAGCCACAAGGGATGCGCGCGGCGCAACGACGGAGGAGGAAAGCGTCATGACAGCGAGGAGGCAGGCAGAGCTTTCTCCTCTACCACTTTCATGCGGCCTACAGAATGCGAACCGGAATCTACGGCTGTCGCAATCGCTTCGGAGAGTCTCTTACTTATGGGAGGTGATGCGATTCGACGGATCATCGTCCGCGTCCCGCAAGCTCAGGGCCACATCGTTGGTGACGGTGAAGAAGGGCTTGGTACGTGTCGCACCCCGCTCCTCGTGTTGCAGGACAATGGCTGGGAGCACGTCGGTCTTTTTACGGTCGACGATGTCGCCCCCCACCCGGCCGATCGAGATGAACGGGCTGGTGTCACTCACACGCAGGCGAACATCCCACACGTCATGGGTGCTGCTCCGCAGCGCGAGCGCCCGAGAGTACGGCAGAGTGAAAGTGAAAAGCCCTGGGTTTTCGCCGATTTGGGTGACCGGGACGGTGAAGTCCTGCGTCGTCCCCTGGCGTGATACAGCAATCACGGTGGCGTCATGGAGAGAGGCTGACATGTCGGCCGTGAGCAGTCGTGCGGTCACGGTGGTGTGGTCGTCGCCGGTCACGATGCTTTCCACTTCGGCGTGTGCATCGCGCCGCCAGGTGCGCAGTGCCAGAAATCCGTCGGTGGTGGCGTAGGGAAGCCAGGCCGTCACATGGCCGTCGGCGATGGCGGGCGTTCGGCCGACACTGCGTGCCTGTTCTGCCAACGCACAGATGAGGCGCGCCTCCTCCCCGGTCTCGGTACCCACCACGTAGAGGTCCCATCGGCCTTCCGGCAGCGTGTGCTCGGCCGGGTCGAGGGTGATGCGGATGTCGCTTCGGTCGGATCCGGTGCCTGAGGCACGTAGAGGGATTCGGATCTGTCGTCCCGCTGGGTCGCGGCGCCTGCGGGCCAGGAAGTCGAGGCGCCCAGAGGGCAGGGTCGCTGCGTCGAGGCGGACGCTGATGCTGCCGTCGGCGCAGGCCCGGGCGGATGCGACAGGTCGTGGACCGGGCCTCGTTTCCAGGGTCGGCACTGGTACGGGGGACGTCTCGGCTTGTTTGGCGGCTCTTGCCGGAAGCGCGGATCGCAGCCGAGCCATCAAAGGTCTACCGGGGACAGACTTCGCCCAACGGCGTTTGCGTGGGGCGGACAGTTCCTGGAACAGGGCTTCGTAGCGCCGGGCGATGACGGCCGGCTCGTAGGCTTTCGCCCGCTGACGCGCGGCGGCCCCTAGGCGGGCCCGGAGCGGAGCGTCGGCCATGAGGCGGTCGAGGGCCGTGGCGTACCCATCGACTCCGGTTCCCAGCGGCACCAGCACACCGTTGGTTTCGTCAATGATCTCGGCGGGGCCGTGGGGGCAGTCGGTGGAGACCACAGGGACGCCGCAGTGCATGGCCTCGACGATGGTCATGCCGAAGGACTCCATGTCGGAGGAGACCGCGGCGATGGCGCCCTTGGCCCATTCGGTCTCGATCGGTGAGACCGGCCCCATGAGCGATACGCGGTCGTACAGGCCGAGTTCGTCTATCTGGCGCCGTAGGTTGGCTCGTTCCGGTCCTCGTCCGTAGAGGCGCAACGACCAGGAGGGGTGTGAGGGGGCGATCTTCGCGAAGGCATCGATCAGTCGGTCGTACCGTTTGACAGCGGCGAGTCGACCTGCGGCGACGATGATGCGGGAGCGGTGGTCGGAGGGTTCGACCGCAGGTTCGGGCACGCTGTTGGGGATGCTCATGATCCGGGCCGGCACGTTCGGCAAGGCATGGCGATACTGCGCGGCGTCGGCTTCGGACACGGTCACGAAAGCGTCCAGTTGAGCGATCGCCTCGTTCTGGTGTCCGCGCAAGGTGGGGTTGTGGGCGTCCAGGCTCAGGTGTTCCTGCCCGATGCGCAAGTAGCGGCTCTTGCCGTCGCGGGCGAGATAACCGTTGAGGTCGGGACGGGTGGCGATCACCACGTCGGCGTCGGTCTCATGCAACCACTGGCCGATGCGTTCGTCCTGGAGCGCCGAGTAGGGCAGGCGCGCGGAGTTCGCGGCGGCACCGGTGTCGGGAAACATGGTGCACGGCTGACGAGTCAGCGGATGCCCACCGTCGTAGGCGGGACTGTCCTGGCGCATGTCGATCAGTGGAGTCAGTTTTACCCGTTCATCGAACGGGAGCTCAGGTGCGTCCTTCACCTGATGCACGCTCACGACCTCAACCTCATGCTGTGCCGCCAAGGCGCGGGACAGGTTCACGGTGGTGCGGATCGTGCCGCCGATGCCGTAAGCGTTATTGATCAGGAATGCGATCTTCATGGCGTGTTCCCCCTCGCAGCCGCCCTGGTCAGGGGCGTGCGCTGTCTGCTTTGCGTGAAGAAGTCAGGGCCGCACAACGAGAGGTCCGGGCAGGCGTTGCTCGGCGCGACGCTCACGCTCCGCTGAAGCGGTGTCTTTGTAGGCGTGCCGTGCCTCCCGGCGGCAGGCGGGCGGGGCTGTCGGACGGCCTTCCGCCCTCTGGGGCCCGGGGTCTCTTCTGAGAGGCCCGGGCCCCAGACTGTTCGGCATCGGTTCACCACCGACGCCGTACTTGCGGAATGGAACTAGCGGATGACGGTGCCAAAGGCAGCGCCCGCTGCGGGCAGGCCGTCCTTGCCCGGTTCGTAAGTGGAGACGGCGCCGCTTGCGGCTTCGGTGATGTTGCTCCATGGCACCGTGTGCACGGATCCGTGCGGCGCAGGACCACTGGGCAGGCCCAGGTACAGGTGCGTACCGGCAGCGTGGATACTGCTGCCCAACTTCTGCTTGGCGCCGGAAACCCCAGGGAGACCCACCTTGCCGGGCTCGACCACGATGTCGTGGGCGCCGGGAGCGCCGAGCAGAGAGAAGACCTCCACCGAGCCCGCGTCCGCGGCGGTTCCGATGTCCTCGCCAGGGATGCCGACGGCCACCAGCGCGCTCGTGGTGCTGGAGACTGCGCCCGGTGCTGTATTGACAGCGGAGACCTGTGCACCGAACTTGTCACCGGCTTCAGGGGCCCCGGTGACGTCTGCGGATCCCTGCTGAATGTCGGCGAGTTGCTTCAGCGCACCGTCGGCGGCGACGCGTACGGTGACAACCCGTCCGGCACCAGCAGCATCAGCAGTCTTCTCTCCCGGAGAGCCGATCACCAGGATGGTGTCGGTCGGTAGAGTCGAAGCGCTGGCCCTGGGCCGGTAGGACGTCATGGAGATGGACACACCGAACAGGTCGCCTGCTTCCGCAGCACCATTGATGTCCGGCGCGGTGCTGTTCTGGTCGACGCCGGCCAGCGCAGTGGGGATCTTGTCCGCGCTCAGCGCGTGGCGGAAGACCGTGACGGCTCCGGAGTCGGCCTTGTCCCCAATGGCCTCGTTCGGAGCACCAATAGAAAGGTGTTCCGGGGAACCAGCCACGCTGGTCCCCCAACGATCGCCCTTTTCGCCCACACCGGGAACGTCCTTGGAGTCCTGGTGGACAGCGACGTTGGTCTTGCCACGCAGGTAGAAGGTGCTCCCGCTGTCGACGACACCACCCACGTCCTCGCCAGGCACGCCGATGAGCAGGTACGGCTCCCCCAGAGTGGTGGTGCCCGCGGCCACGGCGTCGCCCATGCGGTCACCGGCCTCGGAGGCAGCGGCACCGACAGCGCCTTCGCCCTTACCCTGCTCGAGGTCAAGACCGCTGGGTGTGCCCTTGCCCAATCCGTTGGCGGAGCCGTAGACGATCTGCACCAGACCGGCGTCAGCCGTGTTGGCGATGTCCTCGCCGGGGGTGCCCACCACGAGGTCGGTGTAGCCGTCCAGGTTGTAGTCCACGGTGGCCAGTGCGTCACCGAACTGGTCGCCGTTCTCCGCGACCCCGGTCACCCCGGTGGCCGCCTGGGTGACCTCGGCGGTTCCCTTGTTTCCCCCGTAGACGACACGTACCAGACCTGCCTTGGCTTGCGACGCGACAGTTGCCTGCGGGTCGGCGATCGCAACGTCGCGAACACCGTCGCCGTTGAAGTCGGTAGTGGCGGCGGCCTGGGTGGTGGAGTCGATCCAGGTCCCAAGGTCGTCCACGCGCGCGCTGACGGCGTCGGTGCTGGTCTGTGCCGCCTCGGTGCCGAAGCAGTTTCCTTGGAACGAGCGGCTGTTGATGCCGACGAGCTCAGGATTTCCGCTCGTCTCCCGGAATAGCGGGCCGCCGGTGTCCCCCTTGCAGACGGCCGCACCGCCACTCCCGGTGATCGGCAGATCGTTGCCGCTGCGGGAGCCTGCGGAGAAGGAGCCGGAGTGGAGAGCCACAGGGGCCCACTCGTTCTTGGTGCGTCCGTAACCGGTGGCGGTGAGCTGCTCGCCCGAACTCGGTGCGCTGGTGGCCACAGCGATGGGCGCGGTACTCGTCACCGGAGTGGCCAGGCGGGCGAGGACCACGTCGCGGTCGCCACGGGGAACGACCTCGACGACCTCGCGCACCTCTCCGGCCGTAGATGTCAGCTCAGTGCGGCCGATGGTTGCCGTGGTCTTCAACACCGGCTTGCCGGCCCTGACTTCCAAGCTCTGTGTGGGGTTCTCCGCGAAACAGCTGGCAGCGGTGAGCAGCCACTGCTCATCGACGAGAGCGGCCGAGCAGGCCCGCTTCCCGTCACCGATGTCCAGGCGGGCGGTGAAGCCGTGGGCCTCGTTGGCATCGGCAGGTCCGGTGAGCGCGTGTGCGGGTGTAGCCGACAGCAGTACCGGCGCGGTCAGCGCACAGGCTGCCAGAGCAGCAGCGGTACGCAGTCTGCCCTTGGGATGGGCTCGCATGACAGTTCCTCAAGAAGGTGAAACACAGGCGCCGACGCGCGCCCGTGACGGCGGGGTGGAGGAGCTACTTCGAGGTGACGATCTCGACGAGCATGTGATCGCGGCCTTCGGGGTCGGTGCTCTCGCCTACCGGGGTGAAAGTGTTCTTCGCGATGTCGAAGTTCTTCTCCCGGCCGTCCAAGGTCGTGGTCACATCCGTGTTGTAGTCATTGCCCTTGACGCCGTAGACAGCAGGGATCTCCAGGCTCAAGTAGCCGGCCTTGCCCGTTACTTGGAAGCAGACCTTGTCCTTGTTTCGGGCCCAGACCTCCAGCAGGCCGTCCTGACTGCCGCATGCGGCCAGCACGATGTGCCCGTCGCCGCGCTTGAGCAAGATGCCCTTCTCCTGCTGAATCTTGTCCGCCTGTGGGTAGTTGAAGTCCTCCACCGCGTACCCGGGCGCTCCATCGACAACAGAGACAGCTGTACTGGTGGGCTCGGCCGGGCCGGATATGGACCAGGCCACAGTTGCGACCGCAGCGGCACACCCCGCCACAAGGGCGCGAGTAACGATTTTCATGCCTTCCCCCTACGTAGTCAGATGTCACCGCGCTCGCCGTAAGACCCGTAAAAGAGGAGCCGCATGGCACGCGAAAAGACCGCCTCCATGGTGGATACACCTAGCGTTTCGCCTGTACTTCCGGGCGAATCATTCACAGGAAACACGCGAGCAAACAACCCTTATCGGAGCTGCTTCTGTGATGTGCGGCGTGGCAGCGACAGGGCGCGCCCCAGCCTCACAACAAGTGCGTGACGCGACCATTCAAATCCACAGCGTGTTCACATGTCCAACACAACGATAGGCCCTATATGAGGAAATATATGGGCAAAAAGGGACAGGCGGGAGGGTCGAGATGACCCGCATCACATGACGGACAGGTAATGGAAATGCAAAAACCCAGGAACACCGCTGCTGGTGGCACGCATCTCGGTAACGGAAGCGGGACGATCTGAGTGGCAGCGTGCCGCTGGCATTACTCAGCAATCTTGCGTAAGTCTCTGCGGTCGCTGCAAAGCCAAGCACTTTCAGACAATTTCGGTGTGCAGCTTTGCTGTGCCGGAAATCCTGTGTGAGGATCACTTCTTCGGGGCGACGCGTATGTGTCGAAGGAGCCGGCATCGACGGGCTCAGCCGGAGCGCCAGCACGGAACAGCAGGAAAGGGTGGCCCGGTCAGGAGGGCTGCAGCTACACCGACCGTGAGCCATGAACCGGCCGAACCCGCCCGGCTTGCGCCCAGCGCCGCAGAGGTGACCCTTCCGCTGCCGGCACTGCCTTCTTCCGCGTAGCGCAGCTGCGCCTTCCAGGCGCATGGGCCAGCCGTTCTGCAGAAGACCCCCGCCAGCCCGCAGGTGCCTCGGCCCTGTAAACAGCCCGCTGTGTTAATGATCACCGACCTGCCGTGAGGCAGGGATGACGAGGACAACACGCATATGAAGACAACGTTTTGGAGCAGGCGCCGGGTGCTTGGCGTCCTTGCAGCCACCACCGCCGTGGCAGCTTCGCCTGGAGCTCTTGCGGCTGTGGCACGCGCTGTCGAAGGAGACACACCGGATCCACTCGCGCTGCCGGACTCGGACCGGGCGAAGGCAGTGAAGGCATGGATCACGGGCGGCCGGGCAACCCGGGCGGCTGCAGCTGACGCGCTTGTCGGCACCGACGGCGACATACGGACGTTTCTCACCGAACAACTGCCCCAGACCACCGCGGAAGACAGCCGTGTCGCCGTACTGACCTACCTCGCCAACGCCGGCAAGGGGATGCGCAGAGAAGCCACAGCCGTCCTCGACAGTGGCGACGCGGCCATCGCGGCTTTCGTCAAGGACGGCTTCAAGCCTGTCATCGTCGAAGACCTCCAAGTGGCCACAGCAAGTGTCGTCAGCAACGGCGGCAAGGCGGTACAGCGGGCAGGCTCCGCCGCCATGACGGAGGGGAACCGCAAGGCCCTTGAGGCGTTCCTCACCGACAAGCAGTTCAGCGCGGACTTTGAGGACATGCGCGTCGAGATCACCAAGTTGCTCGCCTCCGCCGGTCCGGAGGTGACGAAGTACGCGAACCGAGCGCTGAGCGGTACGGATGAGGACGTGCTGTGGTTCCTCGATACCGGGCAGCACATCGCCCGGGCCCGCGACCAGGAGTCGGCGACCATCGAGGAACTCGTCAAGGTGGTGGAGCGGGAAGGGAAGCGGGCCAAGGCGAAGACGGAGCTGGCGGTCGAAGCCTCGGAGCGGGCCCAGACAGCCGCGCAGAAGGCCAAGGAAGCGGCTGAGAAGGCTGCGGCCGAAGCCAAGAAGGCCGAAGAGGACGTTGCGAAGTCCGCAGCGGCGGCACGTAAGGCAGCTAAGGCTTCCAGAGGCGCGGCGGACGCGGCCAGGACCGCAATCAGGGCCTCTCAGGTGGCTGTGGACGCGTCGCGTCGCGCTTCCTGGGCCGCCACCGCCGCCTCTCAGGCTGCCGCCTCTGCCGGTGCCGCCGCCTCTCGCGCCTACAACGCGGCGATCGCCGCCTCCAAGGATGCGTCCAAGACCAACGCCGCGAGCAAGGCCGCCGTCGCCGCGCGCAACGCAGCCTCGCAGGCCCGGTCAGCAGCCAAGGCGGCCGACCAGGCCGCGATCGCCTCCGCCCAGGCCGCCAGCGCCGGCAACACTGCCGCTTCTGCGGCCCGTAATGCAGCGGCTGCCGCCAAAGCCTCCGCCCAGGCCGCGACCTCAGCCGGTAAGGCCCAGAAGGAAGCAGCGGAAGCCAGACGGCAGGCAGAGATTGCATCGAAGGCTGCCAACCAAGCCACCAACGCGGCATCTTCGGCCCAGACCTTGGCCAATGCTGCTGCGGACGCCGCCCGTGAGGCCCGGGACGCCGCCTACTCCGCCGCGACGCACGCAGACAAGGCGGCGGATGCGGCCGAAGAAGCTGTGAAGCACGCGGGCAAGGCCATCGACTACGCGAACAAGTCCACCGCGCACGCTGCTGAGGCCGTCAAGGCGGCGAATGTCGCTACCAAGATCGTCGAGAAGGCTCTGAAGGTGGAGCAGAAGGCCCGCGAGGCCGAGATGGCGAGCTTGGAGGAGGACCGCAAGCAAGGAATGGAGGAAGCCGCAGAGCTGGCCCGGATCGAGGAGGAGGAGCTTGCGGATCTCCAGAACAAGCGTACCCAGGCGGAGCAGACCAGCAAAGCCGTCAAGGATCTGATCGCCGGCGCCGAAGCGGCGCTGACCAACAACGACCTGGTGCAGGCCGCCGCACTCGGGCGGAAGGCAGCTATCAGCCTCATGGACTCCAGGGGGCCTTGGACGCGGCAGGCCGCTCAGTTCGCTCTGTCCGGATCAGACGACGATGTCCACGCCTGGATCGATGCGGACAGGGTCATCGCTGCAGGGCAGGACGACCGGGAGACCATCCTCTACATCGCTCAGGTGTCCGACCCCGCCGTGGCGGATGCGGCAGTCCAAGCGCTTGAGAGCGGCAGCTCCAAAGTTGTGGGTGACTTCGGCACCTCTGGCGTGGTCAAGGCCAGGGAGGACGAGAACCGCATTCTGATCTTCCGCATCCTCGAGGGCAAGCCAGGCAAGGCTGTCACGACTGCGGCGAACGACGCGCTGAGGATTGGCACCCCGGAAGCACTGCAAAAGTTCTTCGACCACGACCTCGCAGAAGCGGTGCGCGAGGACGACGCGGTGACTACAGCGACGATCGCCGCTTCTGGGGGCCCGTACGCCGAGGCATACGCGGATGTAGCCATGGCAGGCCCTACCTGGATGCGGCGGCGGTTCGTCGACGTCGTGCAATACCAGGCGGCACAACTTGACTTCGACTCCGCCGGTCATTCGGCTGCCATCCGTGCAACCATCGCAGCCTCCGCGAAGATTGCCCATCAGGCGCAGAAAGACGCAGCGCTGGCCTCGGAAGCTGCTGCAGATGCCAGGGATGCCGCAAAAGACGCAGCCGACTGGGCGAACAAGGCGATCGATTCGGCGACCAAGGCAGCCGATTCAGCCACAGAAGCCAAGAAGAACGCAGACGCCGCGGACAAGTCGGCGGCTGATGCTCAAGCATCAGCGAACAAGGCCAAGGCCGCATCGGCTACTGCCCGCAGTGCGTCGCGAGCCGCGAATTTCTCGGCGAACACGGCCATGGACTCTGCCCGTAGTGCCCTCAACTCCTCTTATCGTGCGCAGGCGTCGGCGGCTGCGGCGCGGCAGTCGGAACTCGCGGCGAACAGGGACAAGGCCACAGCGGCGGCCGCTGCCAGCGATGCCCGGCGGATCGCCGTGCACAAGCGATCCGTAGAAATCGTGGAGGCCGCACGCAAGGCAGCGGAGAACGCCAAGCAGAACAAGAAGGACAAGCGCAGCCCAGCCGATTCCGCCACCCACGACTCGGTCCGCCGGAGCGTCATTTCCGCAGGTGCAGACGAGTGGTGGAGTGACGCCGGGTGGTGGGCCGATGTTTTCAACAACGCCAGTGCCGCTACCGGACTGCTGGCCACCGGGCTCGGAGGCTTCAGTCTCCTCTTCCCTCCAGCTGCCCCCGCCACAGCGCCTGTCGCTCTTGTCCTCGGCGGGGTCTCCCTGGGCGCCGCTGGTATCGGTGCCATCTGCTCCGGTATCGAGCACGGGTTCGGCAGTGCTGAATTCATCCAGGGTGCGGGCAGCACTGCGTTGGGCATCGTGACCAGAGGAGGGTCCCGAGGGATCGGGCTCGTGAAGAAGGTCCCCAAGGCTCTGGACAAGGTCACAGACTTCGCTGGAGACGTTGCCTCTCCTATCGGCAGAGCTCTGTCGTCCATCGGCTGACAGCACCTGAGACGCAGCGGTGGGGGCCATGAAAGTCGGCTCCCACCGTCAGCCCGCCGGTCGGTATAACGACCTACCGCAAACGTCGCTTATCCACCACCTTCGATGAATTCCGCTGCTCCCAACTGACGTGCAGCCCCCCAGTGGTCGGCATCCGGCCTACCTTTGCCATGCGTGGCCGAAAAGGCTCAGTAGCCAGCGACCCGGGCCGTGGACGTCAGCCTGTGCGGCCGACTGGCCGTGGTTTTCCAGGCCGGTGGCCCGGATGGTACATCCAGGCTCTGCGTGGCCACGGCAACTGACTCGACCATCACGGAAACCGCCCGGTGCCCGCGAACCACAGTCTCGACCCCGCCTATCGGCAGAAACAGCCGCGTCCCCATTCGGTGGATCGCTCGCACCAAACCACATGGACCTGCACGTCAGTTGACCATCAACCTCCGCGGTGGCGGGCCATTGAGCCTCTAGATGAGCGTCAGCAAACAGCTAACCGTTGGCCTGCCCTGGCACCACCCCGGCTATGGGGAGCACGCCCTAAAGAATCCCAACACGCCTTCCATACCGTAAACGTGACCGCGCTGGCCCGGTGATGCACAAGGTCGCCGAGGAAGGCAAAAGACCGGTGCCCTCGGTCACCAGCGGACTGCCGTCGTTCCTTTGACCGACAAAGGGCCGGCATCACTGGTCAGCACTGGACAGCACGTCACACCCGAAAGGACCTCGCACGATGAGACCATCGTCTCGAATATCACGCCCCAGGCGCGCGTACCTCTCTCTGGTGGCCGTCATGGCACTCGGCGCCACGACGACGGCCATGGCGCCGGCGCACGAGACGCCGGACCAGCCATGGCACCACGTGGGCCGCATCGACGCGGATTCCATGCCCCACGTTCCCGACCCAGTGCAAACCAGCCCTCTCCCGTTGACGCCCCAGGAGCACTGCGAGCCGACCCGGGCAGGGTCCCGGGAACGCCGTAAGGGGGCCGTCACGGCCTGTATCACCACACTAGCCGCCCCTGTGAACGCCCGCCGGACGGCCGCCGGCGCACAGCGGACGGCGGCGAACGCGCCGAGGGCCAGCGGCGGCAACACAGCGAGCTGCGAGATCACCAATCCCGGCAACTACACGTACAAGCGCTTCAGTTACTGCGTCACCGGCCTGACCGTCCACTACACCCTGAAAGACGACAAGGGCAAGGAGCTAGGCAACGGCGCTCTGGAGGTCTCGACGAACGCGACCTTGCCAGAGAAGGGCACGACCTGGGATGAGCACGTCACTGTCAAGATGACCCGTGCCGCGGGAGCCGTGACCACTCTGACCGTGAAGCTCCGGTCAGGCTGCGGCACGGGCTGCAAGGCCACGAAGACCGCACCGTGGTACGGCGGCGCCCTGACCGTCGGCCAGTCCCTCAGCGGCAACGTCTCCTACTCCTCGACCCCCGCCCCGAACACCAAGGCGGATTTCACTACCTCGTACAAGGTGTATGTGACCTCCCCGGGCGCCACGGCCGTCGACCCGAACGCCTCCTGGGACAATCCCCGCGAGATCCGCTGTGACGACGCCGTGCGGGACGCCACGGGCACACCTTCGCCGGGTTGCGTCATACCCACGGTCATGGCCGTCGTGCCGATGAGCGCGCAGGGCTCCGATCCGGGTGGCGCAGTGGCCGCCTATCAGTGGGCCCAGCGGAACCTCGCCGACGGCTGGGGGCAGACCAAGCCTCTGACCAGGGCGAAGAGCGGCACAGCAGGCCGTACGGGGCGCACTTGCGGAAGCGCGAGTACAGAGCCCTTCCAGGCCAATACAGACCTCGTCGAGACCGACACGTGTGGCGAGTTCCCCTTCGCGGAGGCCAAGGAGGGGGGAATCGACGGCGCTCGGTGCGTCGAGGTGATCCCCAATGCCAGCAGTGGTGGCTGGGACACCTACATCCTTGGCGACAGTCGGGATCTTGATCCCGTCGCACCCTGTGTGCGTGCCCATGTCCCGGCCGCCGACAAGCAGTTCGCCGATGGCAAACTCATCGAGGGCTTCCAGAGCCAGCGGGTGATCGACGCCGAGCAGTTCAAGGTGGAGTTCACGACGCCGGCCGCTGTCCCGCAGGCCCCCTGCTTGGCGAGCCCGCCGACCGGTGCGCTTCCCTCCGGCGACGGGTGGATCAAGAACACCACCGAACCGGTCGCCCACACCAACAAAACCACCAACCCGCCCGGCCTGCCCGGCACTCGACCGACCATCGCACAGGCTTGTCTGGGGAAGCAGCTCGGCGAGGGTAGCGGTGCCACGGGCAGCATCACCGGCTGGAAGGACGCGGAGCTGTTCGCCGCAGCGAACTCGCCCGGAACTGCGCAAGCCCGGTGTCACCTGGTCGCGAACATCCTCGGTGGAAAGGGCCGGGTTCGGGACGGTGGTCAGAACAACCTCGTTCCCTGCTGGCAGGTAGGGATGAACATCGGTACACCCAGCATGCGGACCTACGAGGCCGAGGCTCAGAAGAAGGTGGCGGAGCAGAGCTTCGGGGCCCATGACGCGATCCTCTATCAGGTGACGCCCGTTTATCGGGACGCCACCAGCACGATTCCGGTGGGAGTCACGATGAACGCTAATATCGAACGAGCGAACGGGACGACGGAGCAGCTTTTCCCCAACGTCTACGTCCCCAACACCCAGGGAAAGACTGGGCTGCTCAACCTCGGAAACTGACCTTAATCAGTTCGTGCCTTCGGGAGCCAGTATGAGTCACACCACCCCGCTGCGGCCGTTCGACGTCACCGCCCTCTTCCCTGAACTGGCCCCGCTGGCACGCACAGCGACCCGGCTGCATCCCCGCCCCGGGTCGCCCACGCCGCACGACAGCTCCGTCGGCGGGCCGCTGCTCTGGCCCGCCGACGAGCCGTGGCCGCACTGTGAGGGGCCGCACGAATGGGACAGGGTGAACGCGGTCCTCTCGCCGGAGGACGTACGGTTGTGGCGTCGCGGCCGAGCGGAATCGGCAAATCGACGGCTGCGCGACCCCCAGGGCCCCTGGGCCACGCCCGAAGAGCTGGCGACCGAGGAGCGGATCATGGCTGGCCGCCCGTGGCCCGAGGGTCCGATCGCCATGCTGCCCGTGGCCCAGCTGTACGTCCGTGACGTCCCCCTGCTGTGCCCGCCCGCGACGTCCGAGGCCGACGTGCTCCAAGTCCTCTGGTGTCCTTTCGATCACCCGGCGCACCCCAAAACTGCACTTTTCTGGCGGTCGGCCGCGACTGTAGCGGACGTGCTCGATGCGCCGCCCGAGCCGCCCGCGATTCAGTTCCCCACCTATTTGCCCGAGCCGTGCCTGCTCACGCCGGAGCAGGTCACGGAGTACCCCAGCTATCTGGAGCTGAGCAAGGAGCTGCAGGAGCAACTGGGCGACTGGAGCAGGTGGCAGACGGCCGGATCGGCACTGGACAGCTCCTACGAGGCCGCCCCGGAGGAGCTTTACATGGACATGCTGTCCATCTCACCTGGCTGGAAGACCGGGGGTTGGACCCGCTGGGGCCTCACCGACCCCGTTCCCCGAGTCTGCTCCGCATGCGGCACGGAGGCGGCCCCGCTGCTGACGATCGCCACCACCGAATGGGACGACGCCACCGAAAGCTGGGTACCCGAAGAGGACCAGGCGAATCCCACGCCACTACTCCCCGGCACTCCTCCAGCGAACTTCACCATGCTCGACCTCGCCCGGGGGCACGACCTGCAACTCCACGTCTGCCCGACTTCCCCAGAGCATCCGCACATTGAACTGATCCAGTGAGCGAGTCTGACACGCCAATAACTGCAGGTAGAGACGGTTTCTGCCCGGGGGACGATGCCCGGGGGACGTCTCACGGGCGCACGTCTCGGGCTTTGAGAACCGTGCAGCCGAAGCCAAAGTTGCGGTGGGGCAACTTCTGAGTCTGAAATTCCGTTCGGACCATCCCGGCCTGCGCGAGGGTGCTTCCGACAAGGACATCGATGCCCGACTCGGCTCGACGCCGCATGCGGTGGGGCCGCTGGCGTGCAAGGTTCATCGAGCATCGGATCGCCCGACCTGGGAGACATACCCCGCTCGGGTGATCCCCGCATGGTGACCGACGAGCAAGTGGCTGCGCTGGTCAGTCGCGCAGGTCGAAGACGTTCAAGCTGTCGACGGACCGTACTTCGTCGACAAGGTCCACGATGTCGTCGGGCCCTATCTGGAACCCGCCCGAGCGGGCTCCGGTCTTCTGTGAACGAGAAGTCGCAGATCGAGGCCCTCGACCGCTCGCAGCCGGTGATGCCCGGAGTGTCGCAACGCGTCACGCACGACTATGTCCGCGCCGGCACGATCTCCGCGCCGCTGTCCCGCATGACCGCATAGGCCACGTTCACGTCGTCCACTTCGACACTCATGTCGGGGGGCGACCGGGGCAGTCGTGTCACTGGTCAATAACGCTGACTTGCGCCGCCGGGGGCGGACCGGGGGGCGGCTTGCCTCACAGACCAGCAAGCCAGAGAAGCAGAACAGCAACGCCGAAAAACAGCAATGCAGGAAGCCGCGCCGCCAACGCCCACGCCTATCGTGTCAGGCACCTTGAAGAACAGACGTGGCACCAGGCCAAGCATCTGACCGAGTACGTCACCGTCGTACGAGACCACGCCACATCACTGCCGCTCGGCCGGGAGAGGACCGAGGTCGAGGCGTGGCTCGCCTTTCGCCGACACCCACCTCCAGCACCTCGCCGAGACAGCCTCAGCACCGGAACTCCCCACGCCGCACAATGCCAGCACCGACAACCTCAAGCCCTACTACCTCGGCCATTAGAGCCCATACAGACCCCGCTCCTGCCGAGCCCCAACACCGCCCACGACACACGACTTTTCACCGCGTGACGGCAAAGGCGAACCTCGCGCGGGCCATATCCGACCCGTCGTCACCTGCTCGAACAGCAACCTGACGCCGCATCGGAAGGGTGCCAGGCATGCGTCATACGTGCGTCACGGGCGTCGCTCATGCGTCAAGATATCGCCCGTAACGCCCACAACGCACATAATGCGCACGCACAAAACCGCAGGTCAGGAGCCCTTCGCGGCCGGTTCAAGGATGGCGACGCACTCTACGTGGTGGGTCATCGGAAACAGATCGAACGCCCGCAGCGACCGCACCCTGTACCCCCCGTCCCGGAAGTACCCGAGGTCCCGCGCCAGCGCCGCCGGGTCGCAGGCCACGTAGGCGATTCGGCGGGCGCCCAGGCCCGCCAGGTGTCGTACCGTCTGCTTGCCCGCGCCCGCGCGCGGGGGGTCCAGGACGATCAGGTCGGCCTCGGTGATGCCCGTGCGCGGGAGGACCGATTCGACCTTGCCCTGTTCGATGCGGACGCGGTCGAACGCCGCCAGGTTGTGGCGCGCGTCCTCCACCGCCCGCTTGCCGGACTCGATGCCGAGCACCGCGCCCTGCTCGCCGACCCGGTCCGCGAGGGCGCCCGCGAAGAGGCCGACCCCGCAGTAGAGGTCCAGCGCCGTGTCGCCCTTACGGGGCAGCAGGCCCTGCATCACGGCGAGCATCAGCGTCTCCGCGGCCTTCGGGTGGACCTGCCAGAAGCCGCCGCTGCCGACCCGGTACGTGCGGCCGTCGGCGCGCTCGCGGACGAAGGGGCGGCCGTGGACGCGGTGGACGCCGCCGTCCTTCTCCTCCACCCGCATCACCGACACCGGCTTGTCCAGCTCCACGATCGGCAGGCGCGCGCCCGGCTTCGGGGTGAGGATCACCTGGCGGTCCTGGGAGCCCGTCGCCGCGATCGCCTCGATCGACGCCATGCCGGACCAGTCGCGCTGTTCGATGCCGAGTTCGGAGACGCCGTCCGCCGCGATCATGCAGTGCTCGATCGGCTCGACCTCGTGCGAGCGGTGGCGGCGCAGGCCGGCGTTGCCGTCCGCGTCCACCGCGTACTGCACGCGCGTACGCCACGACGGGACCTCGCCCGGCGGCAGCTTGTCGCCCTCCGCCGGCATGACCGTGCCGTCCCAGCCGGCCTCCTCGGGGGTCAGGCCCGCGAGGCGCTTGAGCTGTTCGGCGATGACCTCGCCCTTGAGGCGGCGCTGTGCGCCCGGCTTGGCGTGCTGCCAGTCGCAGCCGCCGCAGCGGCCGGGGCCGGCGTAGGGGCAGGGCGCCTCGACGCGGTCCTTGGAGGGGTCGAGGATCGTCACGGCGTCCGCGCGCAGGAACCGCGCGCCCTCCTCGCCCTCGGTCACCCGCGCGATGATCTTCTCGCCGGGCAGCGTGTGCCGCACGAAGAGCACCTGGCCCTCGGCCGTACGGGCGATGCAGTGGCCGCCGTGCGCGACGGGGCCGACCTCGACCTCGTACTCCTGGCCGACCAGGGACGTCCCCGCCTGCGGATTCTTCGGTTCTGCCTGCATGGCGGGGTGACTCCACAACGTAAAAAGGGGAACAGCCGGACAACAGCCCACCAGTCTACGTGGGTGTCGTCCGGCCGTTCACCACAGAGCGCGCCGGAAGGCGGCGTCACGCCTTCTTGGCGTCACGCTTTCCTGCTCGGCTCCTTCTCCTTCTCCCTGGTGCGCCTCGGCTTCTCCACCGGGCCCCGCCGCACCGCGCCCGGCGCGTTCCACTCCTGGCGCCTGCGGGCCCGCCGCTTCGCGGCCTCGGAGGAGTCGAGCTGGTAGGGGACGGACGTCACCATCACGCCCGGCGTGAAGAGCAGGCGGCCCTTGAGCCGCAGCGCGCTCTGGTTGTGCAGCAGGTGCTCGTACCAGTGGCCGACCACGTACTCCGGGATGATCACGCTGACCACGTCGCGCGGGCTCTCCCGGCGCAGGTTCTTCACGTACTCGATGATCGGCCGGGTGATCTCGCGGTAGGGCGAGTCGAGGACCTTCAGGGGCACGGTGATGCCGCGCCGCTCCCACTCGTCCTTGAGGGCCTTGGTCTCCACCGGGTCGACGTTGATGCTGAGCGCCTCAAGGGTGTGCGAGCGCATCAGCTTCGCGTACGACAGGGCGCGCAGCGTCGGCCGGTGGATCTTGGAGACGAGGACGATCGAGTGGACGCGGGAGGGCCGCACGCTGTCGTCGGACGGAGTGTCCGGGGCGGCGATCTCCTCGGCCACGCGGTCGTAGTGGCGGCGGATCGCCGTCATCGTCGCGTAGAAGATCACCATGCCGAGCAGCGCGACCCAGGCGCCGTGCGTGAACTTGGTGACGAGTACGACGACCAGCACCAGGCCCGTGAAGAAGGCGCCGAAGGTGTTGATCGCGCGGGAGCGGATCATGCGGCGGCGCTTGTTCGGGTCCTTCTCCGCGGCCAGGTGGCGGTTCCAGTGCCGGACCATGCCGATCTGGCTGAGCGTGAAGGAGACGAAGACGCCGACGATGTAGAGCTGGATCAGGCGGGTCGAGTCCGCGCCGTAGATGAAGACCAGCAGGGCGGCGGCGCCCGCGAGGAGCACGATGCCGTTGGAGAACGCGAGGCGGTCGCCGCGGGTGTGCAGCTGGCGCGGCAGGTAGCGGTCCTGCGCGAGGATCGAGCCGAGCAGCGGGAAGCCGTTGTACGCCGTGTTGGCCGCGAGGAAGAGGACGAGCGCGGTGGCGGCGGCCAGGATCATGAACAGGAGGCTGCCGTGGCCGAAGACGGCCTCGGCGACCTGGGAGATCACCGGGTTCTGGACGTAGTCCGAGCCGACCGGGACGCCGTTGTGGAAGAGGTCCTTGCCCGGGTACTCCGCCATGCGGACCTTGGTCACCATGGCGAGCGCGATGATGCCGCAGAACATGGTGACGGCCAGGCCGCCCATGAGGGCGAGCGTCGTCGCGGCGTTCTTGGACTTCGGCTTGCGGAAGGCCGGGACGCCGTTGCTGATCGCCTCGACGCCGGTGAGCGCGGCACAGCCCGAGGAGAACGCCCGCAGGAGCAGGAAGACCAGCGCGAAGCCGGCGAGGCCCTGGTGCTCGGGCTTGATCACGTAGTCGGCGGTGGGGGCCTTCATGGTGTCGTCCAGGACGATGCCCCGGAAGGCGCCCCACGCGATCATGATGAAGACGCCCGCCACGAAGACGTACGTCGGGATGGCGAAGAGCTTCCCGGACTCCTTCACGCCGCGCAGGTTCATCAGCGTCAGCAGGACGATGACGGCGATCGCGCAGAGGACCTTGTGCTCGACCACGAAGGGCACCGCGGAGCCGAGGTTCTCGATGCCCGAGGAGATCGACACGGCCACGGTGAGGACGTAGTCGACGAGCAGGGCGCTCGCGACGGTGAGGCCGGCCTTGGGGCCGAGGTTGGTGGTGGCGACCTCGTAGTCGCCGCCACCGCTCGGGTACGCGTGCACGTTCTGTCTGTACGAGGCGACCACGGTGAACATCAGCACCACGACCGCCACCGCGATCCACGGGCTGAAGTGGTACGCCGACACACCCGCGATGGAGAGGACGAGAAGGACCTCTCCCGGCGCGTACGCGACGGAGGAGAGCGGGTCGGACGCGAAGACGGGGAGTGCGATGCGCTTCGGCAGGAGCGTTTCTCCGAGCCGGTCACTGCGCAGTGCGCGCCCGATGAGGATCCGTTTGGGCACGTCGGTCAGTTTGGACACGCAGAGGATCGTAAGCGTTCGATCGAGTGCCCGCCCACCCACCACCCCCAACTGCTCCGGTTATCCGCTGTGTGGGAAGCTGCCCCGTTTAGAGCGTCGCTCAAAACTCTCCCCGGCGTACGCCCGCGTGACTCCCCTCGGACACGCTCCCCTCAGGGCTCCCCTCGGGCCCCGCATGACGCGGAACCGGCCGCTCATGGCGGGGAACCGACTCCTCATGCCCCACCCCGTGCCGCTCCTGCGCGCGGCGGATCGCACCGGACGGCCACCACGTGACGCGGCCGAGGAGGAGCAGCGCCGCCGGCAGGATCATGACGCGAATCACGAACGCGTCGAGCAGGACAGCCGCCGCGAGGACGAAGCCCATCTGCTTCATCTCCAGGATGTGCAGCATCACGAAGCTCGCGAAGACGGTGACCATGACGAGGGCCGCGCTGGTGACCACCTTCGCGGAGGAGGCGATGCCGTGGAGGACCGCCTGCCGCGTGGGCACGCCGTTCAGCGCCGCCTCGCGGATCCGGCTGACGACGAAGACCTGGTAGTCCGTCGAGAGGCCGAACAGGATGACGAAGAGGAAGAGCGGTACGCGCGAGGAGATGCCGTCGAGCGAGACGAAGGAGAGCAGGTCCTCGGCCCAGCGGCCCTGGAAGACGAGGACGAGCAGTCCGAGCGCGGAGGCGGCGGAGAGCAGGTTGAGCCCGATGCCGAGCAGTCCGAGGACGACCGAGCGGAACGCGTAGACCGTCATGACGAAGGTCATCAGGAGCAGGAAGCCGAGGACGAGCGGCAGCTTGTCGTTCTGGTGCCGTACGTAGTCCACGCCGCGCGCCACCTCGCCGGTGACGGCCGTCTCCACGCCGGGGATCTTGTCGACGGTGGCGGGGAGGTGCCGGTGGCGGAGGCGGTCGAGTGAGGCCTCGGCCTGCTTGGAGTACGTGGCGTGGCGGGTGTTGAGCTCCAGTGTGGTGGTCCTCCGGTCCTCAGAGGAGCGGAGGAGCGGGGTGTCGGTGTGCTGCTCCTCAGAGGAGCGGAGGAGCGGGGTACCGGAGCGCTGCTCCTCAGAGGAGCGGAGGAGCGGCTTACCGGAGCGCCGGTCGTCGGTGGAGTCCGCCACCCGGGCCCCGGCGCCGTCCGCGAAGAGCCCGTCCGCCCGTGCCGCCCGGTCCAGCTCCCGCAGGGCCCGCCGCACCTCCCCGGACCGGGAGGCCTCGGCCCGCACCACGACCAGGTGCCGCACGCGCAGCTCCGGGAAGGCCGCGAGCAGCCTGTCGTAGCCCTTCATCGCCGGGATCTCCCGGGAGAAGCTGTCCCGCGCCGGGTTCTTGAGGTTCATGTCCAGCGCGGGCAGCGCGAGGCCCAGCATGACGAGGACCGACACACCCAGGGTGAGCGCGGGGTGCTTGCGGGCGGGCGTGAGCAGGGCGTGCCAGGCACGGCCGGGCTCCTTCTCGCCGTACGCGCGTACGGACCTGCCCCGGGCGAGGCGCTTGGCGGCGCGGCGCTCGGTGCGGCGGCCGAGCACGACCAGCAGCGCGGGCAGCACAGTGACGGAGCTGACCACGGCGACGGCGACGACCAGGATGGTGCCGGTGGCGAGCGAGTCGAAGATGACGTCGCGGGCCAGGAAGAGCGCGGTGGTGGAGACGATCACGGCGAGCCCGGAGACCACGATGGCCCGGCCGGCCGTCGCGGCGGCGGCTTCGACGAGTGCCTCCGAGGTGAGGCGCCCGCCCGCTGCGGCCCGCTCCTCGCGCTCGCGCTTGAGGTAGAAGAGCGTGTAGTCGACGCCGACGGCCATGCCGATGAGCAGGATCATGCTCATTCCCACGCCGGTGTCGGGCAGCAGGTGCGAGGCCACCATCGCCAGGCCCATGGTCGCCGTGATCGACGTGATGGCGAGCAGCAGCGGCACGCCGACCATGACGACCGAGCCGAAGACCACGGCCAGCGTGAGCAAGGTGATGGGCAAAGTGATCGCCTCGGAGAAGGCGAGGTCCTTGCCGCGCTGGTCGTTGACGCCCCTGCTGACGGAGGCGTCGCCGGTCTCCTCGATCGTCAGCTCCGGATGGTCCTTGGCGGCCTCCTCCGTCTGGGCTCTCAACGGGACGACGTTCTTCTTGCCGTCCTGTTCCGAGCCGTTCAGTTCCACCGGCACCCGCAGGACCCGCCCGTCCGCCGAGGGCACCGGCTCCGCCACCGAGGCGACCTCCGGCAGGGCCCTCATCCGGGCGGTGACGTCCTTGACGGCGGCGTCGGCCGCCGTCTTGTCCAGCGGGCCCGACGCGGCCCGGATCAGTATCTGTTCCGTGGGCCTGAGCTGGACGCCGCCCTCGGCGGCCAGGGCCTCGGCCCGGCCGGCCTCGCCGACGCGGAAGTCCGCCGAGGTGGCGCTGTTCATGCCGGCGGCGATCCCGGCGCCCAGACACAGCACCACGAAGACCAGCCACCCCACCACCGCCCGCCACGGGTGCAGCGCACTCCACCGGGCCACGCGCACCGTGGCCGATCGCTTCCTCATGTCCATCCCCGCCCCCATCACGTGCACTTCGCCGCGGCTGTCGCTGTCGCTGCCGCTGTCATGTGTAAGTGGAGACTGACAGGTGAAGGAATGGGGCGTCAACTGTCACACCGAACCGTCGGAGCACGGATTGACAGCGGAACCCGCCATGCGTAAGCCTTGACTGACAGGGCGGGGGCCCGACAGGGGCCGAAAGCCAGCAGGAACCAGCGCGAAGGCGGACCATGGACAGCGAGGAGCTCCTGGCTTTTCTCGCGGCGGTCGGCCACGCGCAGCGCATCCGGATCATCAGCGAGCTCGCCTCCGGACAGCTGTACGTCAGTGAACTGGCCCGTCGGCTCGGGGTGTCCCGCCCCCTGCTCTACATGCACCTCGAACGCATGGAGAAGGCAGGCCTCGTCGTCGGCCGCCTGGAGCTGTCCGACGACGGCAAGGCGCTCAAGTACTTCGAACTGGCGCCGTTCGACGTGCGGTTGAACGTGGATACGATCTCCGCGGCCGTCCGGCAGGGCCGGACGGGCGACGACGGACAGCAATCGGACAGAGGGACGCCCTAGTGGACGACGTGATCATCCCGGTCGCATTTTTCCTGATACTCGCCGGCGCGGTCGTCGCCGTCGCCTACTTCCAGACGCAGCGCAACCGCGAGCGCGACCGGCAGTACGCGCAGGCCATGCAGGAGTACCGCGAGGCCGTCGAACGCGCCAGGTCGGAGCAGGAGGCGACCCGTCTCCAGCTCATGGAGCTCGGCCACCGGCTCAAGACCGTCGAGGGCCTGCTGCGCAGCGTGGACTGAGCCCGCGGCCCATCCGTCCGGCAGGTGCACGGGGGTGCCCTCCACGGACCGCGCGTGTGTAGCTTGGGCTCCGGTCTGAGACGCTTTTACCGTTCAGCCTGAGCACAGAGTATTGACACAGCCGGAAGGACGGTCGTGCACATCGTCATCATGGGCTGCGGGAGAGTCGGTTCCGCTCTCGCGCAGACCCTGGAACAACAGGGGCACACGGTCGCCGTGGTCGACCAGGACCCCACGGCCTTCCGCCGCCTGGGCTCCGGGTTCGGCGGCCGCCGCGTCACCGGCGTCGGCTTCGACCAGGACACCCTGCGCGAGGCCGGCATCGAGGAGGCGGGCGCCTTCGCCGCCGTCAGCAGCGGCGACAACTCGAACATCATCGCCGCGCGGGTCGCCCGCGAGATGTTCGGCATCGAGAACGTCGCGGCCCGCATCTACGACCCCCGCCGCGCCGAGGTCTACCAGCGCCTGGGCATCCCCACGGTCGCCACGGTCCGCTGGACCGCCGACCAGATGCTGCGCCGCCTGCTCCCCTCGGGCGCCGAGCCGCTGTGGCGCGACCCCACCGGCGGCGTGCAGCTCGCCGAGGTGCACGCCTCCGAGGCCTGGATCGGGCACAAGATCAGCCGGCTCCAGGAGGAGACCGGCGTCCGCGTGGCCTTCCTCACCCGGCTGGGTGAGGCGGTCCTGCCGACCTCGCAGACGGTCCTCCAGGAGGGCGACCTGGTGCACGTGATGATGCGCACCGATCAGGTCGACAAGGTCGAAGCGGCGTTCGCCGAAGGCCCCGAGGAGGGCGGTCACTGATGAGGGTCGCCATTGCCGGAGCCGGTGCGGTGGGTCGCTCCATCGCCGGCGAGCTCCTGGAGAACGGCCACGAGGTCCTTCTCGTCGACAAGGCGCCGACGGCGATCTCCGTCGAGCGCGTCCCGCAGGCCGAGTGGCTGCTCGCCGACGCCTGCGAGATCACCTCCCTCGACGAGGCCGCGCTCCAGCGCTGCAACGTCGTGATCGCCGCGACCGGCGACGACAAGGTCAACCTCGTCGTCTCCCTGCTCGCCAAGACGGAGTACGGCGTCCCGCGGGTCGTCGCCCGTGTGAACAACCCCAAGAACGAGTGGCTCTTCAACGAGTCGTGGGGCGTCGACGTCGCGGTCTCCACGCCGCGCCTGATGTCCGCCCTCGTCGAGGAGGCGGTGAGCGTCGGCGACCTCGTCCGGCTGCTGCGCTTCAGCCACGGCGACGCGAACCTCGTGGAGCTGACGCTGCCGCCCGAGTCGGCCCTCGCGGGCACGCGGGTCGGTGACGTGCTGTGGCCCGAGGACACGTCGCTGGTGACGATCATCCGGGGTACGCGCGTTCTGGCGCCGACGCCGGACGACTCCCTGGAGGCCGGTGACGAGCTTCTCTTCGTCGCCGCGCAGGCGCGTGAGGAGCAGCTGGAGGACCTGCTCTCGGTGCGCCGGGACGACGCGGTGGGCTAGCCGCCGCGGCAGTACGCGGATGGGGGCGCCCGGTGAGTACCGGGCGCCCCCATCCGCGTACGCCATCTGTTACGGGGCGCCGCGCTCCGCCTCCGCCTTCTCGGCGGCCTCCGCCTTCTCCGCCGCTTCCATCTCCGCGAAGACGTCGATCGGCGGCGGGGCCTTCGCCAGGAAGACCCAGGTCAGGTAGACGGCGAGCAGGAACGGCGGGATCTTCAGGGCGACCAGGACCCAGCCGAACTGCGTCGTGTCCGCCCACCAGTACAGCGGGAACAGGATCGCGCACTTGGCGAGCAGGATCAGGCCCCAGGCCCAGCTGGCCTTCGCGTACGCCTTCTTGCGGCCGGGGTTGCGGGTGCGCCAGGAGAGGTTCTCCTTGAAGACCGGGCCGAGGATGAGGCCGATCAGGGGGACGCCCGCGAGGGTCGTGATGATGTAGGCCAGGGCGAGGCCCAGGGTGTAGAGCATGCCCGGCAGGTAGAAGTCCTTGGCGTTGCCGGTCATCATCGCGAAGACCACGCCGAAGGCGACCCCGAAGACACCGCTGAAGGCGTGCTTGACGGTGTCCTTCATGACCAGGCGGACCACCACGAGCACCAGGGACACCGCGAGGGCCGCGATGGCCGACATGTGCAGGTCCTTGTTGACCGTGAAGATGGTCACGAAGAGCAGGCCGGGAACGACCGTCTCCACCATGCCCCGCACGCCGCCGAAGGCCTCGAAGAGGGCTGCCTCGGTCACGGCCCTGGAATCGGACGCGGTCTGCTGGTCCGCGTTCCCCTGGTCCGTCGGCTTGTCGAGGGACGTCACCGGCTACTCCCGTCCGAGCGGTCTGAGTTCGTATTTGGGGTTGAAGAGCACCCGGCGGCCGCGGCTCATCGAGATCCGGCCCGAGGCGATCAGCTTGCGCCCCGGCTCGATCCCGACGATGGAGCGCCTGCCGAGCCACACCACGTCCAGCGCCGCGGAGCCGTCGAACAGCTCGGCCTCCAGCGCGGGGACGCCGGCGCGTGGTCGCAGGGTGACCGTGCGCAAGGTACCAGTAACGGTGACTATCTGGCGGTCCTGACAGTCCCCGATGCGGACACAGCCCGCGGTCTCGGAGTCCTCCCGCAGCTCCTCCGACTCCAGATCCTCCTGGGAGGAGGACAGTCGGTCGAGCAGGCGCCGGAAACGGCCTGCCGGCTTTTCGGAACCAGGAACAGCACTCATACAAGAAGCCTACCGGGGGGTGCCGACACCGGAGCCAGGGGTGCGCTCACCTGTCCGCATGCCCGCTCACACAGGAGTTCAACGCTCGAAGCGGTAGCCCATCCCCGGCTCCGTGATGAAGTGCCGCGGATGGGCCGGGTCCGCCTCCAGCTTGCGGCGCAGCTGCGCCATGTAGACGCGCAGATAGTTGGTCTCCGTGCCGTAGGAGGGGCCCCAGACCTCCTGGAGCAGCTGTTTCTGGCTGACAAGGCGGCCGGTGTTGCGCACCAGGACCTCCAGCAGATGCCACTCGGTCGGGGTCAGGCGTACGTCGCGGCCGTCGCGGTTGACCTTCTTGGCGGCCAGGTCGACGGAGAAGTCCTCGGTGTCGACCATGATGTCGTCCTCGCCCGCCCCCGTGGGTTCGGCCCTGCGGACGGCGGCGCGCAGGCGGGCCAGGAGCTCGTCCATGCCGAAGGGCTTGGTGACGTAGTCGTCGGCGCCCGCGTCGAGTGCCTCGACCTTCTCGTCCGAGCTGTGCCGGGCGGAGAGCACCAGGATCGGGACGCGCGTCCAGCCGCGCAGGCCCCTGATGACCTCCACGCCGTCCATGTCGGGCAGCCCGAGGTCGAGCACGATGACGTCGGGGTGGCGGGCGGCGGCCAGTTGCAGCGCCGTGGCGCCGTCGGACGCCGCGTCCACCTCGTACTTGCGCGCCTTCAAATTGATCACGAGGGCGCGTACGATCTGCGGCTCGTCGTCGACCACGAGCACCCGGGTCATGCCGGCCTGCCTTTCTGGGGTCTGGTTCGGGGTCACGGGGTGACCTGGGCGGAGGGGGCGGGCAGTTCGGGTGGCCCGGCGGCGTCGGCGAGTCCGGGACCGTCCGGTGGCCGCCCGGTCACCGCCCGCAGGGTGAGGACCATGGTCAGGCCGCCGCCGGGGGTGTCCTCGGCGGCCAGGGTGCCGCCCATGGACTCGACGAAGCCGCGGGCGACGGCGAGGCCGAGGCCCACGCCCGCGCCGCGCGGAGCGTCGCCGTAGCGCTGGAAGGGCGCGAAGATGCGGTCCTTGGCGGTGTCGGGGACGCCGGGCCCGCGGTCCACGACGCGCAGCTCGACGCGCTCGCCGAGGGCACTGGCGGAGACCTTGACGGGCTCGCCCTCGGGGGCGTACTTCACGGCGTTCTCCACGATGTTCGCGACCGCGCGTTCCAGCAGGCCCTTGTCGACGGCGACCATCGGCAGCGTCTCGGGGATGTCCAGTTCCGCGCTGCCGTCGGGGACGCCGCCGAGCGCCATGGGGACGACCTCGTCGAGGTCGATCTCGCGGATCAGCGGGGTGACGGTGCCGGTCTGGAGGCGGGACATGTCGAGGAGGTTGCCGACGAGGTGTTCGAGGCGGTCGGCGCCTTCCTCGATGCCCGCGAGGAGCTCGGCCTCGTCCTCCTCGGACCACTCGACGTCGTCGGACCGCAGCGAGGACACGGCCGCCTTGATGCCCGCCAGGGGCGTACGCAGGTCATGGCTGACGGCGGCGAGCAGCGCGGTGCGGATGCGGTTGCCCTCGGCGAGGGTGCGGGCCTGGTCGGCCTCGGACTTAAGGCGCTGGCGATCCAGGACGACGGCGGCCTGCGCGGCGAACGCGGCGAGGACGCGGCGGTCGGCGGCGGGCAGGACGCGGCCGGACAGGGCGAGCGCCATGTGGTCGCCGACCGGCATGTCGACGTCGGCGTCCTCGGGGCGGGCCAGGGGGCGGCCGTCGCCGACGCTGCCGGCGCAGGTCCAGGGTTCGTTGTCGCCCGCCCGCTCCAGGAGCGCGACGGACTCCATGGCGAAGGTCTCGCGGACCCGCTCCAGGAGGGCGTCCAGGCTGGTCTCGCCGCGCAGGACGCTGCCGGCGAGGAAGGAGAGTATCTCCGATTCGGCGCGCAGCCGGGCGGCCTGGTGGGTGCGCCGGGCGGCGAGGTCCACCACGGAGGCGACGGACACGGCGACGCCCACGAAGACGGCTATGGCGACGATGTTCTTGTTGTTGGAGACCGTCCACAGGTGCAGCGGCGGCGTGAAGTAGTAGTTCAGGAGAAGTGAGCCGACGGCCGCCGACGCCAGTGCGGGCAGGAGGCCGCCGAGGAGTGCGGCGGCCACCGTCAGCGTGAGGAACAGCAGCATGTCGTTGGCGAGGCCGAGGTCGGCGTCGACGTGGGTGAGCAGCAGCGTCAGGAGCGCGGGCCCCGCGACGCCCACCAGCCAGCCCCAGATGATGCGGGAGCGGCCGAGGCGCGCCCCGCGGGCGACGGGCAGGCCGCGGCCCTTGGCGACCTCGCCGTGGGTGACGATGTGCACGTCCAGGTCGGGTCCTGACTCGCGGGCGACGGTCGCGCCGACGCCGGGCCCGAAGATGTACTGCCACGTCTTGCGGCGGGAGGAGCCGAGGACGATCTGGGTGGCGTTGACACCGCGGGCGAAGTCGAGCAGGGCGGCCGGTATGTCGTCGCCGATGACGTGGTGAAAGGTTCCGCCGAGGTCTTCCACCAGGGTGCGCTGGACGGCGAGTTCCTTGGGGGACGCGGCGGTCAGGCCGTCGCTGCGCGCGATGTAGACGGCGAGGATCTCGCTGCCGGAGCCCTTGGCGGCCATCCGGGAGGCGCGTCTGATGAGCGTACGGCCCTCGGGTCCGCCGGTCAGGCCGACGACGATGCGTTCGCGGGCCTGCCACGTGGAGCGGATGTTGTGCTCGCCCCGGTACTGCTGGAGGTACTCGTCGACGCGGTCGGCGACCCACAGGAGCGCCAGTTCCCGCAGGGCGGTGAGGTTGCCGGGGCGGAAGTAGTTGGAGAGGGAGGCGTCGATGCGGTCGGGCTTGTAGATGTTGCCGTGGGCCATGCGGCGGCGCAGCGCCTGGGGCGACATGTCGACCAGTTCGATCTGGTCGGCGCGGCGCACCACCTCGTCCGGGACGGTCTCGCGCTGGCGTACGCCGGTGATCGACTCGACGACGTCGCCGAGGGACTCCAGGTGCTGGATGTTGACCGTGGAGACGACGTCGATGCCCGCCGCGAGGAGCTCCTCGACGTCCTGCCAACGCTTGGCGTTGCGGGAGCCGGGGACGTTGGTGTGGGCGAGTTCGTCGACGAGGGCGACGGCGGGGGCGCGCTCCAGTACGGCGTCGACATCCATCTCGGTGAACGCGGTGCCGCGGTACTCCAGGTCCTTGCGGGGCACCTGTTCGAGGCCGTGCAGCATCACCTCGGTGCGCGGCCGGTCGTGGTGCTCCACGAAGCCGACCACGCAGTCGGTGCCGCGCTCGACGCGCCGGTGGGCCTCGGAGAGCATCGCGTACGTCTTGCCGACGCCGGGTGCCGCGCCCAGGTAGATCCGAAGCTTGCCGCGTGCCATGGCCTCATTGTCTTCCTCGAACAACTGTGTACGCAGCGTCTACCTGCGTACGCACGTCCGACCTTACGGCCAGCAAATCCGGCATTACGGGCGAGGGGGTGCGGGGCGGCCGTCCTTGACACAACCCTGATACGCCCGTGGAGGGGGTCAGGGCCCGACGATCTCCCCGTCGCGCAGCTCCAGGACCCGGTCGGCGAGGTCGAGGAGGGCCGCGTCGTGCGTGGCGACCAGCGCGGTGACGCCCTCGCTGCGGACGACCGCGCGCAGCAGCTCCATCACGGCGACCCCGGTCTCCGCGTCGAGCTGCCCGGTGGGTTCGTCGGCGATCAGCAGGGAGGGCTCGTTCGCCAGGGCGCGGGCGATGGCCACGCGCTGCTGCTGCCCTCCGGAGAGCTCGCCGGGCCGCTGTCGCGCGTGGTCCGCGAGGCCGACGAGAGCGAGCAGCAGCGCGACCCGCTCCTCCCGCGCGCGTGGGTCCGTCTTCTTCAGCCGCAGGGGGACGCCGACGTTCTCGGCGGCGGTGAGGATGGGGATGAGCCCGAAGGACTGGAAGATGAAGCCGAGGCGGTCGCGTCGCAGCTCCAGGAGATCGCTCTCGCCGAGGCCCGCGAGCTCCAGGCCGTCGACGGTGATCTTGCCGCTGTCCGGGACGTCGAGTCCGCCGACGAGGTTGAGCAGCGTCGTCTTGCCGGAGCCGGAGCGTCCCTTCAGGGCGACGAGTTCGCCGCGCGGGACGGTGAGCGACACCCCGCGCAGGGCGTGCACGGCGGCGGCGCCGGTGCCGTACGTGCGGTGGAGGTCTTCGACGACGACCATGGCTTCCGGCACAGCGCGCTCCCTTTATGGACATCTGTTCGAATTGGGCGCCAGTATCGTCACCAGGCGTCGGCCCGGGCAAGGGCAGGGCACCCGCGATCACCCACCGCCGCCCTCCGCGCCCGTCCCGTCCGGCCATACGCCCACATGATCCGGCTCGGCCGTGAGCCGCACCCGCCCCCGCAGCCCGTACCGCTCCACGTACTCCCCCGGCAGCTGCATGCGCCCCGCCCGGTCCAGCACCGTGAACTCCTCGCCCGCGCCGCCCGGTCCGCGGAGCGTCTCCGTCGACGTACGCCCGTCGCGGATGCGTACGGTGCGGCGGACCTGCCCGGAGACGAGCGGGTCGTGGGTGACGACCAGGACGGTCGCGCCCAGTTCCTCGTTGGCGCGGCGCAGGGCCGCGAAGACGTCCTCGCCGCTTGCCGTGTCCAGCTCGCCCGTGGGCTCGTCGGCCAGCAGCACGCGTGGGGAGTTGGCGGTGGCGACCGCGACGGCGACGCGCTGCTGTTCGCCGCCGGAGAGCTCCGCGGGCCGCCGGTCGCGGCAGTGCGCGACACCGACCACGTCGAGCAGGGCAGCGGCCTTCTCCGGGCGGGAACGGCGCGGCACGCGCGCGTACTTCATCGGCAGCGCCACGTTCTCCAGGGCGGTCAGGTACGGCAGCAGGTTGCGCCCGGTCTGCTGCCAGACGAAGCCGACGGTGTGCCTGCGGTACTCCAGCCGCTCGCGCCGCCCCATGGCGAGCAGGTCGTGGCCGGCGACCTTGGCGCGGCCCGCGGTGGGCAGGTCGAGCCCCGAGAGGATCGACAGGAGCGTGGACTTGCCCGACCCGGAGGCACCCACCAGGGCCACGCACTCGCCCCCGGCCACCACCAGGTCGAGGCCCTGGAGCGCCTGCACCTCGACATCCTCCGTGCGGTAGACGCGGACGAGGTTGTCGCAGACGACGAGCCCCTCGTCGTCGGCCGGGAGGTGCGCGGCGCGGGCGCCCGCCTCCAGGGCGGACAGGTCGGGCACGGCTGTGCGGCGGGATGCCTCGGTCATCGGTTCTTCCCGGTCTCCCCGGTCGGACGCCTCACGCATCGGTTCTCCCCGCTCGGACGCCTCACGCATCGGTTCTCCCCAGTCGCAGGACGGCCCCGAGCCCCCGGCGCCGCCCGGACCACGTCTCCACGGCCACCGCCGCGGCGACCAGGAGGCAGAGCCCCGCCGCCAGGGCCGCGGTGAACAGGATGTCGACGTGCCGGTCGGGCGCGGTGGGTCCGCCGGTGAACTCGCGCAGGCCGAGGGCGGGTCCGAGCAGCGTCGGCAGGGCGAGGCCGAGCGCGACCCCGCCCACGAGGGCCGCGAGCACCATGGGCAGCAGTTGCAGCAGGTGCAGCGCGGCCGTGGCGTGCCCGCCGAGACCGAGGGTGCGCAGGTGGGCCGCGGTGCGCCCGCGCGCGGGAGCGGACAGCAGCAGGTCGAGGACGAGGGCGAGCAGCGCGAGGAGCACGGCGAGGGCGGCGCAGGCGGTGTGCGCGGTGTCCACGGCGGCGATCAGCCCGTCGTCGTCGGCCTCGGCCTGTTCCTCGGTACGGATGCGGAGTTCGCCGGTGGCGGCTCCGGGGGCCGCACGCGGCACGAGGGAACGCAGCGCCCCCGCGTCCAGGCGCTCCCCGTACAGCAGCAGCGCGGACTCCTCGAACTCCGAGGCGGTGAACGCCTTGAGCTCCGTGTTGTCGGTCAGCAGCAGGTGCTGGCGCGCCTCGGTCGCACCGCGTACGGGCCCCAGTGCGGGGTCGCGCCGAACGTCCTCGGGCAGCGGCCCGACGACCCGCAGCCGTATCTCCTCGCCGTGCCGCGTGAAGGCGAGCCGGTCCCCCGCGCGGCCTTCGGAGGCGAGCACCCTGATGTCGCGGCTCCCACCGCCGCCGGTCAGCCCGGCCTCGCGCAGCGCCCGCGCGGCGGCCGATCCCCCCGCCGCCTTCCGCAGCTTCGCCGCGTCCACCCCGACCAGGCTGGAGATGCCGTACCTGCCGCCGTCCGTGCCACTCACGGGGTCGACCCGCAGCTGCCGCACCGCCACCGCGTCCCGCACGCCACGCGCGCGTGCCAGCCGCGCGGCCATGCCGGGGTCGCGCCCGGCGCCCAGGAAGGAGGCGTCGGCGCCCACCTGCCAGGCCACCGCCGACCGGCGCCCCTCCGCCAGCGTCCCGGAGACCAGCCCTCCGAAGACGGCTCCGGCGAGCGTCACGACGAGGACGAGCAGCGCCAGCCCGCGCGCGGGGGCCTCTTTCGCGGCACGGGACAGCGCGACGAGGCCCACGACACCGCGCCCCCGGCCCGCCCACCGCGCCGCGAGCCGCACCGGCCAGGGATAGCACCGCACCAGCACGGCGACCGCGGCGAGCCCGAGCAGCACGGGCACAGCGGCGATCAACGGATCGGTCCCCCCGGCCCACCCGGCCCCCTCGGCCCCCTCGGCATGTGCGGCCC
>NZ_JAFEXF010000065.1 GCF_016905445.1 Streptomyces sp. G44
GCTGTCGCCCGCCTCGGGGGAGCCGGCGCCCGCGGTGCTCTCGGCGCCGGTATGACCGCGAGGCGCAGGACGGTCCCGCAGGCGCAGTCCAGCTCCGGTTGCGGCCACTGGCACTGATGACCGCAGGCCCCGCAGCGCACGGTGACCCACTCGTCCGCCCAGTTCCGGTCGGTGACCGGCGTCGGCGGGGCGCCGTAGGCCAGCGGCGGCGTGAGCGGGGCGCCGCAGGCGCAGGGCAGGGCGGGAGGCGCGTACAGATGCTCACGCCGGCAGCCGGGACACCGTACCGGCATACCGCCGTCCGCCATGGTCCTCACCCGCCCTCGCGCCGCCTCCCGCCATCCTCCCCGCAGGCGGCCCGCCCGGCGGCCGGATCGCGGATGTCTCTTGACGGTCTTCGGCCCCCGCCCTTACATTGCTTCCATATAGCAGAACATTTTTTCCATAATGCGGAAACAGGAGCTCACCGCGGGGCGCGACGGGAGCCGGATCCGCCAGCCGTATCCGGCAGCCGAAAAGCTGTCGAAGCTGTCGAAGCAGGAGAACCCCATGGCTCGTATGACCGCTGCCCGCGCGGCAGTTGAGATCCTCAAGCGCGAGGGCGTCGTCAACGCGTTCGGTGTGCCGGGCGCCGCGATCAACCCCTTCTACAAGGCGCTCAAGGAGGGCGGTGGCATCGACCACACCCTCGCGCGCCACGTCGAGGGCGCCTCGCACATGGCCGAGGGCTACACCCGGTCCAAGCCGGGCAACATCGGCGTCTGCATCGGCACGTCGGGCCCCGCGGGCACCGACATGATCACCGGTCTGTACTCCGCGACGGGCGACTCCATCCCGATCCTCTGCATCACGGGCCAGGCGCCGACGCACCTGCTCCACAAGGAGGACTTCCAGGCCGTCGACATCGCGACGATCGCCAAGCCGGTCACCAAGATGGCCGTGACCGTCCTGGAGGCCGCGCAGGTCCCCGGCATCTTCCAGCAGGCCTTCCACCTGATGCGCTCGGGCCGCCCGGGCCCGGTCCTCATCGACCTGCCCATCGACGTCCAGCAGACCGAGATCGAGTTCGACCCGGAGACGTACGAGCCGCTGCCGGTCTACAAGCCCGCCGCGACCCGCGCCCAGATCGAGAAGGCGATCCGCTTCCTGGTCGAGTCCGAGCGCCCGCTGATCGTCGCCGGCGGCGGCATCATCAACGCCGACGCGAGCGACCTGCTGGTCGAGTTCGCCGAGCTGACCGACACCCCCGTCGTGCCCACCCTGATGGGCTGGGGCACCATCCCCGACGACCACGACCTGAACGCCGGCATGGTCGGCCAGCAGACCGGCCACCGCTACGGCAACGCGACGTTCCTGGAGTCGGACTTCGTCCTCGGCATCGGCAACCGCTGGGCCAACCGCCACACCGGCTACAAGCTGGACGTGTACACCCAGGGCCGCAAGTTCGTGCACGTCGACATCGAGCCGACCCAGATCGGCAAGATCTTCGCGCCCGACTACGGCATCGCCTCCGACGCGAAGGCGGCGCTGGAGCTGTTCGTCGAGGTCGCGAAGGAGCTGAAGGCCGCGGGCGAGCTGCCCGACCGCTCGGAGTGGGTCGCCTCCCACCTCCGGCGCAAGGAGACCCTCCAGCGCCGCACGCACTTCGACGACGTGCCCATGAAGCCGCAGCGCGTCTACGAGGAGATGAACAAGGCCTTCGGCCCCGAGACGCGCTACGTCACCACGATCGGCCTCTCGCAGATCGCGGGCGCCCAGATGCTGCACGTCTACAAGCCGCGCCACTGGATCAACTGCGGCCAGGCGGGCCCGCTCGGCTGGACCATCCCGGCCGCGCTCGGCGCCGCCAAGGCCGACCCGGAGAGCCCGGTCGTCGCCCTCTCCGGCGACTACGACTTCCAGTTCATGATCGAGGAGCTGGCGGTCGGCGCGCAGCACCGCATCCCGTACGTCCACGTCCTGGTCAACAACGCCTACCTCGGCCTGATCCGCCAGGCGCAGATCGGCCTGGAGATCAACTTCCAGGTCAACCTGGAGTTCGAGAACCAGAACTCCCCGGAGCTCGGCGTCTACGGCGTGGACCACGTCAAGGTCGCCGAGGGCCTCGGCTGCAAGGCGATCCGCGTCACCGAGCCCGACGAGCTGCTGCCGGCCCTGGAGCAGGCCAAGAAGCTCGCGGCCGAGTACCGCGTGCCCGTGGTCGTCGAGGCGATCCTGGAGCGCATCACCAACATCTCGATGAGCCCCACGGCCGACATCAGCGCGGTCAAGGAGTTCGAGGAGATCGCGACGGAGCCGGGCCACGCGCCGACGGCGATCCGTCCGCTCAAGGTCTGAGTCCCGCGGCGGGCCTGACACGGGGCACGCGCCGACCGGGGCGGTCCACCCGAGGGGGGTGGACCGCCCCTTCGGCATGCCCTGCGCGAACCCGCCGCGTGCGCACGCATGTTCCCGTAGCGTGGCCGGATGGACTCGCACGCCGGCCTGAAGGTCATGACCTGCACGGACGAACCCCAGCTCGCCGCCTGGCTGGAGAAGCACCACGCCGACTCGCCCGGCCTGTGGGTGAAGCTCGCCAAGAAGGGTTCGGGCGTGGCCTCGGTGACCGCCGCGGAGGTCAACGACGTGGCGCTCTGCTACGGCTGGATCACCGGCCACCGCAAGTCGTACGACGACGTCCACTACCTCCAGAAGATCACCCGCCGCCGTCCGCGGAGCCTGTGGTCGAAGGTGAACATCGACCGGGTCGCGGAACTGACCGCCGAGGGCCGCATGCGCGAACCGGGCCTCGCGGAGGTCGCGTCGGCGCGGGCGGACGGGCGCTGGGACGCGGCCTACGAGTCGCAGCGCAACGCCACGGTGCCGGACGACCTGAGGGCCGCGCTGGCGTCGAGTCCGGCCGCGCACAAGGCCTTTGAGGCGCTCGGCAAGACCGACCGGTACACCGTCCTGCACCGGCTGATGACGGCGCGGCCGGCCGCCACGCGAGCGGCCCGCCTGGAACGGATGATCGCCACCCTGGAGTCCGGCGGCAAGGTGACCTGAGGCTGCGCGCACGGAAGAGCGCCGGGTACGGGACCGTCCGTACCCGGCGCTCTGGCCGTGTGGGTGGAGCGTGTGACGTGGTGGCCGTCCGACCGCGCGCGACTGGCGGAACATGCGTACGCGCCGCCGGACGGAGTGTGTGGCGTCCCGCGAAGGGGACGGGGACCGCGGCGGATGCGACGGACCGTCGGTTTCCCTCCCTCAGGTCGAGAGGAAAGCCGTCGGACCTTGACCACCGCACTGGCTCGCAGAGCCGCCGCGGACCGTGCCCGCCCGCCCGCGTCACGTACCACCCCTCATCCGGGTCCGTGACGGCGGTGCGGGCTCAGCGCCGGCGGGTCGACCTCCCGTCAACCCGCCGGCGCAGCCTGGGAGCTGCCCGCCCGCTCAGTCCTCGCGCAGGGCGCGGACGGCCTCCTCGACGCGCTTGCCGTAGTCGGCGTCGGCGGCGTGGAAGTGGGCGAGGTTCTTCTCGATGACGTCGTCGCGGGAGACCTGCGAGAGGCCACCGGCGATGTTCGCCACCAGACGGGACTTCTCGTCCTCGGACATCAGGCGGTAGAGCTCACCGGCCTGGAAGAAGTCGTCGTCCTTCGCGTGGGTCGGCGCGGCGTGCGTGCCCGTGTACCCGGCGACGGCGAGCGGCGCCGACAGCGGCTGCCCGGTCTCGACGGGGCCGTCGTACGAGTTGGGCTCGTAGTTCTTGCGGTCGCGGCCGTAGGGGTTGGACGCCATGAGGCCGTCACGCCCGTAGTTGTCGGCCTTGGCGGCCCTGGGGGCGTTGACCGCGAGCTGGGTGTGGTTGACGCCCAGGCGGTAGCGGTGCGCGTCCGCGTAGGCGAACAGGCGGCCCTGGAGCATCTTGTCCGGCGAGGGGCCGATGCCCGGCACGAAGTTGTTCGGGGAGAACGCGGCCTGCTCGACCTCGGCGAAGACGTTGTCCGGGTTGCGGTCCAGGACCAGACGGCCCACGCGCTGGAGCGGGTAGTCCTTGTGCGGCCACACCTTGGTGAGGTCGAACGGGTTGAAGCGGTAGTCCGCCGCCTCGGACGCGGGCATGATCTGCACGTGCAGCGTCCAGGACGGGTTCACACCCCGCTCGATGGCCTGGAGCAGGTCGGTCTGGTGCGAGTTCGGGTCCTTGCCCGCGATCTCGGCGGCCTGCTCGCTGGAGAGGGAGCGGATGCCCTGGTTCGTCTTGAAGTGGTACTTGACGAAGAAGGCCTCGCCCTTGGCGTTCGTCCACTGGTAGGTGTGCGAGCCGTAGCCGTTCATGTGGCGGTACGAGGCGGGGATGCCGCGGTCGCCCATCAGCCAGGTGACCTGGTGCGTGGCCTCGGGGGCGTGCGCCCAGAAGTCCCAGACGTTGTCCGGCTCCTGCTTGCCCGTGAACGGGTCGCGCTTCTGGGAGTGGATGAAGTCCGGGAACTTGATCGGGTCCTTGATGAAGAACACCGGGGTGTTGTTGCCGACGAGGTCGTAGTTGCCCTCTTCGGTGTAGAACTTCACCGCGAAGCCGCGCGGGTCGCGGACCGCGTCCGCGCCGCCCAGGTTGTCCGCCACGGTCGAGAAGCGCAGGAAGACCTCGGTGCGCCTGCCGACCTCGCCGAGGAAGTCGGCGTGCGTGAAGCCGGTGACGTCGTCGGTCACCTCGAAGTAGCCGTACGCGCCGGAGCCGCGGGCGTGCACGACGCGCTCCGGGATGCGCTCACGGTTGAAGCGGGCCAGCTTCTCCAGGAGGTGCTGGTCCTGGAGGAGGATCGGGCCACCGACGCCGGCGGTGGCGGAGTTCTGATTGTCGGCGACGGGGGCGCCGGACTCGGTCGTGAGCACACGCTTCGACATGGTGGCGAGGTTGACCTTCCGTACGTAACTGCTTCGACTGCAGACGGTGTTCGGGAGCGTAAGGACCCCTGAGCAGCCACGTCAACAGTTTGTTGAAGTTTTTGGTGGCTCTTGCGGGCGTGCTGGTTCCGGGCCGCGGCGGCGCCTGGGCGCGACAGGACAGGTGTCAGCGCCGCCGCGGCCCGGAAGCCTTGGGGGAGCCCGGGTGACTAGAGCTCGGAGCCCGACAGGCGCTCGACGGAGCGCAGCAGGGCGGAGTGGTCGAGACCGCCGTCGCCCTGCGCGCGCAGGGAGGCGACCAGCTGGGCGACGACCGCGCCGACGGGCAGGGCGGCGCCGACGTTGCGGGCGGCGTCGGTGACGATGCCCATGTCCTTGTGGTGCAGGTCGATCCGGAAGCCGGGCTTGAAGTCCCGGTTCAGGAAGTTGTCCTTCTTGCGGGTCAGCACGGTCGAACCGGCCAGACCGCCGTTGAGGACGTCGAGGGCGGCGCTCAGGTCCACGCCCGACTTCTCCAGGAAGACCACGGCCTCGGCGCACGCCTGGATGTTGACGGCGACGATCAGCTGGTTGGCGGCCTTCACGGTCTGACCGGAGCCGTGCGGACCGCACAGCACGATGGTCTTGCCGAGGGCCTCCAGGAGCGGCTTGGCCTCGTCGAAGTCGGCCTGCTCACCGCCGACCATGATGGACAGGACGGCCTCGATGGCGCCCGCCTCGCCGCCGGAGACCGGGGCGTCCAGCACACGGATGCCCTTGTCCTCGGCGGCCTTGGCGAGGTCCACGGAGGTCTGCGGGGTGATCGATGACATGTCGATCAGCAGCGCGCCCGAGCGCGCGTTCTCCAGGATGCCGTCGGGGCCGTACGCGATGGCCTCGACCTGCGGGGAGGCGGGCACCATCGTGACGATCACGTCGGCGTCCGCGACGGCCTCCGCGATGGACTTGGCGGCGGTGCCGCCGGCGGCCGAGAGCCGGTCCAGCTTGTCCTGCTCCAGGGTGTAGCCGGTGACGGAGTAACCCGCCTTGATCAGGTTCTCGGACATGGGGGAGCCCATGATGCCGAGACCGATCCAGGCGACCTTGGGGAGGTTGCTCATGAGGGTGCCTCTCTTCAAGCTTTCGTACGTCGTTGAGTGGGCGCTCAGCGCGCGGCGCGGGCCTCGGCGGGCAGCCAGCCGAAGGACTCCTCGCTGGGACGGTCGCCCGCCTTGTACTCCAGGCCGACCCACCCGTCGTACCCGGCGTCCCGCAGCTGGTCGAGGAGGTCCTCAAGGGGGAGCGAGCCGGTGCCGGGGGCGCCGCGGCCGGGGTTGTCGGCGATCTGCACGTGCCCGGTCTTCGCGGCGTACCGCTCGATGACCGAGGGCAGGTCCTCGCCGTTCATGGACAGGTGGTACAGGTCCATGAGGAACTTCGCGTTGCCGAGGCCGGTCGCGGCGTTCACCTTGTCGACGATCTCGATCGCCTTGGGCGCGCTCACGATGGGGCACTTCGGCGACTCGGGGGCGTTGAGTGCCTCGATCAGCAGGATCGCGCCGACGCGGTCGGCCTCGCGGGCCGCCAGCGTCAGGTTCTCCAGGGCGAGTTCGTCCTGGACGGCCGGGTCCACGCCCTCGACACGGTTGCCGTACAGCGCGTTGAGCGCCGTGCAGCCGAGCGACTCGGCGAAGTCCGCCGCCACCGCGAGGTTCGCGCGGAACTTCTCGCTCTCCTCGCCGGGGACCGACAGGGCGCCGCGGTCGGGGCCGGGCAGCTGCCCGGCGTAGAAGTTCAGGCCCACCAGCCGCACGCCCGCGTCCTCGATCGCCTTTTTCAGGGCGTCGAGCTCGGACCGCTCGGGGGTGGGGGCGTCGACCCAGGGCCACCACAGCTCGACCGCGCCGAAGCCGGCCTTCGCGGCGGCCGCGGGGCGCTCCAGGAGCGGGAGCTCGGTGAAGAGGATCGACAGGTTCACATTGAAGCGCTGGTCGGAGTATCCCATGGGGCTTCCGCGCTCCTTCCGTATTGCGGAACTTCGTTTCTGCTTGATGGAAGAGTGCCTGCGATCCGCGGAAGCTGTCAAGAGGGGGCTGCCGAAAAATCCCGGCGCGGCAGTAGGTTGGCCGCGTGCGATTGAGAGTGGAGTTCACGACCGAACCCTTCGATCTCGACGAGGCCCCGCGGCATGCGCTGGTGGCCCGCGAGGTCATCCAGGGGGCCCCGCTGGACGCGGTCGACGTCGGCCCGTTCGGCAATACCGCCGAGGGTGACGTCGACGCGGTCCTGACCGCCGTCGACGCGATGCTGCGCCAGTCCCTGGGGGCGGGCGCCACCCGCGTCTCGCTCCAGGTGAACGTGATCGGGGAGCCGGGCCTGCCGGGAGACCGCGGCCTGCCGGGGGAGGCGGATAAGTGACCAGCTTCGGGGACGACCCCTTCGTCACCGCGGTCAAGCCGCTGGTGGACGCCATGGGCGGCGAGATGGTGCCGCCGGACCAGGCCGGGACCGATGACGTGGTCCTGGCCTGGGAGGGCGAGGACGTGGTGGCGGTGCGGCTGCCGCAGCTCGCCGACTCGCTCGACCACATCCTGCTCGCCCTGGAGCGCAAGCGGGGCAAGCCGCTCTCGGAGCTGGACCGCAAGGCCAAGCAGGAGGTCGTGCGGATACTGGAGGCGCGCGGCGCCTTCGCCGTCCGGCACGGCGTGGAGACCGTGGCGGGCGCCCTGGGGGTCTCCCGCTTCACCGTCTACAACTACCTGAACCGGGAAAACGCCGCGAAGGAGAAATGACGCTCCGGGGGAATGGCCATTCCCTTACGCTGCGCGTTCGAGCCGTCACCCGCATCACCGGGTGGCGGCCTCTTTGTTCAAGTTATTTCAACAAAGTGTTGACGCTGCGTTGTTGAAGGTCTTAGCTGTTCCGCAGCCCGTCCAGCACAAGGCCACGGAGGCTTCCCGTGACTTCGAGTACGACACCGGGTCTGACCCGGTTCAACGCCTTGGGGGAGGCCGCGGCCACCGCCGCCCTCCACGAGGCCTGCGCCTCTTCGGCCTGGGGGAGCAAGCTTCTCTCCCGGCGCCCCTACGCCACCGTCGAGGACCTCTTCGCCGCGAGCGACGCCGCCATGGCCGAGCTGACCGCGGACGACCTGGCCGAGGCGATGGCGGGGCACCCGCCGATCGGCCGCCCGAAGCCCGGGGACCCGACCTCCTCCCGCGAGCAGCGGGGCATGGCCGGCGCCTCCGAGGAGCTCAAGGCCGAGATGCTCGAACTGAACCTGGCGTACCAGGAGCGGTTCGGCCACGTCTTCCTGATCTGCGCCACCGGCCGTACGGGCGAGCAGATGCGGGACGCGGTCAGGGAACGGATCGGCAACTCGCCCGAACAGGAGCGGGAGATCGTCCGCGCCGAACTGGGCAAGATCAACCGCATCCGCCTGACCCGCCTCGTCGAAGACCGGGAAGAGGAAGAGACCGCATGAGCACGGAAACGACCGCGTCGGTGTCCACGCACATCCTGGACACCAGCGTCGGACGCCCCGCCGAGGGCGTCGCCATCTCGCTGTCCGCCCGCGGCGGCCCGGACGCGCGGTGGCAGCCGCTCGGTGGCAGCGCGACCGACGCGGACGGGCGCTGCAAGGACCTGCCGGCGCTGCCGGAGGGCACCACCCACGTACGCCTCGACTTCGAGACCGAGGCGTACTTCCTGAAGTCGAAGAACCAGCAAGCCGAGGCGCAGCAGGACGCCCCCGCGAATCGGGACAGCGGTGCGACCGGAGCGTTCTTCCCGGAGGTGGCGATCACGTTCGCCGTCACGCCGGGCGAGCACTACCACGTACCGCTGCTGCTCAACCCGTTCGGCTACTCCGTTTACCGAGGGAGCTAGCAGACATGCCCACCATTCTGGGACAGAACCAGTACGGCAAGGCTGAGAACCGGGTCGTAAAGATCACGCGGGACGGCGACACCCACCACATCAAGGACCTGAACGTCTCCGTCGCCCTCTCCGGCGACCTGGACGACGTGCACTACAACGGCTCGAACGCCAACTGCCTGCCGACGGACACGACGAAGAACACCTGCTTCGCGTTCGCCAAGGAATACGGCATCGACTCCGCCGAGCAGTACGGCATCCACCTCGCCCGGCACTTCGTGGACAGCCAGCCCTCGATCCACCGCGCGCGGATCCGAATAGAGGAGTACGCCTGGGAGCGCATCGGCGGCTCCGACAGCAACGCCAAGTTCATCGGCGCCGACGAAGTCAAGCACTCCTTCGTCCGCAAGGGCCAGGAGACACGGCTCGCCCAGATCACCTACGACGGCCAGAAGTTCGAGGTGCTCTCGGGGCTGAAGGACCTGACCGTGATGAACTCCACGAACTCCGAGTTCTGGGGCTACATCAAGGACAAGTACACGACGCTCCAGGAGGATTACGACCGTATCCTCGCCACCTCCCTGTCCACCTGGTGGCGGCACAACTGGACCAGCGACGAGCAGCGCATGCCCAGTTGGGAGCGGAGCTACGAGCAGGCCAAGAAGCACATCCTGCACGCCTTCGTGGAGACCTACTCGCTCTCCCTCCAGCAGACGCTGTACCAGATGGGCTCGCGGGTCATCAACAACCGCAGCGAGATCGACGAGATCCGTTTCTCCGCGCCCAACAAGCACCACTTCCGCCAGGACCTCTCGCCCTTCGGCCTCGACAACGAAGCCAAGGACGGAGCCGTCTACTACGCCGCCGACCGTCCCTACGGCCTCATCGAGGCCACCATCCTGCGGGACGGCGTCGAGCCGAAGATCCCGGTCGACATGACCAACCTCTGACGCGGGACGCGCGCCCCCGCCCCACCGCAGTGGGCGGGGGCGCGCCACACCGGAGGGAACAGCAATGGCACAGCCTGCACAGGGGCCGGCAGAAGGCCCGTGTTCCACCCCACCCGTAGGTGACGAAGCCACAACACCCGACTGTCACCCGGTGGATGAGAAGCTCCACCCCTCGCGGCTCGTCCCCGCCGCACTCCAGCACATCGCCGCCATGTACGCGGGCGTGGTCACCCCTCCGCTCATCATCGGCCAGGCCTGCGGCCTGGACACGGTGGCCCAGACCCGGCTGATCGCCGCCGGACTGCTGATCGCCGGTCTCGCCACCATCCTCCAGACCCTCGGCGTCAAGGGATTCGTCGGCAACCGCCTGCCGTTCGTGAACGCCGCCTCCTCGGCCGGCATCGCACCGATCCTCGCCATCGCCGAGACCAACGCCAAGGGCGACCAACTCCCCGCCATCTACGGCGCGGTGATGGTCGCGGGCGTCTTCTGCCTCGCCGTCGGCCCCTTCTTCGGCAAGCTGCTGCGCTTCTTCCCGCCGCTGGTCACCGGCGTCGTCATCACCCTCATCGGCGTCACGCTGATGCCCGTGCCCGTCAAGTGGGCGCAAGGGGGCGACGACTCCGACCCGGCCTTCGGCGACATGAAGTACCTCGCGCTCGCCGCCTTCACGCTCGTCGTCATCCTGATGTTCCAGCGCTTCGGGCGCGGATTCCTGAGGCAAGTCGCCCTGCTGGCGGGCATGTTCATCGGCACGCTGGCCGCGATCCCGTTCGGCATGGCGGACTTCACCTCCGTGCAGAGCGCGCCGCTGGCCGCGCTGCCCACGCCGTTCGCCGCCGGGGCCCCGGTCTTCCAGCCCGCCGCGATCCTCTCGCTCTGCATCGTCATGCTGGTCCTGATGACCGAGTCGGCGGCCGGCATGCTCGCCCTCGGCGAGATCTGCGAGCGCAAGACCGACGGCAGGACCATCACCCGCGGCCTGCGCACCGACGGCATCGCCACGCTCGTCGGTCCCGTCTTCGGCGGCTTCCCGACCTCCGCCTTCGCACAGAACGTCGGCGTCGTCTCCCTCACCCGGGTCCGCAGCCGCTACGTCGTCGCCGTCGCCGGCGCCACGCTCATCGTCCTCGGCGCCTTCCCGGTCCTCGGCGCGGTCGTCAACGTCGTCCCCATGCCGGTCCTCGGCGGCGCGGGCATCGTCCTCTTCGGCTCCATCGCGGTCAGCGGCATCCGCACGCTCTCCGAGGCGGGCCTCGACGACAGCTCCAACATCATCCTGGTGGCCGTGTCGCTCGGGGCGGGCATCATCCCGCTCGCCGCACCCACCTTCTACGCACAGTTCCCCGCCTGGGCGCAGACCGTCCTCGGCTCCGGCATCAGCGCCGGCGCGCTCGTCGCGGTCACGCTCAACCTGTTCTTCCACCATCTCGGCACCCGTGGCAGCGCCAACGCGGCCGCGGCACTCAAATCTTCCTAGGGTCATGCCGTGCCCTCATCGCCACTCACAGAGTAAGGAAGCACCATGGCAGCACCGGCAACCCCCGACCACGGCGCCGTAGAGCGCATCGTCATCGAGAACGCCGCGATCGCGACCGTCGACGCCCAGGACACCGAGTACGCCTCGGGCCACGTCGTCGTCGCGGGCAACAGGATCGAGTCCATCGGCGCGGGCAAGGCGCCCGAGGGCCTGGCGAACGTCGTACGCCGTGTCGACGCCACCGGTCACCTGGTCACCCCCGGCCTGATCAACACCCACCACCACTTCTACCAGTGGATCACCCGGGGCCTGGCCACCGACCACAACCTCTTCAACTGGCTGGTGGCGCTGTACCCGACGTGGGCGCGCATCGACGAGCAGATGACGTACGCGGCCGCGCAGGGCTCCCTCGGCATGATGGCCCGCGGCGGTGTCACCACCGCCATGGACCACCACTACGTCTTCCCCAAGGGCTCCGGCGACCTCTCCGGGTCGATCATCCGCGCCGCCTCCGAGATGGGCGTGCGCTTCACCCTGGCCCGCGGCTCCATGGACCGCAGCGAGAAGGACGGCGGCCTGCCGCCTGACTTCGCCGTGGAGACCCTGGAGGGCGCGCTCGCCGCGACCGAGGAGACCGTCAGGAAGCACCACGACGCCTCCTTCGACGCGATGACGCAGGTGGCCGTGGCCCCCTGCTCGCCGTTCTCGGTGTCGACCGAACTCATGAAGCAGGGCGCCGAACTGGCCCGCCGCCTGGGAGTACGGCTGCACACCCACGGCAGCGAGACGGTCGAGGAGGAGAAGTTCTGCCACGAGCTGTTCGGCATGGGCCCCACCGACTACTTCGAGTCGACCGGCTGGCTCGGTGACGACGTGTGGATGGCGCACTGCGTCCACATGAACGACTCCGACATCGCCGCGTTCGCCCGCACCGGCACGGGCGTCGCCCACTGCCCCTCCTCCAACGCGCGCCTCGCGGCCGGCATCGCCCGCGTCCCCGACATGCTGAAGGCGGGCGTCCCCGTCGGCCTCGGCGTCGACGGCACCGCCTCCAACGAGTCCGGCGAACTCCACACCGAGCTGCGCAACGCCCTGCTGATCAACCGCCTCGGCGCCCACAAGGAAGCCGCCCTCAACGCCCGCCAGGCGCTGCGGCTCGGCACGTACGGCGGAGCCCAGGTCCTCGGCCGGGCCACGCAGATCGGCTCCCTGGAGGCCGGCAAGCTCGCCGACCTCGTCCTGTGGAAGATCGACGGCATCGGGCACGCCTCGATCGCCGACCCGGTGACCGCCATCGTCTTCGGCGCGGCGGCCCCGGTCACCCTCTCCCTCGTCAACGGCAGGCCGGTCGTCGAGAACGGCCGCCTGCTGCACGCCGACGAGGACGCCATCGCCCGCTCCACGCGGGACGAGGCGCAGCGCCTCGCGCGGATCGCCGCCGAGGGCTGACCCCTAGAACTCCGGTCGAGGGGGACGGCCCTCGACCGGACTTGAGCAGCCGAGCGGGCTGCTCAAGTGCCGCCCCGGAACGCGGCCCAAAGCTTCGCGTTCTCGGGGCGGTCAGTACTACCTGGGCGCGTTTCCACAACCGCATACCGAGCAAGTCCTTGCACCACACACCACCCCCCACCTCCCAGAAGCGAAAAGTGCCGGCGCCCAGCCGGGGCTGGAAAACAACCGGAGGAGCCACCGTGGCCACTCAGCCCAGGTTCACCAAGCAAGGCACCACCCCGGACCCCGACGCCGACGACGGGGCCATACGACCGGAAGGCATCCACCCGGTCGACGAGAAGCTCCCGCCCCTGAAGATGGCCACCACCGGCCTTCAGCACGTGGCGGCCATGTACGCGGGCGTCGTCGCGCCGCCGCTCATCGTCGGCGCCGCCGTCGGCCTGAGCGCGAAGGAACTCACCTTCCTGACCGGCGCGTGTCTGTTCACCGCGGGGCTCGCGACCTTCCTCCAGACGCTCGGCATCTGGAAGATCGGCGCCCGCCTGCCCTTCGTCAACGGCGTCACGTTCGCCGGCGTCGCACCGATGCTCGCCGTCGTCGACTCGACGAAGGACAAGGACGACGCGCTGCCGATCATCTTCGGCGCGGTGATCGTCGCCGGGGTGCTGGGCTTCATCGCGGCGCCGTTCTTCTCGAAGATGATCCGCTTCTTCCCGCCCGTGGTCACGGGTACGGTCATCACTCTCATCGGCATCTCGCTGATGCCGGTCGCCTTCGGCTGGGCGCAGGGGCCGGTGCCGGGCGCCGACGACTACGGCTCGACCAAGAACCTCGCCCTCGCGGGCATCACGCTCGTCGTCGTGCTGCTGCTGCGCCGCTTCACCACCGGCTTCGTCAAGCAGATCGCGGTCCTGCTCGGCCTGGTCATCGGAACGCTGATCGCCATCCCGTTCGACGCCACGGACTTCGGGCCGATCGGCGAGGCGGACATCGTCGGCTTCCCGACGCCCTTCCACTTCGGCGCCCCGCAGTTCGCGGCCGCCGCCATCGTCTCGCTCTGCGTCGTCATGGTCGTCTCGATGACGGAGTCGACGGCCGACATGCTCGCCCTCGGCGAGATCGTGGACCGCCCGGCCGACGAGAAGACCATCGCGGCGGGCCTGCGCGCCGACTGCCTCGGCTCGGCGGTCAGCCCGCTCTTCAACGGCTTCATGTGCAGCGCCTTCGCGCAGAACATCGGCCTGGTCGCGATGACGAAGATCCGCAGCCGGTTCGTGGTCGCCGCGGGCGGCGGCTTCCTCGTCCTGATGGGCCTGTGCCCGATGGCGGCCTCGCTGATCGCGGTCGTGCCGCGCCCGGTGCTCGGCGGCGCGGGCGTCGTCCTCTTCGGCTCGGTCGCGGCGAGCGGCATCCAGACGCTGGTCAAGGCGAACCTGGAGAAGGACAACAACGTCCTGATCGTGGCCGTCTCGCTGGCCGTCGGCCTGATCCCGATCGCGGCGCCGGAGTTCTACCACGCGTTCCCGGAGACCGCCAAGATCATCCTCGACTCGGGCATCTCGACGGGCTGTGTGGCCGCCGTGCTCCTGAACCTCGTCTTCAACCACATCGGCAAGGGCCGCGAGGACGACGAGGTGACGGCGCCGATGGAGCCGGGCGGGGAGATCGCGCAGCAGCGTACGCACTCCTCGGCGACGGGGTCTTCCGCAGCCGGAGTCCACTGAAGCACGGCCGTGGCACTGCCCCCGTAGGCCGGACGCCACGCCCACGCGCCGCCGCCCCAGCCGGCCCCTGCCGTCTCTCATGAACGCCACGGCACGGGGCCGGCCTCCGGCGTCAGGGAAGGGAAGGGACGCCAGGCCTGAGCCCTGCCGTCAGCTTCCGCACAGCTTCGCGGAGTTGACCGCGCCGCCGGTGTTCTCGTCGTCCGTGCCGAGCAGGGCGGTACGGGAGTTCGGCACGCACTCCACGGCCTCGATCTTGTGGCCCTTGAACTTCCGCAGGACGTCGGGGGAGTCGCTGAGGCCGAGGCGGACCTTGCCGGTGCGGGTGACGGAGAGCGTGCCCGCGTCGACGACCGCCGAGTCGAACGGCCCGTCGTCGCCCGGGTCCGACGCCGCGCCGATCAGGAGGCGGCCCGCATCCGTGACCGAGATGTCCGAGGCGTGCCGGACCGGGCCCGACGGGTACGGCGTGCGGTAGCGGGCGGTGGTGACTGGGCCGAAGTCCGCCTCGCCGTACTTGGTGAAGGCGAAGGAGGCGGCGCGCAGGGTCGCGGGGCGGTCCTTGCCCGCGCCCCGGTCGGCCCAGACGGCGGCCATCTTGCCGTGCCGGGAGATGAGCGCGAAGCTCTCGTAGTCGTCGCCGTCGGCGATCGCGGGGAGCGGGGAGGTGCCCAGGACCTCGACCCGGGTGCCCGTCGCCTTGAGGTGGTGGACGAGGCCGCGGCTGGCGAGGGCCACGTACTCGCCGGGGGCCCCCGGCACCGCCTCGATGGCCTCCAGGTCGATGGGCTCGCCGCCGCCCGCCCAGGTCATCGGCTCGACGGTGGCGGAACGTCCCGGGCGGTAGGTGAGCGCGGCGACGCGGTTCTGGCCGGGCTTCTTGTTGTCGCGTACGACGAGCGCGTGCGTGGTGCCCTGGGCGCGGCCGCTGAACGCGAGGCCGCTGACGCCGGAGGTGATGTCGGCACCGACCTGTTGCCAGCCGCCGCCCGCGGCGGGGGCCGGGGCGGCTCCCGCCGCGACGAGTGCGGCGGTGGCGGCGGTCAGCACGGTCATGCGAAGGAACATGGATCTCTCATCTCGGTGCGCGCCGACGCGCGCGGACGCGCGTAGACGGGGAGTTGGCCGGAAACGTACCCAGCTGCGTGCGCCGGAGACAAGAGGTGCGTGAGAGGGCTGTGGGAGGTGCGTGGAGTGCGTGAGAGCGCGCGCCGTCGCGCGGGACGCGTGTGCGCCCCGCGCGAGCGCGCCGGACCGGAGAGGGGCGCCCGTCAGCCGATGCGGTACGGGTCGCCGTACACCTTCCACTCCAGCGGCGTGTCGAGGTTGAGGTTCCGCTTCTTCAGGAACACGCGCTGCGCGGTGTCGACGCGGCTGGTGTCCTCGTGGGCCGCCTCCTGCTTCATCGCCCAGACGCGCGCGTCCAGGAAGGCGTTCAGGTACGTCACCTCGTCGCCGCCCTGCGCCGGAGTCTTCGCCGAACGCAGCGCCCGTTTGCGGATGTTGCGGAAGCTGGTGGAGTCGCTGCCGTCGCCGTGCATGACGATCGCGTCGTAGTAGCAGAACTGGCCGAGGACGCCGATGCCGTCCGCCTTGCCCTGCTTGACCGCCGGGTTGAAGTACACGCGGTCGCGCTCGTCGTTCTGCGCCTTCTGGAACGCCGGGTCCTCGGCGGCCTTCGCCCAGTCCCTGGTGAAGGTCGGGTCGAGACCCTCGTGCGAGTCGGTGCCGTCGACCTCGCGCAGCGCGGGCAGGTACCTGGCGAGGACGTTGCCTGGCTTGCGCCGGGTGTAGAGCTCGACGAGGTCCAGCATGTCGCCGGTGCCGGAACAGAAGCCGATGATGCCCGCGGTGTAGCCGCGGCCGTCGTCGATGTCCTCGATGTAGCGGTAGTACTTCTGCCATTCCAGGCTGGAGTTCTCGGCGCTGCACACGAGCTTCATGGCGATCTCCTTCTTCGCCGGGTCGTCGAGCCCGCCGGCCCGCAGCGGGGACGCGCTGGCGGAGGCCAGCTGCGAGGCGATGACCGGGCCCGCCACGACCGAGGCGCCGATGAAGGCGAGCAGGGTGCGGCGGGAGGTGAGGGATCGCGGGCGTGGGCGCGGGGAGCGGGGGGTCTGCACGAGGGCCTCCAGAAGGGGGAGTTCGCCGTTCCGCGTACTGTTAGGAAGGTTTCCTACCAGAGTTCGCGTGTGTCGTATACCCGTCACGCAGCGAGGAGCTGGGCGGCGGTGAATGGCCGGACATCGCCCTGGCCGCGGAACCCGCCGGTCCGTACGCTCCCCCTCACTCACGCGGCACAGCACTTCTCCAACCCCCCTCCTTCGCAATGGACGGAGAATCATGGCCGGCGCACTGCTGCTGTCCGGCGCCGTCGCGGCGCTGTTCGCCTCCACGCTCCCCGCGCACGCCCCGGCGGGGATCCTGGAACCGCCCCCGGACAAGATCGTCATCGAGGTCGCCACGGTGAACGGCTCGGGCTGCCCCCTCGGGACCGCCGCCGTGGCCGTCTCCGGCGACAACAGCGCCTTCACGGTCACCTACAGCGACTACCTCGCCCAGGCGGGCGGCGGCGCGGCCCCCACCGCCTTCCGCAAGAACTGCCAGCTCAACCTCGTCGTGCACGTCCCGCAGGGCTTCACCTACGCCATCGCGAGCGTCGACTACCGCGGCTACGCCTCGCTCCAGCCGGGCGCCAAGGGCATCGAGAAGGCCTCGTACTACTTCCAGGGCTCCCCGAACACGGCTGCCAAGACCCATGAGTTCAAGGGCGCCTACCACGACAACTGGCAGGCCACGGACTCCACGGACTGGGCGCAGCTCGTCTGGGCGCCCTGCGGCGAGCGGCGCAACTTCAACATCAACACCGAGCTGCGCGTCGACGCGGGCGCCTCGGACCCCGCGAAAGCCAGCTTCATGACGATGGACTCCACCGACGGCGACATCAGCACCGTCTACCACATGGCCTGGAAGGAGTGCCCGCGCCGCTGAGCCGCGTTCACCGGGGTCGGCCGGCCGGGGCGCGCGAAGCCCGTCCGGTGGGTCGCCGGGGCGGGCCGTGAGAGGCCGTAGGTCTTGAGTCCCTTGATCACGGGACCTTCGGCCATCGGTGCGGGGACCAAGGACGGGTACTTCCCGGTCCGTGAGTTGGCAGTGTTGATCGACGCCCGGGAGGGCAGACGAATGATCACCAACGGCTGACCGTTGTCGACCGGCATCGGTCCTCACCGACCGATGCCGACCGACCGTGACCGAGAAAGTGAATGACTGCACCGTGAGCGCGCCCGAAACACCAGAAGCACCCGCACAGCCCGCTCCGGAAGCAGTCGCCCGCCACCGTGTGCTCTTCCGCGCCATCCAGCGCCGCAAGCACCCCCGCCTGCGCCGGTCGGACATCACGGTCACCGAGGAGGCCCAGGTCAAGCGGGCGGTGAAGGCGACCGCGCTGGGCAACGCCATGGAGTGGTACGACTTCGGCGTCTACGCCTACCTCGCCGTCATCATCGGCAAGGAGTTCTTCCCCTCCGGCAACGACACCGCGCAGACCCTCTCCTCGCTCGCCACCTTCGCCGCGGCCTTCCTGGTACGCCCCATCGGCGGCATGTTCTTCGGCCCGCTCGGCGACCGCGTCGGCCGCAAGAAGATCCTCGCGCTCACCATGATCATGATGTCGACCGCGACCCTCGCGATCGGCCTGATACCGAGTTACGCCTCGATCGGCGTCTGGGCCCCGGTCCTCCTGGTCCTCTGCCGCATGGTGCAGGGCTTCTCCACGGGCGGCGAGTACGGCGGCGCGGCGACCTTCATCGCGGAGTACGCCCCCGACAAGCGCCGCGGCTTCTGGGGTTCCTTCCTGGAGTTCGGCACGCTGATCGGCTACACGGTCGCCGCCGTCCTCGTCACCACCCTCACCGCGCTGCTCAGCGACGACGCCATGCAGTCCTGGGGCTGGCGCGTCCCGTTCCTCGTCGCCGCCCCGCTCGGTCTCATCGGCCTCTACCTGCGGATGAAGCTCGACGAGTCGCCCGCCTTCCAGAAGATGGAGGAGGGCGGCGGCCCCGCAGCCGAACGCCAGAAGAAGTCCTTCAAGGAGTCCTTCGTCGGCCAGTGGCGGGCGATGCTGCTGTGCATCGCGCTGGTCGCCGCGTTCAACGTCACGGACTACATGCTGCTGTCGTACATGCCGACGTACCTGACCCAGCTCGGCTTCGGCGAGACCGGCGGCCTGATGTCCATCGTCGTCGTCATGCTGATCCTGATGGCGCTCATCAACTCGGTCGGACGCCTCTCGGACCGCATCGGCCGCAAGCCGGTCCTGATGGCCGGTTCGGTCGGCTTCTTCGCCCTCGCGCTCCCGGCGTTCCTGCTGATCAAGCAGGGCGGCACGGTGGCGGTCTTCACCGGTCTGCTGATCCTCGGCCTCGCCCTGGTCTGCTACCTGGGCGTGATGTCCTCGTCGCTGCCCGCCCTCTTCCCCACGGACGTGCGCTACGCCTCCCTCTCCATCGGCTTCAACATCTCCGTCTCGCTCTTCGGCGGTACGACACCGCTGGTCGTCGCGGCGCTGATCGGCGCGACCGGCAACGACCTGATGCCCGCGTTCTACACGATGCTCGCGGGCCTGGTCGGCATCGTCGCGGTCGCCGCGATGAAGGAGACGGCCCGCCAGCCCCTGGAGGGCTCCCCGCCGTCGGTCGCGACGGACGAGGAGGCCAGGGAACTGGTCGAGGCCCAGCGTCAGCCGCGGGACGCGTAACCCACGAACTGCGCCCAGGCACGGGGCTCCAGCGCGAGCTGGGGCCCCTCGGGGTTCTTGGAGTCGCGTACGTGGATGGTGGTGGGGCAGGGGGCGATCTCTACGCAGTCGTCACCGGAGCCGCCGCTGTAGCTGGACTTGCGCCAGGTGAGGGCGAATTCGACGCAGTCGTCACCGTCACCACTGCTGTAACTGCTTTTGAACCAGGCCAGGTCGGGGGTGCCCATCATGCTCCTCGCATCCGCTTCAGCAGGCTCACCGAGTCTTCGAACGAGAGAGCCTGGGAGCGCATCTTGGCATACCGCATCTGGAGCGTGCTGACCACTTTTGGGTCGGAAATGAGCTGGCCGCTTTCCTGCCCCTCGGAGTAGGCGAACCACTTGTTCTCCGGGCTCTCCAGCAATCGCATGGGACCGTCGAGCCCCGCATGGCTCTCACGCTGCAAGGGCATGATCTGCACCTCGATGTTCCTGTGCTCGGCGAGCGCCAGGACGTGGTCGATGAGTTCCATGGTGACGTCATGCCCGCCCACATGCCGCAGGAACAAGTGTTCCTCAAGGATGAAGCTGTACGCCGTGTTCGGCCGCTCCGTCAGCAGGCGCTGCCGCTCCATCCGGGCCGCCAGCTTCTCCTCGATCTGCTCGTCGCTGAACGGTGGCAGCTGATTGGCGAAGAGCGTCCGCGCGTACGCCGGGGTCTGCAACAGTCCCGGGATCAACCGGCATTCGTACGTGTAGAGAGCGATCGCCTCCTTCTCCATATCGGCCCACTGCCGGAACCACTTGGCAAGCCCCGGCTTCCGCAAGAGCTGGTTCGCCGCCAGCCGCAGCGTGCCGAACGCGTCGAGTGCCGCCTCGCAGCGGTCGACGAAGCCGGGCGGCGGGAACCGCCTGCCCTGTTCGATGGAGGCAAGGAAGTGCGAGGAGCAGCCGACCTCGTCGGCCAGCTCCTCCTGGGTGTATCCCGCGCGTTTGCGGAAGCTCTTGAGGACGGCGCCGAAGGTCTTCAGACCGTCCGACGCCTCAGGCTCTTTGCTGCTCGTGCTCGACGACATCATGAGTAACCCCCGGCGCTCGTGCATCCTTCCCCGCCAACGCCTCAATGATTACGCACCGTTACGCCGAATGTCTACCCTTCGTACTCGTACGCTTACTGAGCGTACGAGTTTGGGGGCTGGTGCATGACGCCAGGATGGGTCACCGTGGACGCCATGCTGATCCAAGCGCAACCCGCCGCCGCGACGCGGGAATTCACGCAACGCCTCAGCGCCACCCCTCGGGGGGCCCGCCTGGCACGCAGGCTGGCCAGGTATCACCTGGACAGCTGGGGCATCGCGTACGACAGCGAACTGTCCGACGCCGCGGAGGCGGTCGTCGCCGAACTGGCGGCGAACGCGGCGACGCACGGCCGCGTACCGGGCCGTGACTTCGAGGTCCGTCTCGCGCTCGGCGCGGACACGCTCCGTATCGAAGTGACCGACACCAGAACCGAACTCATGCCTCCGCAATCACTCGAACCTCCGGATGGCGAGCGGGAATCGGGCCGGGGGCTGATGATCGTGGCGGCGCTGGCCGACCAGTGGGGTGTGGTGACGCGGCAGGTCGGCAAGACGGTCTGGGCTCACCTGCCCTTGCCGGCGGTGGACCGCAGGACCGTGGCGAGCCGGTAGCCGTCGGCGGTGGCCGTGAAGGCGTCCGTGCCCCGGCCGATGGGGGAGCCCGTGCGGCTCCCCGCGAGCACCGTCAGGACCCCGGCCCACGAGCTGCCCGGCACGCTCCTCCAGCCGCGCGTGCCCGGCTCAGCCGGGCAGATCGCCGGTGTAGCGGTAGATGTTCCCGGCGGAGTTGACGCCCCAGACGGTGCCGTCGGCGCCCGCGCCGATGTCGGTGAGGGCCCCGGAGATCTGCTGCCATGGGCTCGCGTCATTGTTCGTGTAGGTGTAGATGTTGCCGCCCGCGTTGACGCCCCACACCGAGGTGCGGGACCCCGAGGCGATCGCCTTCAGCCCGCCGCTGACCTGCTTCCAGTGGGCGGCGTCGTGGTCGCCGGTGTAGCGGTAGATGTTTCCGGCGGAGTTGACGCCCCAGACGGTGCCGTCGGCGCCCGCGCCGATGTCGGTGAGGGCGCCGGGGATCTGTTGCCAGGGGCTCGCGTCGTTGTTCGTGTACCGGTAGATGTTGCCGGCCGAGTTCACCCCCCACACGTTCGTCCGGGAACCCACCGCGATCCGCGTCAGCCCGCCGCTGATCTGCTTCCAGTGGGCGGCGTCGTGGTCGCCGGTGTAGCGGTAGATGTTTCCGGCGGAGTTGACGCCCCAGACGGTGCCGTCGGCGCCCGCGCCGATGTCGGTGAGGGCGCCGGGGATCTGTTGCCAGGGGCTCGCGTCGTTGTTGGTGAAGCGGTAGATGTTGCCGGCCGAGTTCACCCCCCACACGTTCGTCCGGGAACCCACCGCGATCCGGGTGAGACCGCCGCTGATCTGCTTCCAGTCGGCCATGGCGCCGACTCCTTCCGCTCGGGAACGCTGCCCCCGCATGCTCTCCAAGCGGAACGATTCACCTGCCGGGAAAATATGCTGAGCGGATGAGCGCATCGTCCGGAAGGCGACGTTTGCCGAGGGCGGGCCCAGTGGTGGAGCGGAGTGTCGCGGCGTCGTACCACGTCAAGGTGGCGCGATTGAGGATCGCCCGAGGGGGTTGCGCGCCGTGCGCGCTGTTGACGCGCCGCGCGTACGCCCGGCGGTGCGGCCCCTTCCTCGCGGGGAACGGGCCGCACGGACCGGGGTCACGGCTTGCGGGCCACCGCCCCGTACGCGTCGACCGCCGTGCGGTCCTCCGTCTCCGGGCGCCAGTGCGTGACCTGCGTGACGCCCGGCTCCAGCAGTTCGAGACCCTCGAAGAAGGCGCCGATCTCCTCGACGGTGCGCACGTGGTAGGGGATCGCGCCGCTCTTGTTGTACTCGTTCGACGCGGCGATCATGCCCTCGCTGGTGGCCGTGGAGTCACTGATCACCAGGTAACTGCCGGACGGCAGAGCGGCCATGAGGCGGGAGACCAGGTCGCGGGCCTCCTTGTGGTCGGCGACGTGGCCGAGGGTGTTGAGGATGATCAGGGCCACCGGCTGCGAGAGGTCCAGCGTCTTCGCCGCCTCCCGCAGGATCGCCTCGGGCTCGTAGAGGTTCGCGTCGATGTACGCCGTCTCGCCCTCGGGGGTGCTGGTCAGCAGGGCCCGTGCGTGGGCGAGCACCAGCGGGTCGTTGTCGACGTAGACGATGCGGGCGTCCGGGGCCGCGCGCTGGGCGACCTCATGCGTGTTGTCCGCCGTGGGCAGGCCCGTGCCGATGTCCAGGAACTGCCGCACGCCCCGCTCCGTGGCGAGGTGGCGCACCGCGCGGCCGAGGAAGAGGCGGCTGGTGCGGGCCACGTCGACCAGGCCGGGGAAGATCTCCTTGATGTGGTCGCCGAGTTCGCGGTCCTTCTCGTAGTTGTCCTTGCCGCCCACGAAGTAGTTCCAGAAGCGTGCGGAGTGCGGCTTGCTGGTGTCGATGCGCGCACGGACGTCGGCGGCGGAGCCGAGCTGGGAGTCGTTGTCTGACACGAGAGCCTCCTGGAAACCTGCGTCATGTGGTTCGACGATCAAGCGTCAATCTAGACGGTGTCCCGCCCGCGTCGGCCGCCTGCCCCAAAGTCCCGCCGCCCGACGGCCGTTGAGCGCGTCACCAGATGGCTTCCACCCACTCCGGGTGGTCGATGAACGGATTCCGGTTGTGCTGGAACCTGTCGAATATGATCTGGTTGCGGTTCTTCTCGAACGCGTCCGGCGGGTCCTCGTCGCTCCACTGCTTCAGCACCGAGAGGCGGCCGATGGCGGGCGCGCTGCCGTTGGCCACCTTGTCGTTGGGCTCCAGGTCCCGGAAGCCGTCCTCGCCGTCGTAGCGCACGGCCATGTAGAGGATCATGCGCGCCACGTCGCCCTTGACCGCGTCCCGCGGCTCGAACGAGTCGCCGTCGGTGAGGTTCCCCGGGGCCCCGGGGACGGCGCCGCCGCCGTTGTCGAAGTCCTTGTCGCCGCGGATGCCGTTGACCGTGACGTCCTCGGGGCGCAGGTGGTGGATGTCGGTGCCGGGCCCGGTCGCCGTGCCGAAGTCGCCGTGGGACTTGGCCCAGACGTGCTCACGGTTCCAGTCGCCCTGGTCGCCGCCGCTGCTGCTCTTGCTCCGTGAGGTGCCGGTGTAGAGCAGGATCACGTTCGCGCTGTTGGCCGGGTCCTGGTCGGTGGTCTTCAGGGCGTCCCAGACCTGGCTGTACGACAGCTTCGTCTGCTTGCTGACGATCGTGTGCAGCGCGGACTTCAGCGCGGGCCCGCTCTTGCCGACCGCGTCCTTGTAGTACGTGTCGTCGTAGGACGTGGTGCCGTGGGCGCCGGTGGCCGTGGCCGTGGCCGTGGCGGGCACGGTGACGGCCACGAGCACGGCGGCGGCGGTCAGGGCCAGGGGTCTCCAGCGGCGTACGCGCGGGACGGGCATGGGGGGTGTGTCCTTTCCCGGAGGCCTCGCGCGCCGCGTGCCCACCGAACGGGCACGCGGTCTACGCGAGTTGACTGTTCAATCACCGGGAGAGTGACATGGATGCGCGTACGCCTGTGTGAATGCCATGGGTCGGTCGGGTAAAGGTGTCATGTACGCGCTACGCGCCCGCGTGTGTGCGGGGTGTGTTTCAGAGACCGAGCCGGGCGGGGTCGGCCGCCAGTGCCCGGAAGCGCTCGCGCGGCTCCGCCACCAACCGCCGCTCCTTGAGGTCGAGCAGGCCGCCCACGCCGGAGACCGTCGCGGCGACCGTGCCGTCCGCCTTGGTGATGGTCTGTTCGATGCGGAAGGTCTTTCCCTCGCCCCATACGAACGCGCAGCTCACCGCCGTCTCGTCGCCCGCGTGCAGCTCGCTGAGGTAGCGGATGTTCGTCTCCAGGACCACCGGGCCGACGCCCTCCGCCAGGAGGTCGGCCTGCGCGACGCCGGACGCGCGCAGCAGCGACCAGCGGGCGTGCTCGGCGTACTGGAGGTACACGGCCTGGTTGAGGTGGCCCTGCGAGTCCGTCTCGTACCCACGGACGCCGACGCTCACGGTAAAGGGCTCTGCCACGGTGTTCCCTTCGCTGCACTTCTGGATGGGGTGTCACATCAGACGCGCGACCCGTTCACGCGCGTCCCGTTCACGCGCGTCTCGGGGAGGCCAGGAGGTAGCGGGCGCCACGGGGCCCGGCGTGCTCGCCGACCTGCCAGCCCGCCCGCTCCAGGGCCGCCGCGCAGGCCCGCAGGCCATCGGGGGACGGCTCGCGCACGGCGACGGCCTCGGGCTGCGGGGTGCCCGACACCTCGTAGCCACCGTGTCCCTCGGCGCGGTCGGGGGCCGGGCGGGCCGGCGGCAGGCCCGCCGCCTCCAGGGCCAGGGCCGCCGCCTGCACGAGATGCGTGCGCTCCCAGGCGCAGGGGCGGTCGCGGGCGCCGTCGGGGTTCGTCATGCGGCGCAGCTCGACCAGGCCCTCCCAGGCGCTGCGGACCTCCCGCGCGCGGGCGGGGCCCTCGCTGCCGGTCACGGACGTCTCCGTGCCGGTGTGCGCGGCGAAGACGCCGGGGGCCGCCACGGGCTCGGCGGGGGCCGCGGCGGGCTCCCGCGTCCGCGCGGCGGCCTCCTCCCGCACGCGATGGCCCGCGGGCGTCAGGAAGTACGCGTGCGGGGGCCGGGGGTGGCGGAAGGCCAGGCGAGCCCGCACCAGGCCCGTCAGCCGGGCCTCGCTCCCGGACAGCCGCCCGGTCGCGGGATCCGCCGCCTCGATGATCCGTCGCTGCGCGGCCGTGGGTGGCTTCACCGCGCACGCACCCCCTTCCGCGTCGGTACCGTCAGGTCAACTGGTACCGATGGTGCCCTGTGCCACTGACATCACGAGCTCCAGCACCGGCGCCGAGGACGAACAGCTCGGCCCGCGGCCGTCCCCGCCACCGACGCCCGTCCTACGGCCGCAGGTTCCAGCTCGCCACCACCGGCCGCCCGTGCTCCGTGCTCAGCCGGCTCACCGTGCCCGTGGCCAGGAGGAACATCGAGCCGCCCGACGCGGGCAGGCCGAGCCGACGCGCCGTCAGGACGCGCAGGAAGTGACTGTGGGCGAAGAGGACCACGCTGCCCTCGTTGTTGGCGAGCGCCGCGTCCACCTTGGCCAGCATGCGGTCGGCGCGCTCGCCCACCTGCTCCGGGCTCTCGCCGGGGTGCTCCGGCGGGCCGGGCGCGACCCCGTCGGTGAACAGATACCAGTCGGGCCGCGTGCGGTGGATCTCGACGGTCGTGACACCCTCGTACGCGCCGTAGTCCCACTCGCGCAGATCCGGGTCGACGTACGCGTCCGGGAACCCGACGAGCTCCGCCGTCTCCCGCGCACGCCGCAGGGGGCTCGTGAACGCCGCCCCGATCCGGAACCCGCCGACGAGCGGGGCGAGCGAGCGGGCCTGCCGCCTGCCGTTGTCCGTGAGGGGGATGTCCGTCCAGCCGGTGTGCTGCCCCGAGAGGGACCACTCCGTCTCGCCGTGCCGGACGAGGAGCAGATCGCCCATGGTCGCGCCAATCCTGTTCTTCCGGTGGTGGCCGGACCGTGCGGTCCGGCCACCACCGAGACTGCCACGCCGCGCGGACCGGCCGCGGGGCGGGCCCGCCGGGACGGCTACAGGCCCTGCGGCACCCGGGCGGGACGGCCCGAGCCGCGGGTCAGGGCGTATCCGCCGACGCCCGCGAGGGCCGCGAGGACGCCGCCGGCCGCCGTCCAGATCCAGCGCGAGGACCACCAGCCGGAGGCCCAGCCGTCCTCCGGCTCCGTGGCGGCGGCGGGCCGCTGCCGGTCCGAGCCCGCGCCCGGCACCAGCGGCTCCGCGAGCGACCCGTCGACGGCCTGCGCGCCGCCCGCGTCGGTGGTGGTCACCTTCGTCTCGGCCCGCACCGGCAGGCCCAGGTCGTCGGCCTTCAGGCCGGTGACCGTGAGCCGCAGGTAGTAGGTGCCCGGCAGCGGGTCGTTCGCCCACTGCTCCGACCAGGCCCGCACGGTACGCAGCGTGCAGGACAGGGAGACCGACCCGGCGTCCGGCGCCACCGTCCTCTTCGGCGTGCCGAGCCGGCAGGCCTGGCGGCGCCGCAGGCCGTCGTACACGTCGACCTGCCAGGTGGAGGCCGCGTGCCGGGCGGCCGTGTCCGGGAGCCTCACCGTGGCGTGCACGGTGGCGCGCTGCCCGGTGTCCACGGGGAACGCCCAGTACAGGTAGTCACCCGTGGACGCCTCGGCGGTGGCCTCCTGGCCGGGGCGGATCGGGGTGGCGGTACGGAAGGACGTGCCGGCCTCGGTCGGGGCACCGGCGGACTTCTCGTCGCCGTCGGCGGCGGCGGCCCCGGGGAAGGCCAGCAGGGCGGCCGCGCCCAGCAGGGCCGCGCGCCCCCACCCACGTGTCGTACGTGTCGAACGGGCCATCAGTTGGTCCTCCAGACCGCGAAGCGCCAGCGCGAGAGCCAGCCCCAGACCAGACCCGCGACGAAGCCGACGAGTACGAGCAGACCGAGCAGCCACCAGCCGTGGCCGAGCCCGAAGAAGGCGACGTCCGAGGCCTCGTCGGGGGAGTCGACCAGGTCCACGGCCAGCTCGACCGGCAGGCCCGGCGTCTTCTTCACCGAGGCGGGCGCGGAGAAGGAGTTGCTGACACGCAGGCAGACGGTCTCGGTGGCCCCGTACTTGTCCTCCTCGTCCATACCGTCCGCTTCCGGCCTCGGGTAGCGCAGACCCGTCGAGATGACGTCGGTACGGCCGTCACCGGACTCCTGGCCGCGGACGATCTCGCGCCCGCCCGGCGTCTCGGCGCGCAGCAGCACGCCGTAGTCCTGGTTGACGGCACGGTCCGCCGACACACTCACGGAGGCACGCAGTTCCTTGCCCTCGGGCACGTCCACGCGGTACCAGCGGTGCTCGCCGAACTCCTCGCGGTCGGTGTAGAGGCCGGACTTCAGCCGGGGCGCGCCGGCGCACCGGGCGGCGCCCTCGGCCTCCGTCGGAGTGACCACCGGGTCGGCGGCGCGGTCGATCAGCTGCTTGACGCGGCCCGCGAGTTCGTCGGTGTGCCGGATCGAGGTGTACGTCCCTCCGGTGGCCTCCGCGATGCAGCTCAGCTGGTCGCGGGTCTTGGCGTCCGGGACCAGGCCGAGCGTGTCGATGGTGAGGTGGATCCCCTTGGCGGAGATCTCCCGCGCCACCACGCACGGGTCGAGCGGCTGACAGGTGTCCTCGCCGTCGGATATCAGCACGATGCGGCGGCTGCGCTCGGCGGTGTCGTCCGTCAGGTCGTCGGCGGCCTTGAGCAGCGTCGGGCCGATCGGGGTCCAGCCGGTCGGCGCGAGGGTCGCCACGGCGGTCTTCGCGTCGGTGCGGCCCGCCTTGTCGAGCCGCTCCACGGGGTAGAGCAGCTCGGTGTCCTTGCAGCCCGTCCTGCGGTCGTCACCGCGGTAGTTGGCGCCGAGGGTACGGATGCCGAGCGCGACCTCGTCCGGGGTCGCGTCCAGGACCTCGTTGAACGCCTGCTTGGCGGCGGCCATGCGGGACTTGCCGTCGATGTCGCGGGCCCGCATGGACCCGCTGACGTCGAGCACCAGCTCGACCTTGGGGGCGGGGCGCGCCGGTTCGTCGTCATCGGCGGCGGCGGGACCCGCCGTGACGACCCCGGCGGTCAAAGCGGCGAGCAGGGCGATGACCCAGGCCGCCGGCCGTTGTCTTGTGATCATCGCCGGATCCTATTGATCTTGCGGTACATCCGACAAAACGACGGGTGCGGTCATTCACAGGGAGCCAGGTCGTTCGGGGTGGGCTTGTGGGTGGCGATGTCCTCGTCCGGGAAGTGCTCGCGGAAATACTGGTCCCAATAGCCTTTGGCGATGAAGGTCTTGAGAGCTCTGGTGAGGCGCTCGCAGGACTCCCTGTCCCCGTTGGGGACGGCGATGCCGAAGCGGTCCTGCGTGCCCACCTGTATGTTTTCGAGGCGAAGGTGTTCGTCTTCCTGGGCGTAGCCGAGCAGATCGACCTGGGCGGTGAAGACGGCGTCCACGTCGCCCCGCTTCAGGTCGGAGACGCACTGTGAGAGGCCGGCCCGTTCCACGATGGTCATCTTCACCGCGAGTTTCTCGTTGAGCTGCTGCAACGAGGTGGTGCCCCGCATGGTGCACACGGTCTTGCCCCCGAGATCCTTCACCTTGCCGATGTCCGGTCCGCCCTTGGCCGTCATCACTTCCTGCTCGCTGTACACGTACGGCCCCGCGAAGTCGACATACTCGCGGCGCTCGTCGTTCATGGCGACATTGGCGAGCATGATGTCGGCCTTGCCGTTCTTCATGTAGTTGATGCGTTGTTCGAAGGTGACCTGGACCGGCGTGACGTCGATCTCCAGTTCGTCCTCCAGCCAGTACATGAGGTCGGCCTGGAAGCCCTGCAGTGTGTTCGACCCGGTGTCGAGCCGACTCCAGCCCGGCAGGTCCCCCAGGACGCCGACGTTGACCCGGGCGCCCGGCTGCACCACGGGCGTGGGGCCGGGAGCGGGGGTCGCTCCCTGGCCGTCGGCGCCGTCGTCGCCGCTTCCCGTACACGCCGTCAGCACGGCGAGCACTGCCACTCCCGCGGCGAGCGGCGTCAGACGTTTCGTGGTCCTCGTTCGCGGGGCGGACCGGCTGCGTGTCAAAGGATCCCCCTGTTGTAGAGCACGGCCTCGGCCACGCCGAGGTCGACGTGGCAGGAACGGTCGGGTTCGTGGAGACGGAGGGTCACTCGGGCCTGCCGTTCGACCTTCCCCAGCGGCAGGTGCGCTTCCTTCCCCGGCCGAACGGTGACAGAGCCGGTGGCGCGGCCATCGACGGAGGAGGTGGCGCGGAGTGACGCGGGCACCACGCAGTCGCCGAAGGGGCGGGAGTTGGTCAGCGTCAGGGTGAGCGACAGGGCATCGCGATCGGGATCATTCGGGAGGGAGAGTACGGCCGTGCTGCCGTTCTGCATCCGACTGCCGGAACCGACGTGGACCCGGTCGGTCACATTGACATCCGGCTTGTGCAGTCCGAACCAGATCACCATCGGAACTCCGACGCCCAGGAGAAGGGCCAGCGCGATGGGGGCGAAACGCCTGAGCCGCTCGCGTACGCGCCGCGGCCGGGGCGGCGGCGGGGCGGGGTCCGGGGGCGGCTCGCCCGGACCCGGACCCGGACCCGGAGCCGGGTCCGGCTCCGGGTCCGGAGCCGCTGGAGGGTTTCGCATGTGCTGCCACAGCTTCTCCAGGCCCTGGGGCAGCAGGTACGCGAGCAGTGCGACGCCGAGGGAGAGCGCGTTGGTCACGTCCGCGCTCTTCGCGCCCAAGGTCAGCAGCCAGGCGGTGAGGCCGCTGACCACGATGAGAACGCACAAGCCCCATATGCGATTCGGCCGGTTCTGATCCGGCGGCGCGGGCGGATCATGTGCCATGGCGTGCCAGCCCTCCGTCGCTCACGCTTACCCCCTGCGCGATCGAGCGATGTCCGGGCATCAAATATGACACAGATCACTGCCGCCGCGCCGGGGTTGGGGCCCCGCGCATCAGGGGTGCTGGCGGTAGCCGCTCAGGAAGCGGCCGATGCGGCTGATCGCCGCGTCGAGGTCGTCGGCGTGGGGGAGGGTGAGGATGCGGAAGTGGTCGGGGCGCGGCCAGTTGAAGCCGGTGCCCTGGACCACCTGGATCTTCTCCTGGAGGAGGAGGTCCAGCACGAACTTCTCGTCGTCGTGGATCGGGTGGACCTTCGGGTCCAGGCGCGGGAAGGCGTACAGCGCGCCCTTCGGCTTGACGCAGGAGACGCCGGGGATCTCGTTCAGTTTCTCCCAGGCCCGGTCCCGCTGCTCGTGCAACCGGCCGCCCGGCGCCGTGAGTTCCCGGATGGACTGCCGGCCGCCGAGCGCGGCCTGAATGGCGTACTGCGCGGGCGCGTTGGGGCACAGCCGCATGGAGGCCAGCATCGTCAGGCCCTCCAGGTAGTTCCTCGCGTGCTGCCGCGGGCCGGTGACGACCAGCCAGCCCGAGCGGAAGCCCGCCACCCGGTACGTCTTCGACAGGCCGCAGAAGGTGAGGACCACGAGGTCCGGGGCGAGGGCGGCGACGCTGTGGTGCACGGCGTCGTCGTACAGGATCTGGTCGTAGATCTCGTCGGCGAAGACCATCAGGCCGTGCCGCCGCGCGAGGTCGAGGATGCCCTCCAGGACCTCCTTCGGATAGACCGCGCCCGTCGGGTTGTTGGGGTTGATGATCACGACGGCCTTGGTCCGGTCGGTGATCTTCGCGGCCATGTCGTCGAGGTCGGGGTACCAGTCCGCGGACTCGTCGCACACGTAGTGGACGGCCTTGCCCCCGGAGAGGGTGGTGACGGCGGTCCACAGGGGGAAGTCGGGCGCCGGGACGAGGACTTCGTCGCCGTCCTCAAGGAGTGCCTGCACGGCCATCGTGACCAGTTCGGAGACGCCGTTGCCGAGGAAGACGTCGTCCACCGAGACCTCGTCGAGGCCGAGCGCCTGATAGCGCTGGGCGACCGCGCGGCGGGCGGACAGGACGCCGCGCGAGTCCGTGTAGCCGTGCGCGTGGGGGAGCATCCGGATCATGTCCTGGACGATCTCCTCGGGCGCCTCGAAGCCGAAGAGCGCGGGGTTGCCGGTGTTGAGGCGCAGGACGCTGTGGCCCGCCTCCTCCAGCGCGTTGGCGTGCTCGATCACGGGGCCCCGGATCTCGTAACAGACCTCGCTGAGCTTGCTCGACTGCCGGAACTCCATGCGGTACGCCTCCCGTGACGTGAGTTACTTGGTTTTACCAAGTCGCACCTTGGAAAGTCCAACAACCTGTCTAGACTGCGTCCCATGTCACCTCGCCGAAGCTACGACCAGTACTGCGCTGCGGCCCGGGCCCTGGACGCCGTGGGCGACCGCTGGACCCTCCTGGTCGTCAGGGAGCTGCTGGTCGGGCCGCGCCGCTACACCGACCTGCACGCCGACCTGCCGGGGGTCAGCACCGACGTCCTCGCCTCGCGCCTGAAGGACATGGAGCAGCAGGGCCTGGCCACCCGCCGCCGCCTGCCCCCGCCCGCGGCCGCGTACGTCTACGAACTCACCGAGCGGGGCCGGGCGTTGCTCCCCGTCCTGGAGGCCCTCGCCGGGTGGGGCGCGCACGGCCTGGCGGAACGCGGGCCCACGGACGCGGTGCGCGCCCACTGGTTCGCCCTGCCGCTGCTGCGGCGCCTCGCCGGGGCCGGGCTCGAAGGCGTGGTGGAGGTACGGCTCGACGAGGGACGGTTCCACGTGCGCCTCGGCGGCGCCGGAAGCTACGGCGACGGACCCGCGCCGGAGCAGCCGGACGCCCGCCTCGCGCTGGACGCCGGGACGTGTGTGGCGCTGTGCCGCGGTGAACTCTCCGTCGGGCAGGGCGTGCGGGAGGGCCGGATCGAGGTCTCCGGGGGGTCCGTCCTCGCCAAGGCGCTGCGCGCGTCGTGACGCCCGCGGCCCCGGCCGTCAGGGCAGGGGCCCGCCCCGGGCGGTGACCCACAGCTCGTACCACTCCTCGTGGGTGAGTTCGGGCTCGCGGCTGACGGCGTCACGGCAGGCGAGGATGCGTTCGGGCCGGCTGGAGCCGATGACCGGGGCGATCCGGGCGGGATGGCGCTGGAGCCACCACAGCAGGATCGTCTCCGGCGTCGTCCGCTTGCGCGCGGCGAGGTCGGCGACGAGCCGCTTGACCGGTGAGTCCTCCGTGCCGGTGTAGCGGCCCTGCGCGAGGGCGCCCCAGGCCTGGAGCTCGATCTTGTGCGCCCGGCAGTACTCGACGGTCCCGTGCGGGAAGCCGTTCCCCGCCGCGGCCGGCGTGTTGACCAGGACACCCGCCTCGACCCAGTCCCGGTCGGCGAGGCTCATCTCCAACTGGTTGGCGACCAGCGGGACATCGACGTACGCCTGGAGGTGCGCGATCTGCGCGGCGCTCATGTTCGACACCCCGAAGCGGCGCACCAGGCCCTGCCCGTGCAGCGAGGAGAATGCCTCCGCGATCTCCTCCGGGTCCGCCAGCGGATCGGGCCGGTGCAGGAGCAGTACGTCGATGACGTCCGTCCGCAGCCGGGTGAGGCTCTCCTCGACGCGCCGCACGATGCTCGGGCCCCGCAGGTCGTACATGCCGGGCAGGCCCCCGGCGGCCGGCCGGATGCCGCACTTGGTCTGCACGGTGATGCGCTCCCGCAGCCCCGGCGCCCGCGCGAGCAACTCACCTAAGACCGCCTCGGACTTGCCGTGCCGGTAGATGTCCGCATGGTCGAACGCCGTGATGCCGATGGCCAGCACCGCCTCGACGGCGGCCTCCGCGTGAGCGATGTCCGCGGCGGTGTGCGGCGCGGTGTCCCAGGCCCCGCCGAGACCCATGCACCCGTACAGCGGCTGGCCCGCGGGCGCGGCGGTCTGCGCAGTCATGCTTCTGCCTTCCGTCTGCGTGAGGAACGTCCGTGACGAACCCGCCGCGCGCTACGCGTCGTCGGTACGGGCCCGCCGGGCGGCGCGGCGCCGCAGGGCGAGCGGCAGCGCGAACCAGCAGACACCGAACCACAGCATGACCGCGCCGACCAGCACTTCGGCGAGGACACCGGTGACGGTCACACGGAGGATCAGCAGAAGCGTGCAGCCGATGGTCAGCGCCAGGAGCACCATGCCGCACATCATCAGGCGGCCGGCCACCGCCACGAGATCGTCCTTCATCCGCTGCCCCGACAGGAAGCGGTGCAGGGAGACGGGCGCGATCAGGGCGCCGGTGGCCGTCGCGCCCAGGACCACGGTGACGACGTACGTGGCGCGGTCGAAGGTCTCCAGCTCCCGGAACAGCGGGGTGAAGGCCACGCTGAGCAGGAAGCCGAAGAGGATCTGCACACCCGTCTGCGCGACCCGCGTCTCTTGCAGGATCTCGTGCCAGCGCCGGTTGATCCGCTCGGCCGCTGTCTCCGACGACTCTTTGCCGGCCTCCTGACCGCGGTCGTCGTGGCGCGGACAGCAGGCCACCTCGTGCTTCGGCTCCACCGGCTGCTCCGTCATGGTCATGACTTCCTCCCCTTCCCAGACGGTCCACATGCCCCGCACCGAATCGGCCATGCGCGTCGAGGGTCGTCGTGGCGGGAGCGGCGGAGTCAAGGGCTCGTTACGGCGCTCACCCTGGCGTCTTCCGGGTGAGGCTCTCTCGTGCTGCGGGCCCGGGCGTCACCCGAGCCGCCTTGAGCTGCTTGCTGCCCATTTGACTACCTTCGCCGCCATTGCCATCGTGACGCGGCGTACTCGAAGGAGTACGACAAGTGACGGACTGGGGTGTCGGTATGCCGGTGGCTTTGCCGAAGACGGACGCGTTCGCCATCGTGGGCCTCGGGTGTCGGCTGCCCGGCGGCATCACGGATCTGGCCGGATTGTGGGAGGCGCTGGAAGCCGGGCGGGACCTGGTCGGGCCGGTGCCGGACGACCGGTTCGAAGCCGGGCGGTTCGTCGACACGGCGATGGCGCGGCCCGGCAAGTCGTACACCGACCTGGGCGGGTTCCTGACCGACATCGCCGGGTTCGACGCGGCCTACTTCGGGATCTCGCCGCGCGAAGCGGCCCACATGGACCCCCAGCACCGCCTGCTGCTGGAGACGGCCGTCGAGGCACTGGACGACGCCGCCATCGACCCCGACACCCTGGCGGGCTCCGACACCTGCGTGTTCACCGGTGTCTCGGACTTCTCCTACGGCGGCCTGCAAATGGCCGGGGCCCGGCGGATGAACGCCTACTCCATGGCCGGCGCCGCGCACGCGATCGCGGCGAACCGGCTCTCGCACTTCTTCGACCTGCGCGGGCCGAGCATGGCGATCGACACCGCCTGCTCCTCGGGCCCCTTCCTGCGCACGGGCGACCTCGGCTTCCTGCTGGAGGGGGAGCTGTACGTCACCGGCCGCGCCAAGGACCTGATCATCGTCAACGGCCGCAACGTCCACCCCCAGGACATCGAGCGCGTCAGCGAGACCACCGACCCCGCCACGGGCCCCTGCGCCGCCTTCGCCCTGCCCGACCCCTCCGGCACCGAACGCGTCGTCCTGGTGCAGGAGGTCCGCCCCCTGCACCTCGACGGCCGTACTCCCGCGGACCTCGCCGACCTCATCAAGAGACGCCTGGCCCAAGAGCTGCGGCTGGCCGCTCACGTGGTCATCGTCGGGCCGATGGGCGTGCCCCGGACCACCAGCGGGAAGGTGCAGCGCGCCCGCGCCCGGGACGAACTGCGCTCCAGCGGCTTCACACCGCTGCACTCCGACCTGCCCGCCCCGGCCTGAACGGGCCACGGCCGGCCGGCCGTTCAGCAGACGCCGCGGCCCCCGATGGCCGCGGCCCGGCCCCGGACCCCGGCGGCCTCCACCCACAGACCGTGCGCCACGGCCCCCTCGAACTCCAGGTAGGGGACGGGTACCGGCGGCACGGTCCGGGTGGACACGGTCAGGGGCAGCACCCCGAAGGCCCGTCCCCGCACGGACGAGACGCGGAAGCGCAGGGGACCCGTCAGCGTGAGCCGCCGGGCGCTCAGGCACGAGACGGCGTCGCCGTCCGCGCCGCCGAAGCGGATCCGCGGGCTGCGCAGACGCATGGAGGCGGCCCGGCAGGTGTCCGTCGCCACCGGGCAGTACAGGCCGGTCACCGTGAGGGAGGCCGCCTTCAGCGTGACGTCGTTCCCGGCGCCCGGGGCGGGCCGGGCCGGGGGGCAACGCTGCGCGGGGGAGCCAGCCCTGGTCGAGGAGGTGCAGCAGGGCGCACTCCTCCAGGAGGCGCACCGGCCAGCCGGGCCCCGAGGAGGGTATGGCCCCCAACTCCCGCACCCGTGCCGCCAGTCCTGGCGCCTGCGC
>NZ_JAFEXF010000066.1 GCF_016905445.1 Streptomyces sp. G44
GCGGCGAGCAGCCCCGGCGGCGGTGCGGGCCGCTCGGGCCTCGCGGGCGCCGCCTCCCGGCGCGCGTCGGTGCGCGGGATCCACTCACCGGTCAGGCCGGCCGCCGCGTCGGGCGGCGTGACGCGCAGCACGGAGGCGCCGGTCGCCTTGTGCCCGGTGGTCATGCCGCGGGTCCAGGAAGGCAGGCGCGGCTCACCGGAGGACAGCCGATCGGGGCGGCGCGGCGGAGACGTGGCGACGGCCGGGACGTACGAGGGCGCGGCGCGGCCCTCGGCGATGCGGCGGCGCACCTCCCGCGCGTCCGGCGGCCGGTCGACGGGGTCCTTGGCGAGCAGGTCCAGGACGATGTCCTCGAAGTAGGCGGGCAGTTCGCCGCGGTGGCCGCGCGGCGGCGCGGGCGCGGTGTCCCGGTGCCCGACGAGGACGGCCCAGGCGTCCGCCAGGTCGAAGGGCGGGGCCCCGGTGGCGATCTCGTAGAGCACGCAGCCGAAGGAGTACAGGTCGCTGCGCTGGTCGACGGGTTCGCCGCCGATCTGCTCGGGCGACATGTAGTGCGGGGTGCCCATGGCGATGCCGGTGCCGGTGAGGCGGGAGGTGAAGCCGATGTCGGCGCCGAGCCGCGCTATGCCGAAGTCGCATATCTTCACGGTGCCGTCAGCGATCAGCATGATGTTCGCGGGCTTCAGGTCCCGGTGCACGATGCCCTGTTCATGGGTGTACGCGAGGGCCGCGGCGACCTGGTCGGCGATCTCCACGACGTCGGCGACGGGCAGCGGGTGCTGTTCGTTGTCCTCCAGGAGCTGGCTGAGGTTGCGGCCCTCCAGGAGCTCCATCACCAGGTACAGCACGCCGTCGTGCTCGCCGAAGTCGTGGACGACGGTGACGCCGCGGTGCTGGAGCGCCGCCGCGACGCGCGCCTCGCGCCGGAAGCGCTCGCGCAGCACGCGCGTGAAGGACTGGTCGTGCTGGGGCCCCGGCGGCTTGAGGCACTTGACGGCGACGTGCCGCCCCAGCGACTCGTCGCGTGCCCGCCACACCTCGCCCATGCCGCCGCGCCCGATCAGATCCAGGAGTCGGTAGCGGCTCTGGATCAGTCTGGTGTCCGCCATGTCGCGCTGTCGCCCCCGTTGCCTCGCTGCGCCCTCCCCGGCCCGTCCAGTATGGCGTCCCCTCTGTCGAGTTTGTACGGCGCCGGGCGGCTGCCGGGGCCGAGGCGGGCCATGGCGCCAAGGATGTGCTTCGGCGGAAGTTGCCAGCGCACACGCGCGGGAACGGTGCGCAGGATGGTGCCGGTGCGCACCAGGCGGCGGGTCACCGTGGCGGCCGGCGGGGCGGTCCTGCCGTACAGCCGGTGGGCGTGCGGCGGCAGGGAGGCGTACGCCAGGTCGGCCACGCGCCGCCACAGCAGGGCGCGCGCCGGGGTGAGCAGGGGGTGTGTCGGCGGCCTGCGGAGGAAGTCGTCGACGGCGCGGGCGTCGGGTCCGGCGGCGAGTCCGGGGCGCACTTCCTCGAAGTACGCGGCGAGTTCGGCCGTCGAGCCGGGTACCTCGCGGGGGGCGAGGCCGACCAGCCGGGCGCTTCGCCGGTGCTCGTCCACGTAGCGGTCGGCGAGCGCGTCCGTCATGCGGATCCCCGAGCGGCGTACGACATGGAGGTAGGAGTCGATCTCGGCGCAGTGCACCCAGAGCAGCAGCGCCGGCTCGTCGACGCCGTACCGCTCGCCCGTCTCCGGGTCGTTGGCGCCGAGCGTCGCGTGGATCTTGCGGACGCGGGCGCCCGCCTTCTCGGCGGCCTCGGTGGTGCCGTAGGTGGTGGTGCCGACGAAGCGGGCGGTGCGCATCAGACGCCCCCAGGCGTCCTCGCGGAAGTCGGAGTTCTGCATGACGCCGCGGACAGCCCGGGGGTGCAGGGCCTGGAGGTAGAGGGCGCGGATTCCGGCGACCCACATCATGGGGTCGGAGTGCACCTGCCAGGTCACGGACGCCGGCCCGAAGAGACCGGGATCGGGCTCACGCACTGGCTCGGACATGTGTGTCCCCCTCCTGACGGTGGTCCGGCTGCCGTCAAGTGTGACTCGGGGACGCGCCGCATGCCCCCAGCCGTCAGCGGGCCAGCGGGTCAGCGGGTCAGCGGGTCAGCGGGTCAGCGGCACCGTGATCTGCTTCAGCCAGGCGCGGCGGCCGAAGTCGCGGGCCTTGATGACGACCGAGTCGTCGTGGACCTCGACCTGGAGGCCCTGGTTTGAAGGAGCCCTCCACGGCGACCTCGCCGCCCTTGCCGTCGTCGCGGTAACCGGTCTGGACGGCGCCGGTGTTGACCACGGTGAACCCGCTGAGGTTGGCGGTGCCGGGCACGACACGGCGTACCACCCAGTCGGACAGGCCGAGGTCCCAGTGGGTGTGACCGGAGAAGAGGAACACGTCGGGGTGGCGGCCGAGGAGGCCGAGGAGGCGGTCGGCCTGGAGGTAGTCGCTCGCGTAGAGCTTGTTGCGGGTGCCGGAGACCGTGTCCGGCAGCGGGTGGTGGGTGACGACCATGACCGGCCTGCGGCGGCGCGACCAGTACCACAGCCGGTCCTCCAGCCACGTGAACTGCGCGTCGCTGAGCCAGACCTCGTCCCAGAGCCTGGCGTCGTGGTAGTGCGCGTAGCGCTCGGTGCCGAGGGTGAGGACCGGGACGGAGGCGAAGGACGTCTCCGCGTGGACCGTGCCGCGCCCGGCGAACCGGTGGAAGCTGCGCAAGAGCGATTCCTCGGTGGTCCCGTTGGGCCAGGTGTCCTGCGCCAGGGTGCCGGGGTCGCGCCACTTCGGCACGTAGAACTCGTGGTTGCCGATGGCCCAGGCCGTGGCGCGGGGCCGCGGGTGCCGCCGGAGTTCCTCGGTGACCTGCGCGTACTCGAAGTCGTAACCGCGCGGGGTGATGTCGCCCGCGACCGCGAGGCCCGCGCCGCGCGGGTTGATCGCCGCGATGTCGTCGAGGGCCCTGCCGAAGTCGCGCAGGTCGCCCTGGATGTCGCTGATGACGTTGAACCGTACGACGTCCCGGTCCCGGCCCGGCCGGGCGTGCGCGGCGGGGTGGGCGTGGGCAGGCGGGGCGACGGCGGCGGTCGCGCCGCCGGCCAGGGCGCCGCCGCTCGTGGCGAGGAGGGTCCTGCGGTCCATGCCGGGCTCCATGAGGTGAGAGGTGCGGGGAGACTCTCCGTGAACCTCACGGGGGCGGGTGCCCTCCGCCCCACGCACAGGGGGCGTACGCATGTGGGGATCATGAACAGAGCAGGAAGCGGGGCGCGTACGCGCGGGCGCCGGGCTTCGGTGAACTCCCCCCCCGGCGCGTGGCCCTTCGGGCGGCGGATGCAGCCACGGCAAGGAGAAACAGAAAAGGCAAGGAGAACTCTCTCCTTGCCACTCTCAACTTATAGCGCACCAGGGGGCTTGCGGCAAGGCCCCTGTCGTGCCGCAGAATCAGCGGCCGAAGCCACTACCTGCGGAAACGAGGACACGACGTGCCCAGTGCGGTACCAGCGCGAGAGAACACGGCAGCCGGCGCGGGAGGCGTCGCGACGAGCGAGGAGCGCGGGGCGGGTCCGCACGAGCGGGACGTGGTGGATCTGCGGGAGGTGGACGAGACGCGGATCGCCGTGGTCGGCGGCAAGGGCGCGCACCTGGGCGCCCTGTCACGTATCGAGGGTGTCCACGTGCCGGACGGCTTCTGCGTGACGACGGACGCCTTCCGGCGGGCCATGGCGCGCGTACCGTCGCTCGACGCACGGCTCGACGAGTTGTCGCGCCTCGGCCTGGACGACCGGGAGAAGATCCGGGCGCTCAGCGCGGAGATCCGCCGGATCATCGAGGAGACCCCCGCCCCCGGCGATCTCGCGGCGGCCGTCGCCCGCGCCCTCACCCGGCTCGGCGAGCACGAGGCGTACGCGGTACGGTCCAGCGCGACCGCGGAGGACCTGCCGACGGCGTCCTTCGCGGGCCAGCAGGACACCTACCTGAACGTCGTGGGACCGGCGGAGATCCTGCGGCACCTCAGCCGGTGCTGGGCCTCGCTGTTCACCGAGCGGGCCGTGACCTACCGTCTGCGCAACGGCATCGACCACCGTGTCGTGCACATGGCCGTGGTCGTGCAGCGGATGGTCTTCTCGCGGGCGGCCGGAATCCTGTTCACGGCCGACCCCGTCACGGGTGACCGGAAGGTCGCCACCGTGGACGCCGGCTTCGGTCTCGGCGAGGCGCTGGTCTCGGGTGTGGTGAACCCGGACGTCTACAAGGTGCGGCACGGCGAAGTCGTCGCCAAGACGATCGCCGCCAAGCAACTCGCCGTGGAGGCCCTGCCGGACGGCGGTACGCGGGAAGTGGCCGTCGACGCGCGGCGCCAGGAGCTGCCGGCGCTGACGGACGCGCAGGTCGTGGAACTCGTGGGGCTCGGGCGGCGGATCGAAGCGCGCTTCGGCCGCCCGCAGGACATCGAATGGTGCCTGGCCGACGACGGCTTCCGCATCGTCCAGAGTCGGCCGATCACGACGCTGTTCCCCGTTCCCGAGGCCGACGACCAGGAGAATCACGTCTACGTCTCCGTCGGCCACCAGCAGATGATGACCGACGCCATGAAGCCGCTGGGGCTCTCCCTGTGGCAGCTGACGGCCATGGTGCCGATGCACGCCGCCGGCGGCAGGCTGTTCGTCGACGTCACCCGGCGCCTGGCCTCCCCCGAAAGCCGCGCCCCTCTGCTGGAGCTCGTGGGAAGAGGGGATCCGCTGATCAGGGACGCCCTGGAGACCGTCATCGACCGCGAGGACTTCGTCCCCTCCCTCCCGGACGAGGGTCCGGCCGCTCCGCCCGCCACCGGCGCTCCCGCACCCGTCCCCACCGACCCGGCCGTCGTCACCGAGCTGGTCGAGCGCAGCCGTGCGTCCGTCGCCGCCCTGGAGCGCGACATCCGGACCAGGACCGGACCGGCGCTCTTCGACTACCTGCTGGAGGCCTTCGAGGAGCACAAGCGCGTCCTCGGTGATCCGCTGAACATGCGGGCGGTCATGGCGGGGATGGACGCCACCTGGTGGCTCAACGACAAGCTGCGGGAGTGGCTGGGCGAGAAGAACGCGGCGGACACGCTCACGCTGTCCGCGCCCGGCAACGTCACGTCGGAGATGGGACTGGCGCTGCTCGACGTCGCGGACGTGATCCGTCCGCATCCGGAGGTGGTGGCCTTCCTGCGGGGCGTCGAGGACGACGACTTCCTGGACGACCTGGCGAAGCTCCCGGGCGGGAGCGCGGCACGCGACGCCATCGAGGACTACCTCGACCGGTACGGCATGCGCTGCGTCGGGGAGATCGACATCACGAGGCCGCGGTGGCGCGAGCACCCCTCGGCACTGGTGCCGGTGATCCTGGACAACGTCAGGAACTTCGGGCCGGGCGCCGCCGCGCAGCGCTTCGAGCAAGGGCGGCGGGCCGCCCTGAAGAAGGAGGAAGAGGTCCTGGCCCGCCTGCGGGCGCTGCCGGAGGGGGAGCAGAAAGCCGCCGAGACCAAGGCGATGATCGACCGGGTCCGGACCTTCATCGGCTACCGGGAGTACCCGAAGTACGACATCGTCAGCCGCTCCTTCGTCTACAAGCGGGCCCTGCTGGCGGAGGCCGAGCGCCTGGTGCGGGCCGGTGTGCTCGCCGAGCCGGAGGACGCCTTCCACCTCACGTTCGAGGAGCTGCACGAGGTCGTGCGCTCGGGGCGGGTGGACGGGCGGATCATCCAGGAACGCAAGGACGCCTTCCACTCGTACCAGGCGCTCACCCCGCCCCGGGTGCTCACCTCGGACGGCGAGGCTCTCTCCGGGGCCTACCGGCGTACGGATGTGCCGGCCGGCGCCCTGGTCGGCCTGCCGGTCTCCGTCGGGACCATCGAGGGCAGGGCCCGCGTCGTCCTCGACGTGGCGGACGCCGACCTGGAGGCGGGCGACATCCTGGTCACGACCTTCACCGACCCCAGCTGGTCGCCCCTGTTCGTCGCGATCAAGGGTCTGGTGACGGAGGTGGGCGGTCCGATGACCCATGGCGCGGTGATCGCCCGCGAGTACGGTCTGCCGGCCGTCGTGGGGGTGGAGCGGGCCACGCGGCTGATCCGGGACGGGCAGCGGATCCGCGTGCACGGAGCGGACGGGTACGTCGAGATCCTGTCCTGACCGTCGGCGCGGCGGGCTGACGGCGCTCACCATGGCTCAGCGGCGGGCAGACAGCGGCTCAGCGGCGGACACGCAGCGGCTCAGCGGCGGACGCGGGGCATTCCCCGGCCGATCCAGGAGATGATCTCGCGCTGGATCTCGTTGTTGCCGCCGCCGAAGGTGAAGATCACGGCGGAGCGGTAGCCGCGCTCCAGTTCGCCGTGGAGGACCGCGCCCGCCGAGCCCTCCTTCAGGGCGCCCGCCGCGCCGAGGACCTCCATGAGCCAGGCGTACGCGTCCCGGCGCGCCTCGGAGCCGTAGACCTTGACGGCGGAGGCGTCCTGGGGGGTGAGGGTGCCCTCCTCAACGGCGTTCACCATCTGCCAGTTGAGGAGCTTCATCGCGTCGAGCCGGGTGTGCGTCCTCGCCAGGCACCGGCGGACCCAGGCCAGATCGATGACGCGGCGCCCGTCGGTGAGCTTGGTGTCCATCGCCCAGCGCTGTACGTCGTGCAGGGCGCGGATGGCCGTGGTGCCGTGGGCGGCGAGGGTGACGCGTTCGTGGTTGAGCTGGTTGGTGATCAGGCGCCAGCCCTTGTTCTCCTCGCCGACACGCCGGGAGACCGGGACGCGGATGTTCTCGTAGTAGCTGGCGGTGGTGTCGTGCGAGGCGAGGGTGTTGATGACGGTGCAGGAGTAGCCGGGGTCGCCGGTGGGGACGAGGAGCATCGTGATGCCCTTGTGGAGGGGGACGCCCTCCACAAGGGCGGCGGTGCGGACGGCGAGCCAGACCCAGTCGGCGGTGTCGCCGTTGGTGGTCCAGATCTTCTGTCCGTTCACGACGTACGCGTCGCCCTCCCTGACCGCCTTGGTCTTGAGCGCTGCGAGGTCGGTGCCGGCGTCCGGTTCGCTGTAGCCGATGGCGAAGTCGAGCTCGCCGGCGAGGATCTTCGGCAGGAAGTAGCTCTTCTGCTCCTCCGTGCCGTACCGCATGAGCGTGGGGCCGACGGTGTTGAGGGCCATGAGGGGCAGTGGGACGCCGGCCTGTGCCGCCTCGTCGAAGAAGATGAACTGCTCCATGGGCGTGAGCCCCCGCCCGCCGTACTCCTCGGGCCAGCCCACGCCGAGCCAGCCGTCCGCACCCAGGCGCCGGATGGTCTCGCGGTAGAACCGCTTCCGGGCGGCGGGGTCGGCGTGGCGCGCGTACACGTTGTCCGGCACCAGTCCGGCGAAGTACGCGCGGAGTTCGGTGCGCAACCGCTGCTGCTCAGGCGTGTATTCGAGGTGCACGGCCCCTCCAGGCTCCCGCCGGCTGGCTCACTTGGCCCCGGACATGACGGCGCACACAGTAGAACGCGTTCCAGAAATAGGGAATGCCGGTGACATGAGCGGGTGCCTGGCGCGGCCGGCGGGGGTGGTGTGGCCGTCACGGGGCCTCTCCCTCACGGCATGAGGGAGCCCCGCCGCGACGGGGGAGACACGGCGGGGCCCACCTTTCGAGTGCCCGTTCCGAGGCCGGTCACACACCTGGAGCGGAACCTCATTGGGGTACGTTCGGGCGGCTCCGGCGCGCGCGCCCGCCGGGGCCGCCCGCCCGGCCCCCTCAGGCGTACGTACGCCTCCCCCGCCGGTACGCCACCTCTCCCAGGACGATGTCCACGGCGAGGAACGCCGCCAGCGGAATGCCGAGCAGGGGCACGAAGTAGCCGAGGACCGCGGTCACCGCCAGCAGCGGGACCAGGATGTGGGCGGGTACGTCCTGCCAGGCGCCGCGCGCCATGGGACGGCCGAAGGAGGAGCCCCGGCCGCGCTGCCACCACATGCGGTACCCCCACACGATCAGCAGGATCAGACCGAGGGCGAGCGCGGCCAGCGCGATCTGGTTGACGACGCCGAACAGCGAACCGGCGTGCGCGTCGATGCCCCAGCGCGTCAGCTTCGCCAGCACGGGATAGTCGTCGAACCGCAGGACATCGGTCACCTTCCCGTCGGCCGGGTCCACCGCCACCGTGTCCTGCTTCTCGGGCCAGCCGCGCTGGATCTGCTTGACGACATACGCCGACGAGCCGGACGACGCGTCGGCGGGCGGGACGATCTCCACCGGGCCCGAAAGCCCTTGTCCGCGGGCGGACTTCAGGACCGCGTCGAGACCCACGTCGGCCGCGCGCCGCCCGCGCGCCGCGTCCGCCGAGGCGCCTGACCCGCCGTGCCCGGAGTGCTCGTCCGCGTCGGCCGCCCCCGCCCCCGGTTCGAGGCTCGCCGTCACCGCGGGCGTGGTCTGGCCGACGGCCTCGCGCAGATCGGCGACGCTCTGGCCCGCGTACGTCGACCAGGTCAGCCCCGTCGCGGAGAGGAAGAACAGCCCGGCCGCCGTCCAGGCGCCCACCGCGCCGTGCAGGGACAGCGTGCGGCGACGGCCTGTCGTGTTCCGCAGCTTCCGCCGCGCCCTGCGGCGCCCGAACCACAGGACGAGGCCGCCGCCCGCTGTCACCCACAGCCAGCTGGCCGCCAGTTCGCTGTAGAGGCGGCCCGGCTCGCCGAGGTGCAGATCGCGGTGGAGTCCGCTGATCCAGGTGCGCAGGGGCAGCGCGCCGGACGAGCCGTACTGCTCCAGGGCGCCGCGCACCTCGGCCGTGTACGGGTTCACGAAGACGGCGAGCGTGCGGTCGGGGTCGACGCCCGGCACTCCGGAGAGCAGGACCCGGGTGGTGGCGCCCTCCTCCGGTGCGGGCCGGACCGCGCTGACCGTCCCCTCCGGATGCGCCTCGCGGGCCGCGGCGACCTGCCGCTTCAGGGGCAGTTCGTCCCGGTCGGCCGCCACGGGCACGCGGAGTTCATCGGCGTACACGAGTTTCTCGACCTGGTACGAGCACGCGTACAGAAGGCCCGTCGCGGCGGCGACCAGCAGGAACGGGGCGATCAACAGCCCGGCGTAGAAGTGCGTCCGCAGGATCAGCGGGCGCAGCGACGCCCAGCCGGACCGCTGGGCGGCGGGCCGGCTCTCCGAGGAGGGTGGGGGCTGCGGGGGTTCGACCGGCTCCGGCCCGTCGCCTCCTTCGGCGAGGACGGTGGGTTCGGCGGACATGAGGCGTACTCCAGGTTCGATGGACCGTGGCCCGGCTGCGACCGGACCGGTCCAGGAGTCGGCCCGCGCCCCGGCCGAGTTCCCGCTGCCTTCTGTGACCTGCGCCACGGACACCGTCCGGCACCACATGCTGCCACCCTGAGCCATCCTGGCTCGCCATGGCGTCATTCGTGTGCCATGCTGGCAGCACGACGCTTTCCGCATCGGAGGACACGCCATGTCGCACGATCTGTTACGCCTGCCCACGGCCCGCCGGAAGGGCTGCCCCTTCGACCCGCCCGAGGAGCTGACGCGACTGCGCGGGGAACAGCCGCTCGCCCGGCTGCACTTCCCCGACGGGCACCTCGGGTGGCTGGCCACCAGCCATTCCGTGGTCCGCGCGGTCCTGGGCGACCCCCGCTTCAGCTCGCGCTACGAACTCATGCACCTGCCCTACGAGTCCGAGTACTCCGGAGAGCTGGGGCCCGCGCCGGTCGGCGATCTCACCGGGCTCGACGCCCCCGAGCACACCCGCTACCGGCGGCTGCTGACCGGCAAGTTCACCGTGCGCCGCATGCGGCTGCTTACCGAACGCGTCGAGCAGATCACCGCCGACCACCTCGACGCCATGGAGCGCCGGGGGCCCACGCTCGACCTGGTGAAGGCATACGCGCAGCCCATCCCGACGCTGATGATCTGTGAGCTGCTCGGAGTGCCGTACGCCGACCGGGAGTTCTTCCGGCAGCAGACCGAGACACTCATGACGCAGGGCACGAGCGAGGCGGAACTGGCGGCCGCCATGACGGCGGGCCAGGAGTACCTGCACAAGCTGGTCCTCACCAAGCGGGCCGAGCCCACCGACGATCTGCTGAGCGACCTCACCGGTACCGACCTGAGCGACGAGGAGCTCGCCGGGATCGGCAACTTCCTGCTGGGCGCGGGTCTGGACACCACCGCCAACATGATCGCGTACGGCACCTTCGCGCTGTTGAGCCACCCGGACCAGTTCGCCGCCCTGCGGGACGATCCGGGCCTCGCCGAGTCGGGCGTCGAGGAGCTCATGCGCTATCTGTCCATCGCGCAGACGGGGGCGCGGACCGCGCTGGAGGACGTCGAGCTGGCGGGGCGGACGGTCAAGGCGGGCGAAACGGTCGTCGTCTCCATGGAGGCCGCCAACCGCGATCCGGAGCGCTTCCCCGGCCCCGACACCCTCGACGTGCGCCGCAAGGCCACCGGCCATCTCGGGTTCGGCCACGGCATCCACCAGTGCCTCGGCCAGCAACTGGCCCGCGTGGAACTGCGGGTCGCCCTGCCCGCGCTGGTCACCCGTTTCCCGACGCTGCGGCTCGCCGCCGCGCCCGAGGACATTCCGCTGCGGACCGGCATGAACATCTACGGGGTGCACGCGCTGCCCGTCACCTGGGGGGAGGAGTAGGCCCGGTGGAGCTGCGAGTCGACCGTGAACGCTGTCTGGGCGCCGGCATGTGCGCGCTGACCGCTCCCGACGTGTTCGACCAGGACGCCGAGGACGGCAGGGTGCTGCTCCTCGACGCCGCGCCAAAACCGGCCGCGTGGCGCGAGGCCGCGAGAGACGCCGCGCAGCTGTGTCCGGCCGGGGCGGTCACGGTGGCCGAGAACCCCTAGGGGGCGTCCCGTACCGGTCAGGACAGCGTGCGGATCACCTCGCGCACCTGACCGGCGACGGATTCCGGCAGCGGCGCGTAGTGCAGGCGGGACAGCGGCTTCTGTCCCGCCTCGCTCGCGGTGTAGGCCAGGAACGACTTGAGGGCGGGCAGCGTCGCCTGCTGGTTCCCCTTGTCGCACACGATCTCGTAGGTGACCTGGACGATCGGGTACGCGCCCGGCGTCGAGGCGTCGTAGCGGAACTTCAGCGTCATGTCCTTGCCCCGGCCCGCGACCCGCGCCGCCGCGATGCCGGCCGACGCGGTCCGGGGCGTCGGCTCGACCGGGACCGACGCGCCCGTGTCGATGCTGATGGTCTTTATGTGCCGGGCCCGCGCGAAGGACAGCTCGAAGTAGCCGATGGCGCCGAAGCCGGAGGTGACCTCCGAGGCGACCCCGCTGGAGCCGCTCGCGGACGCGCCGCCCCTGCCCTGCCACGCCTTGCCCACCGGGTGCTGCCACACGTCGGGGGCCGCGCCCGCCAGGTACGCCTGGAAGTTCTGCGTGGTGCCCGAGTCGTCGGAGCGGTGGACGGGGCGGACCGGCATGGAGGGCAGTTCGGCACCGGGGTTGAGCCGCTGGATCTCCGGGGCGTCCCAGGAGGTGATCCGCCGGTCGAAGATCTTGGCGAGGGTCGGGGCGTCGAGCACCAGGCCGTCGAAGCCGGGCAGGTCGTACCCGATCGCGATGGGCCCGCCGACCATGGGCAGGTCGATGGCGCGGCCACCCCGGCAGACGTCCTCGGACCGGGCGACCTCGTCGGGCTTCAGCGCGCTGTCGGAGCCGCCGAACGCGGTGGCGCCCCGCAGGAACTGCGCCCCGCCGGCCCCGGAGCCGATCGGGTTGTACGCGATGCGCACGCCCGGACAGGCGAGTTGGTACTGCTTGATCCAGTACTTCATCGCGTTCTGCTGGGCGCTCGATCCGGTGCCGGGCACCTTGCCGCTCTTCGCGCAGCCGATCCCGGCGAGGGCGGCGGGCGCGGCGGCGGCGCGGCCGTCCCCGGCCCCCTCCCCGAGGCCCGCGACCCCGCATCCCGCCAGGGCCAGCACGGCGGCCAGTGAGCCTGCCGCGAGCGTTCTCCTGCCTTGGTATCTACGTCCTGGACGTCGGCGTTGCAACGTTGACCTCTCGGGCTACCGCGATCGGACCTCAGATGATCGTCGATCGACGCCGCCCACGGGTGACGCCCGGGCGAACATCGGACGACGTACTGCCGTACGGGGATCAAGAGGTGGCCGCCCGGCGGCACGCGGTGGCCGGGGCCGGGCCGTCCGCACACGGGCAGGGCCCCGGCGACGCCATGGTCGGCGTCCCCGGGGCCCTCACACGTCACCCGACGCGTCAGTGCTTGCCGACGTCCTTGGCCTTCTCCTTGGCCTGGCGCGCGTCGCCCTTCATCCGGTCGGTGCGGCCCTCGGCGGTCAGGCGGTCATTGCCCGTGGCGCGGCCCGCGGCTTCCTTGGCGGCACCCTTGGCCTGCTCGGTCTTCGCCTTGGCCTTCTCGTCGGCGCTCATGTCCGCTCACGCTCCCTTGGCATCGACTGCATCGTGTTCTGATCTTCGTGTGACCGCTCATCGGCTGCTCAAACATCCTGGACGCGGCAAGGGGGACGAACCGCGGCGCGGACCGGTCCGGCTCCGGCCGTCGCACGGGCCTGCCCGGCCCGGGAGACGGTGCCATCATGAATGGCGGCTTCCGTCGGGGCCGCGGGGGCGGCACGAGGGGGAGCGAGACCGTGGCTGCGGAGCGGTCCGCCGGTCGGGCGGAGTTCAGTCGCTTTGTCACGCGGGACCCGGACGAGGCACGCACGGCGCTCTCGCAGGCGTTCTGCGATCTGCGCCTCAGCGTGACGGGGCCGCCGCGGGATTTTCGTACGAGCATGAACATGGTCGAGTGGGGAGCGCTGGCCGTCGGCGAGACGGGGCTCGGCACCGCCGTGCGCCTCCAGGCGGCGGAGCTGGGTTCGTACCTCGTCGCCTGGACGCTCACCGGCAGCTTCGACCTGCGCCAGGGCCGGTCGGTGCGGACACACGTCACTCCGCGTCAGGCCGCCGTGTACGACCCCGCGGCCGACAACTTCGTCGACATCGGGTCGGCCGAGTGCCGCATCATCTCCGTCACCATCGACACGCCGGCCCTGCACCGGCAGTTGGAGGTCCTGCTCGGGCGGCCCGTGACCCGGCGCCCGCGCCTGGCCCCCACGCTCGACGTCTCGCGCGGGCCGGGCCGCAGCTGGGCGAATCTGGCGCAGTGGGTCCTGCGGGAGAGGGACGTGCCGCACGGGCTGCTGCGGCAGCCGATCTTCGCCAGGCGGTTCGAACAGGCGCTCCTCGAAGGGCTGCTGCTCGCCACCGACCACCCCTACCGGTCCCTGCTGGACGACCCGGCGCCCCTGACGCGCCCCGCCGCGGTGAAGCGGGTCATGGACGTCGTGCAGGAGAGGCCGGCCGAGCCCTACGACGCGGCCCGGCTCGCCGAGATCGCACAGGTCGGCCTGCGCACCCTCCAGGAGGCGTTCCGCAAGAACCTCGGGATGTCCCCCATGGCGTACGTCCAGGAGGTCAGGCTGCAACGGGTGCGCCAGCATCTGCGCGTCGCGGATCCCGGCACGGTCACCGTCACGGAAGTCGCCTACCAGTGGGGGTTCGCACACCTGGGCCGGTTCGCGCGGCGCTATCGCGCCCGCTTCGGCGAGCCGCCGTCGCAGACACTGCGGGCCCGGTGAGCGCACGGCACTCGGTGCCGGGCGGATTCGCCGCGTTTTGTGGACATCGCCGCGCCGAGCGGAGCGCCCCGGCGCCCGGCGGCGCCGTACCGTCGCTTCGACCGCGGCCGAGGGGCGGGTACACCGGAGATGAGCGGCGTCGGCGTCGCCCATCTCCCGTGACCGGTTCCCTCGGCGGCGGGTACCGGCGCGCGGGCGCAGCTTGCATGGGCATGCATGGTCATGCATACTCTTCCTATGTCCAAGGTCCTCACCTCCCTCCCCACCGGCGAGCGCGTCGGCATCGCCTTCTCCGGCGGCCTCGACACCTCCGTCGCCGTCGCCTGGATGCGCGACAAGGGCGCCGTCCCGTGCACGTACACCGCCGACATCGGCCAGTACGACGAGCCCGACATCGCGTCCGTGCCCGGTCGTGCCTCCGCGTACGGCGCCGAGATCACCCGTCTCGTCGACTGCCGTGCCGCGCTGGTCGAGGAAGGGCTCGCGGCGCTGGCCTGCGGCGCGTTCCACATCAAGTCCGGCGGCCGCGCGTACTTCAACACCACGCCGCTGGGGCGTGCCGTGACCGGCACCCTCCTGGTCCGGGCGATGCTCGAGGACGGCGTGCAGATCTGGGGCGACGGCTCCACCTTCAAGGGCAACGACATCGAGCGGTTCTACCGCTACGGCCTCCTCGCCAACCCGCACCTGCGGATCTACAAGCCCTGGCTGGACGCGGACTTCGTGACGGAGCTCGGCGGCCGCAAGGAGATGTCCGAGTGGCTGCTCGCCCACGGGCTGCCCTACCGGGACTCGACGGAGAAGGCGTACTCCACGGACGCCAACATCTGGGGTGCCACGCACGAGGCGAAGACCCTGGAGCACCTCGACACGGGCGTCGAGACCGTCGACCCGATCATGGGCGTGCGGTTCTGGGACCCGTCGGTGGAGATCGACACCGAGGACGTGACGATCGGCTTCGACCAGGGCCGTCCCGTGACGGTCGACGGCAAGGAGTTCGCCACCCCGGTCGACCTCGTCATGGAGGTCAACGCGATCGGCGGCCGGCACGGCCTCGGCATGTCCGACCAGATCGAGAACCGGGTGATCGAGGCCAAGAGTCGCGGCATCTACGAGGCGCCCGGCATGGCGCTCCTGCACATCGCCTACGAGCGCCTGGTCAACGCCATCCACAACGAGGACACGGTCGCCGCGTACCACAACGAGGGCCGACGGCTCGGCCGGCTGCTCTACGAGGGCCGCTGGCTGGACCCGCAGGCGCTGATGGTGCGCGAGTCGCTCCAGCGCTGGGTCGGCGCGGCGATCACCGGCGAGGTGACGCTGCGGCTGCGGCGCGGCGAGGACTACTCCGTCCTCGACACGCGGGGCCCGGCGCTCAGCTACCACCCGGACAAGCTCTCCATGGAGCGGACCGAGGACTCGGCGTTCGGCCCGGTGGACCGGATCGGCCAGCTCACCATGCGCAACCTCGACATCGCCGACTCGCGCTCCCGCCTTGAGCAGTACGTGGAGCTCGGCCTGGTCGGCACCGCCCACCCGACGCCGATCGGCGCGGCGCAGGCGGCCTCCACGGGCCTGATCGGCGCCATGGACGCGGGCGGCGCCCAGGCGATCGCCTCGCGCGGCGAGACCACGGAGGAAGAGACGATGCTGGACCGCGCCGCGATGGAGTCCGGCACGGACTGATCTCCGGCCGGTTCGCGGGTGCGTCGAGCACCACGTGAGCGGTGGGCCCGGCGGAACGGCTTCCGCCGGGCCCACCGCTGTTCGGTCGCCGGTTACATTGAACCCAACGTCAAGTCCAACATTCGGAACACGCCCCTTGTCTCCGCGAGTTCGACGCGGAGGTGCCCGCGGACCTCAGGAGTTCAGCCCATGACGACGCATGCGCCGGTCAGCGAGTGGGAGCGCGTCGAGGCGCGCCGGATCTCGACGGGCGGTGTCACGCTGCGGGTCTTCGACCACGGCGACGAGCGGCCGGGCAGGCCCCCGGTCGTGCTCTGCCACGGCTTCCCCGAGCTGGCGTTCTCCTGGCGGCACCAGGTCTTCGCGCTGGCGCGGGCCGGTCACCGCGTCCTGGTGCCCGACATGCGCGGCTACGGCGGCAGTTCGCGCCCGGCCGGCATCGAGGCGTACGACATCCTGACGCTCTGCGCGGACCTGGCCGGGATCCTCGACCACGTCGGCGCGGACGACGCGGTGTTCGTGGGGCACGACTGGGGCGCGAACGTGGTGTGGCACATGGCCCTGGAGCACCCCGAGAGGGTGCGGGCGGTGGCGGGCATGAGCGTGCCGGTGACGCCGCGGGCCCCCGCGCCGCCCCTGCCGATCCTGCGCGCACGCCTGGGGGACGACTTCTACATGGTGTGGTTCCAGGAGCCGGGCGTCGCGGACCGGGCGCTGAGCCGCGACGTCCGCAGGACGCTGGTCACCAGGGAGATCTACTCCGCCGAGTGGGCCGCGCGACCCGCCGGGCAGTTGCCGCCCCCACGGTGGTTGAGCGAGGAGGAACTCGCCTACTACGTGGACGCGTTCGAGGAGACGGGGTTCACCGGAGGCCTCAACTACTACCGCAATCTGGACCGCAACTGGGCGCTCACCGAGCACCTGGAGGGCCGGGTCGTCACGCAGCCCTCGCTGTTCGTCACCGGCTCCAAGGACCCTGTCGCAGGGTTCATGCCGGCGGACGGCCTCGACCGGATGCTCACCGACCGGCGCGGGCACGTCGTCCTCGACGGCGCCGGCCACTGGATCCAGCAGGAGCGGGCCGAGGACGTGAACACCGCTCTCCTCGGCTTCCTCGCCTCGGTCGGCTGACAGCATCCGCCACCACCGGTGATGGCTCGTCCGAACGACAGGGCAGGGATGGCAGTGGCCGCCCAGGCCCCGGCCGCGGACGGCGGCCCGAAGCAGCCGAGGCGGGCCTAGCAGTCCCGCGAGGACGCCAGCAGGTGGTCCCGGACCAGGGCGACGTGCGGGTTGTCCGAGGAGCCGGGCCGCTGCACGAGGTAGCCGGTGTTGATGGGCGGGTCCTCGGGGTCGTGCAGCAGGACCAGGGACCCCGAGGCCAGCTCGTCGAGGCACAGGTAGCGGGGCAGCACGCTGAATCCGGCGCCGCCCGCCACGGCCGCCTTGACCGCGCGCAGGTCGGGCATGGTGACGGCGGGCTCGCACACCAGGCGCTTGCCGAAGACGTGGCGCCAGTAGCGGCGGACGATCGGCACGTCCTCGGCGTACGCCACCAGGGGCACGCCCCGCAGCGCGGCGGGCCCCAGCTCGGCGAGCCGCTCCGCCCCGCCGATGCGCTCGGCCCACGAAGCGGCCGTGACCAGCACGAACTCCTCGTCGGCGAGGGGCACCCAGGTCAGCGCCCGGCCACGCGGGCGGGCCGTGGCCACCACCAGGTCATGACGGCCGGCGCGCAGCTCGTCCAGGAGGTCGTCGGTCAGGCCGGTCGTGATCCGCAGCCGCACGCCCCGCTCCACGAGCGGCGCGAGGCCCGGCAGCACGCAGTGGGAGAGGAACTCCGCCGGGCCCGCCAGATGGACGGGCTCCGCCGCGCCGTCGCCGCCGTGGCCCGCGACCTCGGCCAGGGCGTCCAGGGGCTCGACGATCCGCGACGCCAGTTCGTCCGCGAAGGGCGCGGGGGCGGCGCCGCGCGGCAGCCGCTCGAACAGCTCCCGGTCCAGGTGCCGCTCCAGGGAGCGGATCTGCGCGGTGACCGTGGGCTGCGACAGGCCCAGGATGCGGGCGGCGGCCGTGAAGGACCCCGAGCGGTAGACGGCGAGGAAGGTGCGCAGCTGGTTGAGGTCCAGCGACCCGGCTCCCGGCTGCGGTCCTGCCGCCCCTCCCCCGCCGGCCTGTGACGTTCCCATACGGATGACCCTACGGCGCCCGGCGGGCCTGGGCTCGCGCCGGGCCGGCGGTACTAGCCGACGAGCGGAGCGACCTCGTCCGTGACGAAGCGGATGAAGCCCTCCGGGTCCGGCTCGTCGGCGGTGGGCTGGAGGACGACGGTGCCGGCGCCCGCTTCGGCCAGGCGGCGCACGGCCGCCGCCACCGCCTCGGCGTCCCCGGCGGCGCCGAGGCCCGCCGTATCCTCCAGGCCGTCGCGCCGCAGTTCGGCGCGGAGGCGGGCCTCGGCGCCCGGGCCGGTCGCCGCGTGGAGGTAGACGACGACGGGGTGCGGGCGCTCGGGGCGGCCCGCCGCTTTCCTGCCCTCGTCGACGAGCTGCCGCGCGCGGCGTACGCCGTCCGGTGTGGTGCTCGCGTCCAGGACGGTGCCGTCCGCCGCCTCTCCGGTCAGCCGCACCGACCGGGGCCCTCTCGCACCCGCGTAGACGGCGGGCGCCGAAGCGGGCGGCCAGTCGAGCGCGACGCCGTCGAGGCGGACGTACCGCCCCTCGGTGGTCACCCGCTCCCCCGCGAGCAACGCCCGCATCGCGTCCAGGTGTTCGCGCAGGAGCGTCAGGGGCGAGGCGACGCGGGCGCCCACCTGCCCCATCCAGTCCTGCACGCCGTGCCCGACGCCGAGCATGACCCGGCCGGGGAAGAGCCGGTGCAGCGTGGCCGCCTCCATGCTGGTGAGGGCGGCGTTGCGCAGGGGCACGGGGAGCAGTCCGACGCCCACGCGCAGCCGTTCGGACCAGGCGAGGGCCGCGGCGGCGGTGGCGATGCCGCTCTCCAGGAAGCAGTCCTCCCAGAGCCACAGCTCCTGGAGACCGGCGTCGTCGGCGGCGCGCACCACACCGCGCAGTCGTTCGGGGGGAAGCTGGGGCCGGAACACCACGCCGAGAGCAGTCATGGCGCCTTCCTACCCCCTTTCTCGCGAAGCGATCAACCGCCTTTTCCCGTGGCGGCGCGGCGGCGGCCGGTCAGGCCTTGCAGGTCCTCGCGCCCACGTGCAGCGCGAGGGCCGTGTTGTGGCCGAGCGTGGCGGTGAACCGGCCGGCGGAGTCGACCGTGACGCGCCTGCCCGACTGGACGTCGCAGTAGCCGCCCGCGGGCAGCGAGGTCTGGAAGGTGCGGGTCAGCGCGGAGCCCTCGTGGTTGATCGCCACGTACGCCTTGTCGCCGCGGCCGAAGGCGATCTGGTTGCCGCCGTTGTCCCACCAGTGCGTGACGGCCTGGCCGCGCGCGGTGTTGCGCAGGGCGACCATGCCCGAGATCTCGCGCCAGGCGTGCTGGCACTTCCAGCCGTCGGCGTAACAGGCCTTCACGGTGCCGCCGTTGGGCGGTCCGGCGTCGCGGTCGGTGAACTCGTATCCGGAGTGGACGTCGGGCGCGCCGTACGGCCAGGCGAGCATGAAGACGTTGGCCAGGGTGTAGTTGGCGCCGTCCTTGTAGCTGAGGGTGTCGCCGCCGCGCTCGGTGTCGTGGTTGTCGACGAAGACGGCGGACTTCCCGGAGGGCAGGTAGCCCCAGCCCTCGCCGTAGTTCTTGAGGTAGGCGAGCTTCTCGGCGGTGAAGACGCGCTTGAGGTCGCGGGCGTACCGGAACTCCTGGACGTCCCCGGTGCCGAGGTACTCGTCCGGCGAGACCGCCTCGCCGCCGCCGTGGATGGCCTCCTGCTTCCAGTAGGCACCCGGGTCCTTGAGCCGTGCCTTGATGGCGGCGAGGTCGGCCGCCGGCATGTGCTTGGCGGCGTCGACGCGGAAGCCGTCGACGCCGAGCGAGCGGAGGTCGTCGAGGTAGGCGGCGATCCGGCCGCGCACGTACTCCTCGCCGGTGTCCAGGTCGGCGAGGCCGACGAGTTCGCAGTTCTGTACGTTGCCCCGGTTGCCGTAGTCGTTGACCTGCGACCGGCAGTCGTCCATGTCGGCGCCCGAGTACGTGCCCGGGTAGTCGTACTTCGTGTAGGCCGAGCCGCCCGTACCGGTGCCGGAGCCAGCCGACATGTGGTTGATCACGGCGTCCGCGACCACCTTGACGCCCGCGGCGTGACAGGTGTCGACCATGCTCTTGAAGGCCGCCCGGTCACCGAGGCGCCCGGCGATCCGATAGCTGACGGGCTGGTACGAGGTCCACCACTGGCCGCCCTGGATGTGCTCCTGAGGCGGCGACACCTGGACGAACCCGTAACCGGCCGGGCCGAGTTGGGTCTGGCAGGCCTTGGCAACCGAGTGGAAGCGCCACTCGAAGAGGACGGCGGTGACGTCCTTGCCGCCGGGCGGGGAGGCCTCGGCCTCGGGTGCCGGCGCGAAGAGACTCCCGAGCACACCGGCCGCCAGGGCGAGTGTGACGGCAACGGATCTGCGGGCTGTGCGCGTTGGGCCTTTCACAGGGCCTCCAGTGGGGGAAACGGGCGGAACGGGGAAAACGGAGGAAACGGGCGTGACGAGCGGTGAGCGGGGCTCAGTTGGGGGGCGTTTGCAGAAATCTTGCAGGTTGAATCTGCAAGAACTTGCGATCGGGACCGTAAGCGGCTTCAAACGCCAGGTCAACCCTTCGCGCACGCGTGACCTGTCACCGCACGGCGGCGCGGGCCCGGTGGCGGCGTACCGCGTCGCGGTTGGCGCACGCGTGGGAGCAGTAGCGCCTGCGGCCGGTGCGGGAGGTGTCCGCGAACACGGTGGCGCACTCCGTGACCTCGCACCGCCGCAGCCGGTGCATGCCGCGTCCCGCCAGGTGCAGCGCGGTGCCGACCGATATCAGCGAGAACAGCAGCGCGCCCGGCGGCAGTTGGTCGTCGCGGTAGTGCAGGTGCCAGCCGTCGCCCGCGTGGTCGGTGAGGCGGGGGTGGGCGGCGGACGCGGCCAGCATCCGGTTGGCCAGCTCGGCGCGCTCCCGCTCGTCGGTGGCGTCGACGACCTGCTCCCAGGCGTCCAGGGCGGCCAGGGCCTGTGCCAAGTCCTCGGGCAGGACGGGGCGTTCCAGGGCCAGCCCGGCTGCGCGGCAGCGGTCCGCCAGCTCCTCGGCGCTGGTCGGGCGGCGGTTGCAGAGGTCAGCGGCCAGGTGCACGGCGTCGCCGCCGTAAGGGTTGAGATGCATCAGGGCATTACAGCAAGGTGATCCGCATGAGACACCCGAACGTGAATCCCGACGCCGCCGTGCGGCCGGCCGTGCGAGCGGCCGGGGAGGACGACCTCCCGGAACTCGTCCGTCTGCGCGCGTCGTTGTTCGAGGAGCTCGGCGGCGACTACTTCGACCCCGCCTCCGGGTGCGACGACTGGCGTCACCACCTCGCCGCGGTCCTGCGGGAGCAGTTGGCCTCGGACGACGCGCGGATCCTCGTCGTGGACGGCGATGCGGGCCTGGCCGCCTGCGGCATCGGCACCGTCGACCAGTGGTTCCCCGGGCCGCACAACGTCAACGGCCGGGTCGGACATGTGATCGGCGTGGTCACCGACGTGCCGTACCGGCGGCGCGGCTACAGCCGGGCGATCCTGCGGGCCCTGCTCCACTGGTTCCGCGAGCGTGAGGCGTCCCGCGTGGACCTGTACGCCTCTCCGGAGGGCGAACCGCTCTACCGCGCCCTCGGCTTCGTCGACCACCCGGACCCCGCCCTCTACTGGCGGCCCTGAGCGGCTGCCGACGCCGGGTGCTGCCGAACCGCCGCCCAGCCGCCGCCGACCGGCGCCGACCACTGCCGGTTGCCCCTCACCGCCTGGCATGATCGGCGCGTGACCAGTGAACCTGGGCGGCCGGGCCGCAAGAGGTGCGTGCGTCCTGTTCGACGTCGACGGCACATTGATCGACGCGGCGGGCAACCAGCGCCGTGTGTGGGCGACGTGGGCGCGGCGGTACGGTCTGGACGCGGACGAGGTGTACCGGGTCGCCCTGCGGACTCGGCCGATGGAGACGTTCGCCGAGATCGCCGCGGACCGCGATCCGCACGAGTGCCTGGCCGTGCTGCATGAGCTGGAGGACGACGACGTCCGGTCCGGCGTCTACACGGCGTTCGACGGCGCGTCGGAGCTGCTGCACGGGCTGGCACCGGCGAGCTGGGCTCTGGTGACCTCCAACTACGCGCACCGGGTTCGTGGTCGGTTCCTGCGGACGGGTCTGCCCGTGCCGGACGTGATCGTGGACGCGGCCTCGGTGGACGCGGGCAAGCCCTCACCGGAGCCGTACGCGCGGGCCGCCGCCGAGCCGGGTGCCCTGCCTGAGGACTGCCTGGTCATCGAGGACGCGCCGTCCGGAGTGCGGTCCGGGCTGAGCGCCGGGATGACGGTGTGAGGTGTGAACGGCGCCACGGCGGTGGAGGGCGTGCACCGCCACTTCGTCGATCTGCGCGAGGCGGTTCCCCACATCCTGACCGCCGTCGAGTCCACCGGCTGAGGTCGGCGGTCGGGCTTACCATCGCGGGACGGCTTTCGAGGAGGAGTTCACGGTGACCGAAGATCTGCTCAGCGACACGTCCCGGGCGGGGGCGGAGCCGGAAGAGGCGGCGGACCGGCTCGCCGCGATGGTCGCGGACCTGAAGGAACTGGTGGAGTGCGAGTCGTTCTCCTCGGACCTGGAGGCCGTGGCGCGCAGCGCGGATGTCGTGGCCGCGCAGGGGGCCCGCCACCTCGGCGTCGCTCCGGAGCGCCTCGTCATCGACGGTGTGACACATCTGCGGTGGGCGTTCGGCACGCCGCGGGTCCTGCTCCTCGGGCATCACGACACCGTGTGGCCGATGGGTTCGCTCGCCACTCACCCGTGGTCGCTCGTGGACGGCGTCGCGCGCGGCCCCGGCGTCTTCGACATGAAGGCCGGGCTCGTGCAGATCTTCCACGCCCTGGCCTCGCTGCCCTCCCTGGAAGGCGTGTGCGTCCTGGTCACCGGGGACGAGGAGGTCGGTTCGGTCACCTCGCGGGCGCTCGTCGAGGAGACGGCGCGGCAGTGCGCGGCGACCTTCGTCCTGGAGGCCTCGGCGGACGGCGGCGCGGTGAAGACGGCGCGTAAGGGCACGTCCGACTACGAGTTGGTGGTGCACGGCAAGGCGGCCCATTCCGGCCTGGAGCCGGAGAAGGGCGTCAACGCCGCGGTCGAGGCCGCGCATCTCGTCCTCGCGCTGGAGGGGCTGGCCGCCCGGGCCGACGCCGACGCCCCTGAGGGGTGGCGGACCACGGTGACGCCGACGATGACGTGGGCCGGTTCGACGACCAACACGGTGCCCGCCGAGGCCACGGTCTGCGTCGACGTGCGCGTCCCGACGCTCGCCGCGCAGGAGCGGGTGGACGCCGCGATCCGGGCGCTGGAGGTGACGGTGCCGGGGGCGCGCCTGGAGGTGCGCGGCGGGCCCGCCAGGCCGCCCCTGGAGGAGGCCTCGTCCGCCGCGCTGTTCGAGCGGGCCCGGGAGATCGCCGACCGTCTGGGCCGGGGGCCGTTGCGGTCGGCCGCGGTCGGCGGCGCGTCCGACGGGAACCTCACCGGTGGCGTCGGCTGCCCGACGCTGGACGGTCTGGGCGCCGTGGGCGGTGGGGCGCACGCCGATCACGAGCATGTGGTCGTCGCCGAGATGGTCCCCCGGGCCCGGCTGCTCGCCGCCCTCGTGGAGGAGCTCGTCCGGTGAGCGCCCCCAAGGTCCGCGAGGTGCGCGAACTGGGCGAACTGGCGGCCGTGGCGGCCCTGTTCGAGCGGGTATGGGGCACCGCGCCGGGCTCCTCACCGATGGGGACCGAGCAGCTGCGGGCGCTCTCGCACTCGGGGAACTACGTCGCGGGCGCCTTCGCCGGCGGCCGTCTCGTCGGCGCGTCCGCCGCCTTCTTCGCGGCCCCCGTCGGCCAGACCCTGCACTCCCACGTCACCGGCGCCCTGCCCGGGTACGCGGCGGGTCTCGCCCTCAAGCGGCACCAGCGCGACTGGTCCCTGGCCCGCGGGCTGTCCCGGATCACCTGGACCTACGATCCGCTGGTGCGGCGCAACGCCCACTTCAACCTGGCCAAGCTGGGCGCACGGCCGGTCGAGTACCTCACCGGCTTCTACGGGCGCGTCGACGACGCCATCAACGGCGGCGACGACACCGACCGCCTGCTCGTCGTCTGGGAGCTGACCGGGCCGGGGCCGACGGCGGCGCCTGTGAGCGCCGATGCCGTGACGGCCCTGGCGGTGCGGGACGGTCTGCCGGTCGTGGGCCGTGCCGACTCCCCCACCGTGCTGGTCGAGGTGCCACCCGACATCGCGGCGCTGCGCCGCACCGATCCGGGCGCGGCCGAGGCGTGGCGGCTGGCGGGGCGCGAGGTGCTGGGGGGCCTGTTGGCGGAAGGGGCCCGCGTGACGGGCTTCCACGAACGTACCGCGTACGTCGTCACGCGCGAGGCCGCCGCCTGACGCGCGCTCATCCCGGGAGCCGAACCATGAAGATCACCGGAATCGAACTGCGCCGGATCGCGATGCCCCTGCGGTCGCCGTTCCGCACCTCCTTCGGTGTCGAGACCGCCCGCGACGTCCTGCTCGTCCGGGTCGTCACGCCCGAGGGCGAGGGCTGGGGCGAGTGCGTCGCGATGTCCGAACCGCGCTACTGCTCCGAGTACGTCGACGGGGCGGCCGATGTCCTGCGCCGCTTCCTCGTGCCGGCGCTGCCCGCCGTGGCGGACGCCCACGCGGTGCGGCGTGCCCTGCGGCCGTTCAAGGGGCACAGGATGGCCAAGGCGGCGCTGGAGACCGCCGTGCTCGACGCGCGGCTGCGGGCCTCGGGCCAGTCGTTCGGCACGTACCTCGGGGCCGAGCGCGACCGGGTGCCGTGCGGGGTGTCGGTCGGGATCATGGACTCAGTCCCCGAACTCCTGGACACCGTCGCCGGATTCGTCGACGAGGGGTACGTACGCGTCAAGCTCAAGATCGAGCCCGGCTGGGACCTCGCTCCCGTGCGCGCGGTGCGCGAGCGGTTCGGCGACGAGCTGCTGCTCCAGGTGGACGCCAACGCCGCCTACACCCTGGCCGACGCCCGGCGGCTGGCCGAGCTCGACGCGTTCGGCCTCCTGCTCATCGAGCAGCCGCTGGCCGACGACGACCTCGTGCAGCACGCGGCGCTCGCGAAGCGGCTGCGTACGCCGGTGTGCCTGGACGAGTCGATCGAGTCGGCGCGGGACGCCGCCGCGGCCATCACCCTGGGCGCCGCCTCCGTCATCAACATCAAGCCCGGCCGGGTCGGCGGCTGTCTGGAGGCCAAGGCCATCCACGATCTGTGCGTGGCCCACGGCGTGCCCGTGTGGTGCGGCGGCATGCTGGAGACCGGGCTCGGCCGCGCCGCCAACGTCGCACTGGCCGCGCTGCCCGGCTTCCGTCTGCCCGGTGACACCTCCGCCTCCGGCCGCTACTTCGCCACGGACATCACCGAGCCCTTCGAACTCGCCGACGGACACCTCGACGTCCCCACCGGAGCGGGGCTCGGCGTCGACCCGCTTCCCGAGGTGCTGGACCGGGTGACGACTGCCCGGGAGTGGATCCGGCTGTAGGGGCGGGAGTGGATCCGGCACAGGGACGGGAGTGGATCCGGTTGCGGGGAGCCGCGGGCCCGCGGTACCGGCACTCACCCGGCGTCCGCGCCAGTCCGCCGCCGGCGCTCCCGGAAAATCATGTGCGAATCGGCATTCCGCTTGACACGCTGGTGTCATGAACTCTCCGCACGACCCCGCTCCCGGCTCCTCCCGCACTCCCCGGGGGCCGGAAACGGACTGGGTCACCACGCTCATGACGCCCGCTCGCGCCGAGGACCTGCTGCGCGGCGCGCTCGACGTGGAGCGCACCGAGCACGGCGTGTTGCCGCACCGGCTGCCCGCCAGGGCCCGCGCCCAGTGCGCCGACGACCAGCTGGCCAGGGCCGAGTCCCAGCCCTCCGGCGTGCGGCTGGCCTTCCGTACACGGGCCACCACCGTGGAACTGGACGCGCTCCGTACGAAGATGGGCTATCACGGCGCGCCGCCCCGCCCCGACGGCGTGTACGACCTGCTGGTCGACGGCGCCCTGACCCGGCAGGCCGGGGTGACCGGCGGCAACGTCCTGATGATGGACATGGCCACCGGTACGACGGAGACCGTCCCCGGACCCATCGGCACCGTCCGCTTCGCCGGTCTGCCCGACCGTGACAAGGACGTCGAGATCTGGCTGCCGCACAACGAGATCACCGAGCTGGTGGCGCTGCGCACCGACGCCCCCGTGGAGCCGGTCCCCGACCGGGGCCGCAAGGTGTGGCTGCACCACGGCAGTTCCATCAGCCACGGCTCCGACACGGCGAGCCCCACGGCCATCTGGCCCGCGCTGGCCGCGTCCCTCGGCGGCGTGGAGCTGGTCAACCTCGGCCTGAGCGGCAGCGCCCTGCTCGACCCGTTCACCGCGCGGGCCCTGCGCGACACCCCCGCGGACGTGATCAGCGTCAAGATCGGCATCAACGTCGTCAACACGGACCTGATGCGCCTGCGTGCCTTCGGCCCGGCCGTGCACGGCTTCCTCGACACGATCCGCGAGGGGCACCCCCGCACCCCGCTGCTGGTCGTCTCGCCCATCCTGTGCCCCATCCACGAGGACACCCCCGGCCCCTGCGCCCCGGACTTCGACGACATGGGCGAGGGACGGCTCCGGTTCGTCGCCATGGGCGACCCCGCCGAGCGCGCCGCCGGGAAGCTGACGCTCAACGTGATCCGGGACGAGCTGTCCCGCATCGTGAAGCAGCGCGCCGCCGACGACGCCCACCTCCACTACCTCGACGGCCGCGACCTCTACGGCCAGGCGGACCACGCCGAGCGGCCGCTGCCCGACGAGCTCCACCCCGACGCCGCGACCCACCGCCTCATGGGCGAGCGCTTCGCCGCCCTGGCCTTCGGCTCGGGCGGGCCGTTCGCCTCGGTGAACCGCCGCTGACACCGGGCCGGGCGGCGGTCCCCCGCCCACCGCCGCGCCCGGCCCCGGCCCGTGTCACTCCCCGTCCGTGTGGGCCATACGGAACAGCAGCGCGTGCAGCGTGTCCCGCTCCTGGGGGGCGAGCGGGGCCAGGAGTTCGGCGGTCACGCCCCGGGCCACCTCGTCGGAGCCGCGCAGGAAGTCGCGGCCCGCCGGAGCGAGGGCGACGATGCGGCGGCGGCGGTCGTCGGGAGCGGGGCGGCGCTCGACGAAGCCGAGGCGTTCCAGGTCGTCGACCAGGCCGACGATGGCGCTCGGGTCGTACCCGAGCCGCCGGCTCAACTCTCGCTGGGCGGCGCCCTCCACGGTGGCCAGGTAACGCAGCAGGGCGTAGTGGCGCAGCCGCAGTCCCGACCGTTCGAGCGCCGTGTTGAAGAGCTGCCCCGAGCGCAGGCCGAGCCGGTAGAGCAGGTAGCCCGCGTCGGCATGAAGTCCGCGCATCCAGGGGGCGCCCTCGTCGACGGGTCCTTCCTCCACGGGCCCGGTGGTCGTCTTGCGGCTGGTCATGAGGGGTGTCTCCCGGTTCGGTGCTTCGCGGGTACGTGCGGCGATGGTGGCCCGCCGCGCCACGGCTCGCTGTCCCTGTGCGGCCTCGTGCACGGCGGCGTCGCCAACTGGAACTCCACGCTGGACGCCACGTTCGCACTCCGTACGCTGCTCGCGCCCGGCTCCGGCATCCGGCTGACCGGCTTCCAGGACACCGCCGACGCCACGGCCTCAGGCAAACGGCTCGGCGCGTCCATGGAGGCGGCGCAGCGCACGGCTCCCGGCCGGGCCCGCATCGCGCTCGCCGCCGCGCTGCACGCCATCCCCGGCTGGAACGACCCGGCCACCCAGCGGCCCGTCCCGGTCGACCACGCCTCCCGGCAGGCGAACCAGTACACGGCGCTGCGCGGTCTGGTGGCACGGCCCGGCTTCGCCTGGCGGGCGGAGGCCGAGCGCCGCGCGGGCGGCACCATGTCCTGGAACACGGGTGTCGACTACACGGCGATGCTCGCCCGTTCCGCCACCCACCAGCAGGTGAAGTCCCTCTACAAGTCGGCGGGGCTGTCCCTCCGCGCCGATCTGCGTGCCCTCGCCGACGCGCCCCGCATGCGGGCGGAGCCGGGCGCGGTGCGGTACATGGTCGACCACGCCGCGCCGTCCGGCCGGCTCCGCAAGCCGCAGCTCGACGTGCACACGACCGGTGACGCGCTGGTGCCCGTCGAGGTCGAGAGCGCCTATCGCCGTGCGGTGCGGAGCGCGGGCCGCGCCCCTCTCCTGCGCCAGGCGTACACCGACCACGCGGGCCACTGCACGTTCAGCCCCGCCGAGCAGCTCGGCGCACTGCACACGGTCGAGCACCGGGTCGGTACGGGGCACTGGGGCGACACGTCACCGGCCGCCCTCAACTCCCGGGCCCGGGCCGCGGATCCGACCACCCCGGCCCGCTATGCGGCGTACCGCCCCGGCCCGTACCCGCGCCCCTTCAGCTGATCCTCAGCGGTGGCTACGCGTCGGCCGGGCGGCGCGGCTCGCGCCACATCGTCCACAGCTGAGGCCCACCGCCCGGCAGCCGCAGTTCGTCGCGCACGGCGAAGCCGAAGTGCTCGTAGACGGGGAGGTTCTCCGGCTTGGAGGACTCCAGGTGGACGGGCATGCCGTCCGCGTCGGCCTGGGCGAGGCCCGAGCGCAGCAGGGCGGCGCCCTGCCCCTGGCCCTGCGCGGCCGGGTCGGCGCCGATCAGCGCCAAGGACCAGTGCGGCTCCCGGGGCGTGTGCTCGGCGGCCAGCTCGACGGCGCCCCCGAACAGCTCCGCCCGGTCACCGAGGAGCTGGGTGAGCTCCTGGATGGTCTCCTGGTCGGGGACGGCCTTCTCCTGCGCCTGGGCGGGCACCCAGAACGCGGCGGCGGCGTCGGTGCGCTCACACACGCCGTGCCGCACGTACTGGCGGGTGAAGATCGTGGCGAAGTAGCGGCTCAGCGACACCTCCCGCGTGGCCTCCTCGGGGAAGAACCAGCGCATCATCGGGTCGTCACCGAAGGCGCGGGCCAGGGTGGTGCCGACCTCGGAGGCATCGTCGAGCGTCGCCGTCTTCGGCGTGTGCGTCATAGGCATACGGGTCATTCTGCACCCGGTGATCTTGGCCATCGGAGCGGGGTCCCCTCTCCGGCCGGCGGGGCAACGGGGCGGTTGGCCTGCGAAGTTCAGCGGCTCGTACGTTGTGGTCGGGCCACCGCCGGAGTGGTGCGCGGGGCCGGTGCGGGGCGTATCCACAGCAGGGCGCCGAGGGTCAGCGCGGTGCCGCCGAGCAGCCAGGGCAGCGGGCCGGGGGGAAGGGCTCCGATGACGAGACCGGCCAGGGCGCAGGGCAGTTGCAGCGCGAGGGACTGGACGGACAGTGCGGTGGCGCGCCCGGCCGACGTCACGCGGCGGTGCAGCAGGTCGTTCTCGTTGGGGCCCGCGGCGCCGAGGCCGAGGTACACCAGGGCGAAACCGGCGGCTGCGAACACCACGGGCACCGCGCCGTCAGCGCTCGCCGTGGCCGCGAGCAGCAGCAGTCCGCACGCCCCCGCGCCCAGGCCGGTCAGGACCGCGCGCCCGCTGCCGCCGGTGAGGCGGGCGGTGAGCGGCGCCAGGTGACTGCCGACCGCCGAGCAGACGTAGCCCGCGCAGGCCAGCCCGGCGAAGAGCACCGCGCCCGCCTCGGCACCGCCGCTCAGGTCCGCGGCCCGGCCGGGGGTGAGCAGTTCGACGGCGGCCAGGGCCGCACCGGTGGCCGCCACACCGAGCAGCACGCGCCGCACCAGCGCGTCGCCGCCGACCAGGCGCAGTCCGCGGCCGACGGTGACCGGGACGCCCCGGAGCACCCCGCGCAGGCCGGCCGGCGCCCGCGGCGGTTCGGGCAGCGCGGCCAAGACGTACAGCACGAAGACGACGTCGACTGCGGCGGCCAGCAGCACCGGAACGGAGAGCGGCAGGATCGCGCCGGAGGTGGTCCGGCTCAGCCACGCTCCGGGGTCGGGGCCGAGCCCGAGCAGCCAGGGCAGCGCGCCGCCGGCCAGGGTGCCGACGGCGAGCGCCGCCGAGGTGGCCGCGCCCGCGCGGGCCAGACCGGTCCGCAGCTCGGCGTCCGGGCCCGCGGCGGCGTGGACGGTGTCGACGTACCAGGCCTCGGCGGGCCCGCTGGACAGGGCCCGTCCCGCGCCCTTCAGCGCCATGCCGAGCGCGAAGACCCAGGCGGTGGTGCCGAGACCCACGAGGACGAAGGCGGCCAGATCCAGGAGCCCGGCGGCGACGAGGACCGCGCGGCGGCCCAGAACGTCGGAGAGGCCCCCGGTGGGCAGTTCGAGAAGGGCCGCCGTCAGGGAGTGCGCGGCGAAGAACCCCGCGATGGCGGCGAGGGTCATGCCGCGCTTGGTGAAGAGCAGCAGCTGCGGGGCGATGGCGAGCCCCAGCGGCAACCATAGGAGGACGCGGACGGTGACGTAGCGGCGGCGTGCGGCGGTGAGGTCCACGGCTGGTCACCCGGACCGCTCGGTGTCCGGTGCGGTACCGGGTGGCGGGGCATCGTCGCCGGAGGGGGGTGACGCCAGGGGCAGTCCGGCCACGAAGACCACTGTCCGGGCGGCCCGCGGGTCCGCCGCGTCACGCGCGGTCAGCTCCGCGAGCTTGTCCTCGAACGTCCCCCACAGCTCCGCGAGCGACTCCGGGGTGAGGCGGGGCAGCATGTCACTGATGCCGGAGGGCTCCACCCACTGCGCGGGGAGGCGTCCCGCGGCCATGTCCTGCTCGTGCCGCGTCAACGCCTCCCCCAGGTGCTGGATCTGACGTCTGCGCATCACGCCGACGAAGTCACGGCCGCCCGGTGAGGTCTCCATCGCCTCGTTGCTCCAGGAGGTGACCTCGTGGACGGCCCGCCAGCGGCGCTCCCTGCCGTCGCGCTGCTCGGCCTCGGCGACGAACGCGTACTTGGCGAGGACGCGCAGGTGGTAGCTGGTGGACGCGGACGACTCCCCGGTGGTGACCGCCAGTTCGCTGGCGGTGGCGGGCCCTTCCGCCCGCAACAGGCCGAGCAGCCGGATGCGCAGGGGGTGCGTGAGGGCCTTCAGGGCCGTCGCGTCGCTCTCGGGGGTGAGGCGGCGCCTGTTGTCTTCGCTGACCATGCGCGGAGCGTAGGACGGAGCACCGGTTTCCCAAAAGAGTTTTTGCAAAACTTATTTGGGAAATGGTCGGTCATCTCAGCCGTTGGGGAGGATGACCGCGCGGCCGTGGACGCGGCCGCCGTGCAGATCCTCGTACGCCGTGGGGGCGTCCTCCATGGCGTACGTCTGGACGTGCACGTCGATCGCGCCGGTGCGGGCGAGGTCCAGGACCTCGGCCAGTTCCGCGCGGCTGCCCCAGTACGGGGAGTGGACCGCCACGTTGTAGGCGGTGGTGCCGAAGCCCACGGACGCCGCGCCGCCACCGATCCCGACGATCGTGACGTCCGCCTCCACCCCGGCGCAGGCGGTCGCCGTGGTGACGGTGGGCGGCGCGCCGACGAAGTCGAACACCGCCTGGGCGCCGAGGCCGCCGGTCAGCTCGCGGACCGCTGCCGCCGCGTACGGGTCCGACAGGACGGCGTCGTGGGCGCCGACCTCGCGGGCCAGCCGCAGCTTCTCGTCGGTGACGTCCAGCGCGACGACCCGTGCCGGGGTGAGCGCGCGCAGCAGTTGGATGGCGACGTGGCCGAGGCCGCCCGTGCCGATGACCACGGCGGTGCTGCCCGGGGTCAGCTTGGGCAGGGAGGTCTTGATGGCGTGGTACGGAGTGAGGCCCGCGTCGGTGAGCGGCACCGCGGTGACCGGGTCGAGCGCGCCGAGCGGGACCAGGTGCCGGGGGTCGTCGACGATCATGTACTCGGCGATGGCGCCGGGGGCCCCGAGGCCGGGCGGGCGGATGCCCAGCTCGGCGGCGCGCGTGCAGTAGTTCTCCTTGCCCTGCGCGCACATCGGGCACGTTCCGCAGCCCCAGGGGCCGTACACGGCGACGGAGTCACCGAGCGCGAAGCCGGTGACGCCCTGGCCCAGCGCGGCGACGGTTCCCGCGCCCTCGTGGCCGAGGGTGAGCGGCAGCGGGAATCCGAGCGCCTCGTCCGGCCGGCTCATGACGGCGATGTCTGAGTGGCAGACGCCCGCCGCGGTGACCCGGAGAAGGACCTGGCCGGGGCCGGGTTCGGGGCGCGGGACGGTGACCACCTCGGGTGCGGTGCCGGAACCGGCGTACTGGAGAGCCCTCATCTCGGCGGGGAGGGAGGGGAGTCGTTGCTGCCCTGACACGTGCGTGCTCCTTTCTTCGTCAGGTTTCTTCGTCAGGTGTTTCAGCGGGCCGCGTATCCGCCGTCGACCAGGTGGTAGCTGCCGTTGATGAACGACGCGCGGTCGGAGAGCAGGAAGAGCGTCAGTTCCGCGACCTCTTCCGCGGTGCCGAGGCGGCCCTGCGGGTGGAGTGCGACCAGCTGCTCCCGCTGGGCGGCGTCGCCCTTGAGCAGCGGGGTGTCGATGAACCCGGGGGCGACGGCGTTGACGCGTACACCCCGCGCCGCGTATTCGACGGCGGCGGTCTTGGTCAGGCCGACGACCGCGTGCTTGGCGGCGGCGTAGGCGGGTGAGCCCGCGAAGCCGTTCGTGCCGAGGATGGACGACATGTTGACGATCGCGCCGCCGCCGGCGGCGAGGATGCGCGGCAGCTCGTGGCGCAGGGAGTAGAAGACGCCGTTGAGGTTCGTGTCGATCACGCGCTGCCAGTCCGCGATCTCGTGTTCGCCGGTCGGGGCGGAGGCGCCGGCGATCCCGGCGTTGTTGACGGCCAGGTGCAGCGCGCCGAAGGTCTCGACGGCGAAGTTGACGGCGTGGCGCACGGACTCGGGGTCGGTGACGTCCACGCGCACGGCGGCGGCTCGGCCGCCTGCGTCGGTGAGGGCCCGGGCGGCGTCGCTCGCCCCCTGCTCGTCGTAGTCCGCGAGGACGACCGCGGCCCCGGCCTCGGCGAGACGGCGGGCTGTCTCCAGGCCGATGCCGGAGGCGGCGCCGGTGACGAGGGCGGTCTTGCCCGCGAACTCCTGCTGGGCGGCGGGGTGACTGGTGCTGGTGGTCATGGGGGTGCCTGGTTTCACTCGGTGGTGCTGGGTGCGCTGGGCGCGGGCTCGTCGGCCAGGGCCGAGAACGCCGCGTCGATGAGGTGCGGGAGGGGGGCGGGCTCGCCGGGCGCGATCCAGAACCGCACGGCCGTGCCGAACGCCCCCACCGCCAGCGAGACGGCCAGCGCGGGCCGCAGATCGCGTTCGGCGTCCAGGCCGAGCCGCCTGGCGACGATCGCCACGGACTCGTTCTGCGCCTCGTCCTGCACGCGCAGGTACGCGGGCAGCAGCGCGGGCTCCGCGTGGAGCAGCCGCAGCAGGTCGCGCGAGCGCGGCAGGCGGTGCCAGGCGGTCGGCTCGTCGTCCAGCCAGCGGCGCAGGGCCCGGTGGTAGGCCGTGAGGGGGTTCTCCCCGGCGGGGCGGGCGGCGAGGGCGGTGTTGATCCGCGCGTAGTCGGCGCGCAGGGCGTCGACCACGGCGTCCTCTTTGCCGGAGAAGTACCGGGAGAAGGTGCGGCGGGAGACGTCGGCGCGTTCGCTGATCGTCTCGACGGTCACCTGGTCGAGACCGCGGTCGAGCACCAGGTCCACGGCCGCGTCGGCCATGGCCGTCCGGCTCTCCTGGACCTTGCGGGTGCGTCGGCCCGCTGGCCGTGGGGCATCCGCCCGCTGGTCCTCTTTGTCGCTCATGTCCACGACTGTACTCCGCCAATTGTCCCAGCGGGACATATGGCCCACCGGGACAGTTGCTGTGCCTGCTCGCGGGAGGCGGCGGCCCGCACGGGGAAGGGCGGGCGGGAGGTGGAGGGAACGCGAAACGGGACCTCGCCGGAGCGAGTCCCGTTCGATGGTGGCGGACCGCTGAAAGCGCCGAAGTGCGCTCAGTGGGCCCGCGGCCGGGGCCCGGCCCCGGGCACCCCGGGGCCGGGCCGCCGCTCGTTCAGTTGGTCTTGCACTTGTTGTCGTGGGCCGGGTTGAGGAGCCCGATGATGTCGATGGTGTTGCCGCAGACGTTGAGATCGGCTTCGACCGGCACCTGGACGGCGTTGCCGGACACGATGCCAGGGCTGTCGTGGACATGACCCGTGGCGGACGGGCCGTCGTCGGCGAGGGCCTGGCCCGCACCGCCGACCACGGCGCTGGCGGCTATCAGGACGGCGACGCTGAGGGTACGGACACGCATGGGGTGATCTCCTCGGTGTAGGAAAAGCGATCGTTGTCCAGCAGATAGCCCGCAGCCCGTCACCGCGACCGCTGACCGCTGTTCGGGTGACACGGGGGCGCGAGGCGGCAGGCCTGATCGAGGCCCCTGCGAGTCGGCCCCGGCGGAGCTGGACTGCCCTGCGGGCCCGGCGGAGCTGCACTGCCCCGCGGCCCCGCCCGGCGGGGCCGCGCGGTCACCGACCGGCCAGGAGCTCCCCGACGGCCGCGCGGATGTCCTCGTCCTCGGCGAAGGCACGCCAGCTGCCGGAGCAGTGCAACCGCCGGTCGTCCGCCGCCAGCGCGCCCAGCAGTTCCGCGGCCGGCAGTCGTGCGGCGTGGCCCATTCGGCTGAGGTGACGCACGGCCGGGAGCATGACCGGCCGGTAGACGCCGTCGGCCAGGTCCCGCACGATCGCGAGGAGGACGGGGACGGTGCTTCCGGTGTCTCCCGTGACGGCCCACAGGGTGTGCGCCGCCTCGGCTCTCGTCCAGGGGTCGGTGGCCGCCGACATGGCCCGGACCGGCTCCGCGTACGGAGCGGCATACGGGCCGAGCGCGGCCAGCCCGCGCAGCACGGGGCGGACGGGCCGGCCCCGGGTGAGGGCCGGCCCCAGCACGCTCAGGGCGGGGCCCGGCTCACCGCCCAGTTGCCGGTAGGCCCAGGCGGCCTGCTCGGCGTCGGGGCCCTCGGTGGCCATGCGGGCCCGCAACGGTTCGTACGCCTCCTCGACGGCCGTGCCGATGCCGGCCAGGCCCGCCGCGGCGGCGGCCCACAGCCGGTCGTCCTCCAGGAGGGCCAGCAGCCGGGGAACGGCCGCCGCCGAGCGTGGGCCCCAGGCGGCGAGGACGGCGCAGAGAGGCTCGACCTCGCGGAGGTCCGCCGTGACCGCCAGCCGGTCGAGGAGCGGCGGCAGCAGCGGCTCGGCGTGGTCCGGGAGGCCGATGAGGATCTCGTGGAGGGCGGGGAGGCACGGCACGTGGTACGCGACGCCGGAAGGGGTGTGGACGGCGGCCGCAGCGAGACCGCGCGGCCCGCCCGTGACCACCCGTTCGGCCAGGCCCGGCACGCAGCGCGGGTCGTTCATCCGGGCCAGCGCCCACAGGGCCGTCTCGCCGACGGTCGCCCCGGAGCGCGAGCCGACCGCGGTGTCGTCGAGCATCCCGGCGAGCGTGTCGGCGCGGGCGGCGGCCGACGGGCCGAGGCAGCCGAGCAGGTCGACGGCCCGCAGGCG
>NZ_JAFEXF010000067.1 GCF_016905445.1 Streptomyces sp. G44
GCTGCCGGGGGCCGGGGCCGCGGCGGGGCGGCCGGCGGCGGACCGGCCGACGGACGGCGAGGACTACTGCCAGGGCCGGTGCGCGGACATCCTGCCGCCCGGCGCCAACGGCAGCGCGACCCTCGCCGAGATCCTCGCGCACCGCGTCCTCGGGACCCGACCGGCGCACGCCGACGACCAATTGGGCCCCTACGACGCGCTCTCCTCCGGCTACCCCTCGCTCACCGACGACCGCCTCACCGAGTTCTTCGGCGACGCCTCCTTCGGTGTGCGCGACGGCCAGGTCGCCTCCGTCACCAAGCCGCGCGACGACGTGACGATCACCCGCGACAAGAAGTACGGCATCCCGCACATCAAGGGCACCACCCGCTACGGCACGGAGTTCGGCGCGGGCTTCGCCGCCGGGCAGGACCGGCTCTGGCTCATCGACCTCTTCCGCCACATAGGCCGCGGGCAGCTGACCTCGTTCGCGGGCGGCGCACCCGCCAACCAGGGTCTGGAGCAGCAGTTCTGGCCGCAGGCCCCGTACACCGAGAAGGACCTGGAGAAGCAGGTCGAGTACATCAAGGCGACCCAGGGCGAGCGCGGCAGGCAGGCCATGGCGGACGCGCAGGCCTACGTCGACGGGCTCAACGCCTACCGCGTGAAGGCGAAGAACGGCCGCCACTTCCCGGGCGAGTACGTCCTCACCGGCAAGATCGACGCGATCACGAACGTCGGTGAGATCGAGCCCTTCAAGGTCACCGACATGATCGCGCTGGCCTCCGTCGTCGGCGGGCTCTTCGGCAACGGCGGCGGTGGGGAGGTCGAGTCCGCGCTCTCCCTCCTCAAGGCCCAGGAGATCCGCAACTGAACAAGGCGGTCCAGCAGTTGGACGCCTGGCGCAAGGCGGGAGCGCGGCGCGACCAGACATCCGCGGGCTCCAAGGCGTACGCCCACCCCGACGCCGTGCGCGTCATGGACGCCTGGTGGCCGCTGCTGATCAGGGCCGAGTTCGAACCGGGCATGGGCAAGGACCTGTACACCGCCCTGACCGCGCAGCTCAGCACCGACGAGGCACCCTCGGCGGGCCACGGGCCGACCGGGGCGCACGCCGGCTCGGCCTTCCAGTACGGGTGGTGGGGGTACGCCGACAAGGACCTGCGCAAGGTCCTCGGGCGGCCGGTCAAGGGCGAACTGGCCCACACCTACTGCGGCGACGGCAGACTCGACGCCTGCCGCGACGCCCTCCTGGCCACCCTCGCGCAGGCCGTCGCCGAACCCGCCACGGAGGTCTATCCCGGCGACGACGCGTGCGAGGCGGGCGACCAGTGGTGCGCGGACGCGATCGTCCACCGCGCGCTCGGCGGCATCACGCACAAGCCGGTCCAGTGGCAGAACCGTCCCACCTACCAGCAGGTCGTCGAGTTCCCCCGCCACCGCCCCTAGCCGTCAGGCCATCGGAATCCGCCCCGCGGCGAACACGGCGCGCACCAGCTCCTCATGGCACACGTCGCTGTGCGCGCCACAGGGCGGGCCGCCGCGCCGCACCACCGACGCCGCGTCCACGCTCACACACCCCCGGGCGGGCAGCCTCTCGCCGAGCCTGACGCGCCGGGCGCCCTCCACCGCCCGGATGCCGCCGTAGCCGACGGCGCCCCACCGCTCCCACAGGTTCAGGAAGCTCGTGGAGTCACCGGCCAGCTTCGACGCCAGGGGGTAGAGCCGCCCCAGGGCGTCGTCGTGGCGCGAGTAGCAGGAGACCAGGGGGCCGTCGATACGCCGCTGCACGCCCCGCAGGGCTCCGCCACGCGCCCTGTCGTGGGGCAGCCGGTCGGCGAACGCGTAGTGCGAGAAGGCCCCTTGGAGCAGCGTCACCGACTTCACCGCGCGGACGTCGGCGGGCATGCCGCGCAGCGCGTACGACACGAGCCGGGCGCCGAAGCTGTGCCCGATGAGGTGCACCCTGATGCCGGGCGCGTCGGCGGCGAGCAGGCCGAGGGCGGGGCCGAGCCCCAGCTGGCCGACCGCGCCCGCCCGGCGCTTCATCGCGTAGTAGGAGCCCTGCCGCAGCAGCTCGTGTGCGCCGTCCCACACCCGTCTGCGCAGCTCGCTGAGGAGCTCGGCCTGCCCGCTGTCCGCGCGGGCCGCCGCGAACACCTCGCAGACCTGGACCGCGTCGTCGGTGAGCATGGCGGGCTCGCCCGAGCCGGTGTCCTCCCCGAGGTGGCGGGCCGGGCTCGTCTCGCGCAGGGAGACCAGCTCACGCACGTGCCGCCCGAACTCGTAGACGCGGGAGGGCACGTCCGAGCGCTCCGCGAGCAGCTCGGCGATCCGGTCCAGCGTCGCGCCGTGGTCGGGGAAGGCGCGGTCCAGGGCCTGCCGGGTGGCCGCGTCGAGCACGGGCTCACCGGGCGGCGTGGCAGTGGCGGGCGCCGCCGAGGGGTCGAAGTCGGGGACGGGTTCGTCGGGGAAACGGATGGCGGGCCACAGCACCCCGACGTAGCCGAGGCGCACCCCCGGCGCGGCCAGGCGCCGGCAAGGGGCGAAGAAGCGCCGGTACAGCGAGCGGGCGCCCTTCGTGTCGTTGTTCCAGCCGTGCGCGAAGACCAGCAGATCCGAGACGCGCCCGCGTTCCGCGCCGGACAGCAGCTCCGCGCGCTGCGCGGTGTCGACGTCGCCGTCGGCGTCGAAGGTCAGTTCCCAGTAGGGCTCCACGCCCGTATGGTCCTGCCGCCGCGGCCCCCTGGCCATACTCCGCGCGCGTCAGATCAGTTCGCGCTCCCGGGTCTCGGGCAGCGCGGACACGCACACCAGCGACACGACCGCCATCGCGCTCACGTACCAGCCCACCGAGGACGAGCCGAACGCCGCCTGGAGCCGGGTCGCCACCAGCGGCGACACCGCGCCGCCGAGCACGCCGCCGAGGTTGTAGGCGAGCGAGGCGCCCGAGTAGCGGACGTTCGTGCCGAACAGTTCGGGCAGGTAGGCACCCATCGGGCCGTAGACCACGCCCATGCAGAACAGGGCCCCGCCGAGCGCGAGCGCGATCAGCGCCGGCCGCCCGGTGTCCAGGAGCGGGAAGAGCACGAACCCCCACACCACCGACAGGCCCGTGCCCGCGAGGACGAGCTTGCGCCGCCCGTCGCCGTCGGAGCGCGTCGCGGCGAGCCAGGTGCCGGCCGCGAGGAAGAGGCAGCCCGCGAGGGACAGCCCCAGCATGGTGGTGCGGGGGACGCGCAGGGTGCCGGTGGCGTAGGCGAGGCAGTAGGTGGTCGCCGTGTAGAAGAGGCCGTACGCGACGACCATGCCGCCCGCGCCGAGCAGCAGTTCGCGCGGATGGCGGCGGAGCACGTCGAGCGTGGGGGCCTTGCTGGCCTCCTGCGCCTCCATGACCTTCGCGAAGACCGGCGTCTCGCTGATGCGCAGCCGCACGAAGAGGCCGACGCCGACGAGCAGGAAGGAGAGCAGGAACGGCACGCGCCAGCCCCAGCCGCGGAACGCCTCGTCGGGGAGCACGGAGGACAGCAGCCAGAACACGCCGGTCGCCGCGAAGAACCCGACCGACGGCCCGAGCTGGGGGAAGGCGGCGTACAGCCCGCGCTTCCCGCTCGGCGCGTGCTCCACCGCCAGCAGCGCCGCCCCGCCCCACTCGCCGCCGAGCCCGATGCCCTGGAGGAAGCGGAGCAGGATCAGCAGCAGCGGCGCCCAGACGCCGAGGGTGCCGTAGCCGGGGAGGAGCCCGACGAGGGCCGTCGAGAGACCCATCAGGAGCAGCGAGGCGACCAGGACGGACTTGCGGCCCACCCGGTCGCCGAAGTGCCCGAAGATCACCGAGCCGATGGGCCGCGCCGCGAACGCCACCGCGTACGTGGAGAAGGACGCGAGCGTGGCGTTGACCGGGTCGAGCGTCGGGAAGAACGCCTGGTTCAGGACGAGGGCGGCCGCCGTGCCGTAGATGTAGAAGTCGTAGAACTCGATGGCCGTCCCGACGAAGGAGGCCACGGCCACCCGCCGCAGGCTCTCGGGGCTGCTCTGCGCGCCCTGGGCCAGCTGTTTCCCTGCCGTCGACGTGTTCTCTTCCGCTGTCGTCTCGCTCCGCACGAGCGGCACTCTCATGGTGGATGTAGGGGCCAGTCAATAGCTGGGACGGCCCGTCTCGCACAATGAGACCGTCGGCCGGACCCGGCCGGGCCGCCCCCTTCCGCCGTCACATACCGACTGGTTAGTCTGCCGGGACGGGCGGGCCGCGCCAACCGTGGCCGGGTCCGTGGTCGAGTCCGACGTCGAAGGAGACCGGTCGTGGAGACCCTGCGGGACAAGGGAGTCGTCGTCACCGGCGCCGGTGGCGGGATCGGGGCCGCGCTGGCCCGCCGCTTCGCCGCCGAGGGGGCGCGCGTCGTCGTCAACGACCTGGACGGAGCCAAGGCGCGGGCCGTCGCCGACGAGGTGGGCGCCATCGCCGTCCCCGGCGACGCGTCGCTGATCGTCCCCCAGGCCACCGAGGCGCTCGGCGGCACGGTCGACGTGTACTGCGCCAACGCCGGGCTCGGCTCCGGCGGCAGCGAGGCCGCGCCCGAGGAGGTGTGGGCCGCCGCCTGGGACGTCAACGTCATGGCACACGTCCGGGCGGCGCAGGCGCTGCTGCCCGGCTGGCTGGAGCGCGGCGAAGGCCGCTTCATCTCCACCGTCTCCGCGGCCGGGCTGCTCACCATGATCGGCGCCGCGCCCTACAGCGTGACCAAGCACGGCGCGTACGCCTTCGCCGAGTGGCTCTCGCTCACCTACCGCCACCGCGGCCTCAAGGTCCACGCGATCTGCCCGCAGGGCGTGCGCACCGACATGCTCGCCGCCACCGGCACCGCGGGCGACCTCGTCCTCACGCCCACCGCGATCGAACCGGAGGACGTCGCCGACGCCCTCTTTACGGGCATGGCCGAGGACCGCTTCCTGATCCTGCCGCACCCGGAGGTCGCCGCGTACTACGAGGCGCGGGCCGCCACCCCCGACAAGTGGCTGACCGGCATGAACCACATCCAGCGGAAGTGGGAGGCGACGCAGCGGTGACCGGATCCCCCGAGACGCCCCGGCTTCCCGAGGCCCCCCGGACCCCCGGGGCCCCGGACGGCTCGATCTACGCCGCCAAGCCGTGGCTCGCCCGCCTCAACGACGCCCAGCGCACCCCCGTCACCCCGGCCGCATCCGTGGTGCACGCCTTCCGCGCCGCCGTCGCCAGGGCCCCGGAGCACACCGCCCTCGCCTACTTCGACGGCCGCCTCGGCTACCGCGAGACCGACGCCCTCAGCGACTCCGTCGCCGGACACCTGGCCGCGCGCGGCCTCGCGCGGGGCGACCGCGTCGCGATCCTCCTCCAGAACACCCCGCACTTCGTGCTCGCCCTCCTCGGCGCCTGGAAGGCGGGCGCGACGGTCGTGCCCGTCAACCCCATGTACAAGTCGGCGGAGGTCGCCCACGTTCTCGCCGACGCCGGCGTGACCGCGCTGATCTGCGCGGACAGCGCCTGGGAGTCGTATCTGCGCGACACGGCGGCGGACTCCCGCGTGCGCGTCGTGCTCACCGCCTGCCAGCTCGACCTCCAGACCAGGAACGACCCGCGGGTCCTGGACTTCGAGCGGCTGCCGGTCCCGGCCGACGCCGAGGACCTGGTGGAGATCGCTCGCCAGGGCCTCCCTGCCCCCGCCGACCGCGAACTCGGCCCCTCGGACGTGGCGCTGATCAGCTACACGTCCGGCACCAGCGGCACCCCCAAGGGCGCCATGAACACCCACGGCAACATCACCTACAACGCCGAGCGCCAGCGCGCCGGCTCCGGCATCCCCGAGGGTGCCTGCTACTTCGCGCTGGCGCCGCTCTTCCACATCACCGGCATGGTCGCCCAGCTCGCCGGGTGCGTCGCCAACGCGGGCACGCTCGCCCTCGCCCACCGCTTCGAGGCCGGGGTCGTCCTCGACGCCTTCGCCGAGCACCGCCCCGCGTACACGGTCGGCCCCTCCACGGCGTTCATGGCGCTCGCCGCCCACCCGGCGGCGACGCGCGCCCACTTCGACTCCTTCGTGCTGATCTCCTCGGGCGGCGCGCCGCTGCCCCCGGCCCTCGTGGAGAAGTTCCGCGCCGCCTACGGCCCCTACCTCCACAACGGCTACGGCCTCACCGAGTGCACCGCGCCCTGCGCCTCCGTGCCGCCGGGCCAGGAGGCGCCCGTCGACCCGTTCTCGGGCACCCTCGCCGTCGGCGTCCCGGGTCCCGAGACGGTCGTACGCATCCTGGACGAGGCGGGCCAGGAGGTCCCCTTCGGCGAGCACGGCGAGATCGTCGTCCGAGGACCGCAGGTCGTCCCCGGCTACTGGCGGCGGCCCGAGGCCACCGCCGAGGCCTTCCCGGGCGGCGAACTGCGCACCGGCGACATCGGGTTCATGGACCCGGCCGGCTGGCTCTACGTCGTCGACCGCAAGAAGGACATGATCAACGCGTCCGGTTTCAAGGTGTGGCCGCGCGAGGTCGAGGACGTCCTGTACACGCACCCGGCCGTGCGCGAGGCGGCCGTCGTCGGCGTGCCCGACAGCTACCGCGGCCAGAGCGTCAAGGCGTACGTCAGTCTGCGTCCGGGCAGCGGCACCGGGCCCGAGGAGCTGACGGCGTACTGCAAGGAACGGCTGGCCGCGTACAAGTACCCGCGTGAGGTCGAGATCCTGACGGAACTGCCGAAGACGACAAGTGGGAAGATCCTCCGGCGGGAACTGCGTTCCCTCCCGAAGGACAGTCAGTGACACGAAAGGCAGGTGGCGGCAGTGGCCAGGACGACGGACGGTGACGGCACGCCCGTCCCGCAGCGGCTGCTGGCCGCCGCCACCCGGCTCTTCGCCGGCCAGGGCTACGACCGCACCTCGGTGCAGGAGATCGTGGAGGCGGCCGGCGTCACCAAGGGCGCGCTCTACCACTACTTCGGCTCCAAGGACGACCTGCTCCACGAGGTGTACGCCCGGATGCTCCGCGTCCAGCAGGAGCGGCTGGACGCCATCGCGGACGCGGACGCCCCCGTGGAGCGGCGGGTCCGCGACGCCGCCGCGGACGTCGTGGTCACCACCATCGACAACCTCGACGACGCCTCGATCTTCTTCCGCTCCATGCACCACCTGGGCCCCGAGAAGAACAAGCAGGTACGCGCCGAGCGGCGCCGCTACCACGAGCGCTTCCGCGCCCTGATCGAGGAGGGCCAGGAGTCGGGCGTCTTCTCCACGGCGACCCCGGCGGACCTGGTGGTGGACTACCACTTCGGCTCCGTCCACCACCTGTCCACCTGGTACCGCCCGGACGGCCCCCTGACGCCCCAACAGGTCGCCGACCACTTGGCCGACCTACTGCTGCGGGCGCTGCGGCCTTAGGGGCGCCCCGTAGGGGCGCGGGGAACTGCGCGAGCAACCGGATACGATCCCGCACCCGCCGCAGGACCTGCCGCGGCAGACGCGACCGCGCCCCGGCGGGGGCCTGAGCGCACAGTCCCCCGCCCCCTGCCGGGGGCTACACGTACCGCTTCAGCTCCCGCCGGGCCAACGACCGCTGATGCACCTCGTCCGGCCCGTCGGCCAACCGCAGGGTCCGCGCGGCGGCCCACAGCTCCGCCAGCGGGAAGTCCTGGCTCACCCCGCCCGCGCCGTGCAACTGCACGGCCCGGTCGAGGATGTCGACCACCGCACGCGGCGTGGCGATCTTGATGGCCTGGATCTCCGTGTGGGCGCCGCGGTTGCCGACCGTGTCCATCAGCCAGGCGGTCTTCAGGACGAGCAACCGCACCTGCTCCACCGCGACCCGCGCGTCCGCGATCCACTCCTGCACGACGCCCTGTTGGGCCAGCGGCTTGCCGAACGCCGTACGCGCGAGGGCCCGCCGGCACATCAGCTCGATGGCCCGCTCCGCCATGCCGATCAGCCGCATGCAGTGGTGGATGCGGCCGGGCCCGAGCCGCGCCTGCGCGATGGCGAAGCCGCCGCCCTCCTCGCCGATCAGGTTCGCCGCGGGCACCCGCACGCGGTCGAAGACGACCTCCGCGTGCCCGCCGTGGGAGTGGTCCTCGTACCCGTACACCCGCATGGCGCGCCGGACTTCGAGGCCGGGGGTGTCGCGCGGGACGAGCACCATGGACTGCTGGCGGCGCGGGTCGGCGCCGTCCGGGTCCGTCTTGCCCATCACGATGAAGATCTCGCAGTCCGGGTTCATCGCCCCGGAGATGTACCACTTGCGGCCCGAGATGACGTACTCCGAGCCGTCCGCCGACCGCTCGATGAGGGTCGTGATGTTCGTGGCGTCCGACGACGCCACCTCCGGTTCGGTCATCGCGAACGCCGAGCGGATCTCCCCGGCGAGCAGCGGCTCCAGCCACCGCTTCTTCTGCTCCTCGCTGCCGAACTGCGCGAGCACCTCCATGTTGCCGGTGTCCGGCGCCGCGCAGTTCAGCGCGGTCGGCGCCAACTGCGGGGAGCGGCCGGTGATCTCGGCCAGCGGCGCGTACTGGAGGTTGGTGAGCCCCGCGCCGTGTTCCGCGTCGGGGAGGAAGAGATTCCACAGGCCCTGCCTGCGGGCCTCTGCCTTCAGCTCCTCGACCACGGCCGGGGTGTCCCACGGCGAGGCGAGCGCGGCCCGCTGCTCCTCGGCGACGGCCTCGGCCGGGTACACGTGCTCGTCCATGAAGGCGAGCAGCTTCGCGCGCAGCTCTTCGGTGCGGGCGTCGAATGCGAAGTCCATGGCGTGCCTCAGCCTTCCTGTCCCTGGAGTGTGCGATGGCCGTGCTCGATGAAGACCGGGACCAGTTCGCCGATCCGGTCGAAGCCCGCGCCCACCGTCTGGCCGAGCGTGTAGCGGTAGTGGATGCCCTCCAGGATCACCGCGAGCTTGAACCAGGCGAAGGCGGTGTACCAGGAGACCGAGGAGACGTCGCGCCCCGAGCGCGCGGCGTACCGTTCGATCAGCTCGGCCGGGTCGGGGTGGCCGGGCGCGCCCGCCGTGGTGCTGACGGGGGAGTCGGGCACCTCCAGCCTCGCGCTGTACATCGCGAGCAGGCCGAGGTCGGTGAGGGGATCGCCGAGCGTGGACATCTCCCAGTCGAGGACGGCCTTGATCCGGTCGTCCTCGCCGATCAGGGCGTTGTCCAGGCGGTAGTCGCCGTGGACGACGGCCGGCGCGGGCGAGGCGGGCAGGGAGCGCCCGAGCGCCGCGTGCAGCTCGTCGACGCCGGCGAGGTCGCGGTTGCGGGATGCGTCCAGTTGCTTGCCCCAGCGGCGCAGCTGCCGGTCGAGGAAGCCCTCGGGGCGCCCGAAGTCGCCGAGGCCGACCGCCCGCGGGTCCACCGCGTGCAGGTCCACGAGCGTGTCGACGAGGCCGAGCACCGCGGCGCGGGTGCGCTCGGGGCCGAGGGGCGCGAGCTCCTCCGCGGTGCGGTACGGCGTGCCGTCCACGAACTCCATGACGTAGAACGGCGCGCCCATGACGGTGTCGTCGTCGCACAGCAGCACGGGGGCGGGCACCGGCACGTCCGTGGGGTGCAGCGCCTCGATCACCCGGTGCTCGCGCTTCATGTCGTGCGCGGTGGCCAGCACGTGGCCCAGCGGGGGCCGCCGCACGACCCAGCGCGCGGCGCCGTCGGTCACGGCGTACGTGAGGTTGGACCGGCCGCCCTCGATGAGCCGGGCGGTGAGCGGCCCGCCCACCAGGCCCGGCCGCTCGCGGTCGAGGTGGCCGCGCAACTGGTCGAGGTCGAGGCCCGGCGGATGGTCTGCGCTCATCTTCGCTCCTGATCGGCGTGGCGGTGGCGTGCCACCCCATGATGCCGACCAGTCGGTATGCCGTCCAGAGCGGAAAACGCCCCTTGAGGGCCGGGATGCCCCCTCAAGGGGTGCCGGGGCCGGGCGGTGACGGACTAGTGGTCGTCCCAGTGCCCGTCGTGGGCGGCGTGCCGGTGTCCGTCGTGCACGTAGTCGACGTGGTCGCCGTGGAGGACGGAGTCGTGGCCGCAGCCGTCACCGTGCTGGTGGTCATGGCCCTGGTGGGCGACGTGGCCGGCCGGCTCGCACTCGTCGTAGTGGTCGGTGTGGCGGCGGTGCATGTGGCCGTCGTGCGCGTAGTCGACGTGGTCGCCGTGCGGCACCTCGGGATGGCCGCAGGCCGGGCCGTGGATGTGGTCGTGCACCGGGTGTTCGTGGTGGAGCGTGGTCATGACGCGCACCTTCTGTGATTCCGGGTTCCGGGAGGCTGACTCTCTCAGGCTAGCCCTCGATGCCCCGTTTATTCCTTTATGCCAGTCTGGCGATGTTTCCCCGACCTCCGCGCAGGTGACCCGTGCGGGTGTTCAGTGAAAGCGACCCGACGAAGGCGACCCCATGAAGGCGATCAGCTACAACGGCTACGGCGGACCCGACGTCCTCGAGTACGGCGAGGTGCGCGACCCCAAGGTCGGCCCCGACTCCGTCCTGGTGAAGGTGCGGGCCGCGGCCGTGAACCCCGTCGACTGGAAGTGCCGCGAGGGACACCTCGACGGCCTCCTCGACCCCGTCTTCCCGGTGATCCCGGGCTGGGACGTCGCGGGAGTGGTGGTGCGACCGGGCGCGTCCGCACCGGAGTTCGCGGTCGGCGACGAGGTCATCGGCTACGTACGCGAGGACTTCCTCTCCCGCGGCACCTTCGCGGAGTACGTCGCCGCGCCCGTGCGCACCCTCGCCCCCAAGCCGCGCAACCTCAGCTTCGAGGAGGCCGCGGGGCTGCCGCTCGCCGGACTCACCGCCTACCAGGTGATGGTCAAGGCGCTCCAGGTCAAGGACGGCGACACCGTCCTGGTGCACGCGGCGGCCGGTGGCGTCGGCTCCCTCGCCGTGCAGCTGGGGCGGCACGCGGGCGCCCGCGTCATCGGCACGGCCGGCGAACGCAACCACGACTTCCTGCGGGAGCTGGGCGCCGAGCCCGTGACGTACGGGGAGGGACTGGTCGACCGGGTCCGCGCGCTCGCCCCGGAGGGGGTCGACGCGGCCTTCGACACGGTCGGCGGCGACACCCTCAAGGCGTCCGCCGAACTCCTCGCGAGCGGCGGCCGGCTGGCGTCCATCGCGGACGGCGGGGTGCTCGGTCTCGGCGGCCACTACTGCTTCGTCCGCCCCGACGCCGCGGACCTGCTGCGCCTCACCGAACTCGCGGAACAGGGCGTGGTGACGGTCCACGTGGACAGGACGTTCCCCCTGGAGCGGGCCGCCGACGCCCACCGGCTGAGCGAGGAGGGCCGTACGCGCGGCAAGATCGTCGTGACGGTGGGCGGGGAGGACTGAGCGGACGCCGGAGGCCGCCTTCCTCTCGGCCGCGGTCAGACGACCATGGCCGCCGCGCACCCCGCCAGCGCCACGGTGCACAGTGCCGCCGTCCACGCGCCGCGCACGGTCAGCGTCCGCGGATGGCGGCAGGTGAGCGCGACCATCCTGCGGTGGGCGGCCGTGAGGAAGCCGAGCCAGAGCAGCAGGCACAGGGCGCAGGCCAGGACGCCGGTGGCGGTGGGGCCGCGGTGCAGCACCGCGCGGGCGGCGAGGACCGCCGCCACCGTGCAGGACAGCGTCGTGCGCCGCCACGCGAGGCGCGTCCGCTCCGGCTGGAGCCCGGGGTCGCGCTCGGGCTCGGGGTCCGGCCCGCTCACCCCTCCCACCCGAAGAGCACGACGACCACCATGGCGAGCGCCACCCCGGCGACCACCAGGCTCAGTACCGTCGGGAAGCGGCCGGCGGGCAGGTCCTCGCCGCGCCGCATGGCCCGCTCGCACCGCACCCAGTGGCTGACCGCCCGCAGCGAGCACAGGACGCCCGCGCCGAGCAGCGCGAGCGCAAGACCGATCCGCCAGCCCCAGCGCAGGTCCGGCAGGAACTGGTCCACGGCGAAGCCGCCGCCGATCAGCGCGAGCGCGGTGCGCAGCCAGGCCAGGAAGGTGCGTTCGTTGGCGAGCGAGAAGCGGTAGTCGGGGGTGTCGCCCTCCTCACGGACGCGTTCGGGCGCGAACCACAGCCTCAGACTCCGTACGAAATTGCTCACCGCCGCACCATAAGCCGTGCCCAGGGGCGGGGCGATCAGCTCGCGCGGAAGGCCCTGAGCCGGTGGTGGGCGGCGAGCCCGTCCGGCACCCACTCCCACTCCGCCAGCCGCCGCTCCAGCTCGTCGTCGGTGAGGAAGGCGTGCCAGGCGACCTCCTCGGCCTGCGGGTTCACCGGCGTCTCGCAGCGCACTTCGTAGAGGTACGCCCACCAGGACTTCCCGGCGCCGTCGTCGAAGAGGAAGGTGAACAGCGGGGTCGGTCGCGGCAGATCCCGGACCCCGAGCTCCTCCCGCGCCTCGCGCAGGGCCGCGTCGTCGCAGTCCTCCCCGGCCCCGACCACGCCGCCCACGAACATGTCGTACAGGGAGGGGAAGACCAGCTTCGTCGCCGTGCGGCGGTGCACGAAGACGCGCCCCTGGGCGTCGCGTGCCTCGATGAACACGCAGCGGTGGCGCAGCCCGCGCGCGTACACCTCACCGCGCGGGGCCTCGCCGACGACCTCGTCGTTCTCGTCGACGACGGCCAGGATCTCCGCACGGGGGTCGGGCAGCGGCCCGTTGTCGCTCGTCATACCGGCCATCCAACCTCACCGGCCCATGACGTGCCGCACCGTGGGTCCGGCCGTCCGGCCGCCGTCGACGGCGAGCTCCGCGCCCGTCACGCGTCCGTCGATCAACTTCCCTCGTCCGGCCTGTTGACGTGCGGCACCGGGCTGCCCAGGATCTGACCCACCGGTAACTTCGCGGGCCCCTGTCGAGGAGGACGACCCCCATGGCGTACGACGCAGATGTGATCGTGATCGGGGCGGGGCTCGCCGGACTCGCGGCCACCGCGGAACTCGTCGACGCGGGCCGCCGGGTCGTCCTCGTCGACCAGGAGCCCGAGCAGTCCCTCGGCGGCCAGGCCCACTGGTCCTTCGGCGGGCTGTTCTTCGTGGACTCGCCCGAGCAGCGGCGGCTGCGCATCAAGGACTCCCACGCGCTCGCCCTCCAGGACTGGATGGGCACCGCCGGGTTCGACCGCCCGGAGGACCACTGGCCGCGCAAGTGGGCCGAGGCGTACGTCGACTTCGCGGCCGGCGAGAAGCGGTCGTGGCTGCACGGACAGGGCGTGCGGTTCTTCCCCGTCGTCGGCTGGGCCGAGCGCGGCGGATACGACGCCCAGGGCCACGGCAACTCCGTGCCGCGCTTCCACATCACCTGGGGCACGGGCCCGGGGCTGCTCGCGCCGTTCGTGCGGCGGGTGCGCGCGGGGGTGGCGCGCGGCCTCGTCGAGCTGCGGTTCCGCCACCGCGTCACCGGCCTGAGCCGCAGCGCGGGCACCGTCGACACCGTCACCGGCGAGATCCTGGAACCGTCCGGCGTTGAGCGGGGCAGGGCCAGCAGCCGCGAGGTGACGGGCACCTTCGAACTGCGCGCCCAGGCCGTCGTCGTGACCTCGGGCGGCATCGGCGGCAACCACGACCTCGTCCGCGCCAACTGGCCGGAACGGCTCGGCACCCCGCCGAAGAAGATGATCTCCGGGGTGCCCGCGCACGTGGACGGCAAGATGCTCGGCATCACCGAGGCCGCCGGAGCGCACCTCATCAACCGCGACCGCATGTGGCACTACACCGAGGGCATCGAGAACTGGAACCCCATCTGGGAGCGGCACGGCATCCGCATCCTGCCGGGCCCCTCGTCCCTGTGGCTGGACGCGCGCGGCGACCGCCTGCCCGTGCCCCTCTTCCCCGGCTTCGACACCCTCGGCACGCTGCACCACATCATGAGCACCGGCTACGACCACACGTGGTTCGTGCTCAACCGGCGCGTCATCGGCAAGGAGTTCACCCTCAGCGGCTCCGAGCAGAATCCCGACCTGACCGGCAAGTCGGTGCGCGGCGTCATCGACCGCGCGCGGGCGGACGTGCCCGGCCCCGTCAAGGCGTTCATGGACCACGGCGTCGACTTCGTCGTCGAGAAGGACCTCGGCGCCCTCGTGCGCGGCATGAACGCGCTCACCGAGGAACCCCTGATCGACGAGGCCGCCCTGCGCCGCACCCTCGCCGCGCGCGACCGCGAGATCGCCAACCCCTTCACCAAGGACCTCCAGGTCACGGCCATCCGCGGCGCCCGCAAGTTCCTCGGCGACCGCCTCATCCGGGCCGTCGCCCCGCACCGCCTGCTCGATCCCGCGGCCGGTCCGCTCATCGCCGTACGCCTCAACATCCTCACCCGCAAGACACTCGGCGGCCTGGAGACCGACCTCTCCTCCCGCGTCCTGACCGAGGGTGGCGAGCCCCTGCCGGGCGTGTACGCGGCCGGGGAGGCCGCCGGGTTCGGCGGCGGGGGAGTGCACGGCTACCGCTCGCTCGAAGGCACCTTCCTCGGCGGCTGCCTCTTCTCGGGACGGGCGGCGGGCCGTGCCGCCGCCCGCGACGTGAAGTGAGCACCTTGTCGCCTGAGACGAGTCGTCGCAGGTGAGAGACGAAGTGCGCGGATCCTGAAACGAGTTGGTGAAGGAGCGAAGGGTAACCTGGCCTTGACGTGGACTGGTGCCTACCGGTTTGCTGTGCGTGATCATCCGTACGCGAGCCGCGCCGGGGAGGAAGTCCCGCGGTGTCACCACCCCCACCCCCACTGGGCCGTTCCCGCAAGAAGAGGGCCGCGGCACACGCCTTCGACGCCGCACTCGGCGACACCGAACTCGTGCTCGCCCGCACCGCGTTGGCCCAGGGCCGCTGGATCGAGGTGCGCGCGCTGCTCGCCGCCACCGGCGACGACTGGGACCGCAGGGGCCACCGCTTCGACGTCCTCGCACAGGAACCCGCCACCGCCGCCTGGGCCCGCGACTGGCGGCTCGTGGAACCGGAGAGCTACGACGCCGAGATGCTGCTCGCCTTCGCCGCCGTGCACAGGGCGCTGCGCGGCAAGGAGCGCGCGGACACGGCACGCGCCCTGTGCCGCGAGGCGGCAGGGCGCGTCCCCGCCGACCCGACACCCTGGCACGCGCTGCTCCTGCTCGAACGCTCACTGGGCCGCGAGGAGGACGTCGTACGCCTCTTCGACGAGGTCCGCCACCGCCACCCCGAGCACCACCACGCCCACCACCTGATGGTGGCCCGGCTCGCCGAGCGGCGGCCGGGCGCCGGCCAGGACCCGCTGCACGAGGTCTACGACTTCGCCTCGTGGGCGGCCGAACAGGTGCCCGCCGACTCGCCGTTGGCGGTCCTGCCGGTCGTCGCGCACACCGAGCGCTACCGCGTCCTCGCCGCCGCGGGCATGGAACCGGCCGACCCCATGGCGGCCACGCACTGGTCCGGCCGCCGCGCCCGCGGCGTCATGAAGGCCGCCTTCGACTGGTGGCTGGAGTGGGAGACGCCCGACGAGCCGGCCCACCCGCGCTGCCACGTCGACCTCAACTTCCTGGCCCACGCGAAGTCCTGTGAGGGCAGGGCCGCCGAGGCCGCCGCGCTCTTCCACCGCATCGGACGGCACGCCACCCCGGCCCCCTGGTCCTACCCGGACCGCAACCCGCACGAAGCGTTCACCGCCGCGCGCGCCACCGCGCTCGGCTCCGCCTGAGCACTGGAACACACCTCCGACGCAGGACGCACGCCTGAACATCCGTACCCCCGAAAGGACGACCGCGCCATGGCGACGGGCAGTTCGAGCACGAGCGGCACCAGATCCCTCAGCGAACCGACGGGTGACAGCGAGATCAGCACGTACAAGGGGCAGGAACGCGCGCTGCGCGCGGGGCGCCTCGGCACCGCGGGCCTCCTGCTCTCCGTGCTCGCAGCGACCGGCCCCCTGATGGTCGTCGCCGGCGTCATGCCCACCACCTACGGCGTGATGGGCGTCGTCGGGCAGCCCCTGCTCTTCCTCGTCCTCGGCGTCGTCCTCGCGCTGTTCAGCTTCGGCTACGCCGAGATGAGCCGGCACGTGCACAACGCCGGCGCCTTCTACGCGTACATATCCCGCGGCCTCGGCGGCACCGCGGGCGCCGGCGCCGCGCTGGTCGCGCTCGTCGCCTACAGCGCGCTCCAGGCCGGCCTGTACGGCATGCTCGGCTTCGAGGTCTCCGGGCTGCTCCGGACCTACTTCGAGGTCGAGATCGCCTGGTGGCTCCCGGCGCTGGCCGCCGTCGCCGCCGTCGCCGTGCTGGCCTGGCTGAAGATCGACCTGAACGCGCGCGTGCTCGGCGTGCTGCTGCTCATCGAGGTGGCGCTCGTCGTCGTCTTCGACGTCGCGGCCGTCGCGGACCCGGCCCCGGAAGGCCTCTCGCTGGAGGCGTTCCACCTCGACACGCTCTCCGGCGCGGGCGTCGCCACCTCCCTGTGCTTCTGCATCGCGGCCTTCACCGGCTTCGAACAGGCCCCCGTGTACGCCGAGGAGACCAGCCGCCCGCAGGTCGTCGTCGCCCGCGTGATGTTCCTCGCCGTCGGCTTCGTCGCCGTCTTCTTCGCCCTCAGCTCCTGGGCGCTCACCGTCGCGGCGGGGCCCTCGGGGATCGTCCCGGCCGCGCGGGAGCAGAGCGCGGGGCTGCTGTTCCACCTCACCGAGTCCCGGCTCGGCGGCACCTTCACCGACGTACTCCACGTGCTCTTCGTGACCGGCATGTTCGCGGCGGTCCTCAGCTTCCACAACGTGGTCGCGCGGTACGCCTTCGCGATGGGCCGCGAGAAGCTGCTGCCCGCCGCGTTCGGCCGCACCAACACCTCGACCGGCGCCCCCGGCACCGGCTCGCTGCTCCAGACCGTGGTCTCCGTCGCGGTCGTCGTGGGCTTCGCCGTCGCCGACGACGGCAAGGCGGGCGACCCGACCGCGCCCGTGCTGCACCTGTTCACCTGGGGCGGCAACATCGGCGCGCTCGGCGTGATCCTGCTGATGGCCACCGCGTCCGTCGCCGTCATCGTCTTCTTCGCCCGCCGTGGCGCCGCCCGCGCCCAGGCCTGGCGGATCGCCGCCTCCGCGCTCGCCGCGGCCGCCCTGCTCGTCATCGCGGCGTACACCGTCAAGGACTTCGACGTCCTGGTGGGCGCGGGCCCGGACTCGGCGCTCAGCTGGATGCTGCCCGGCATCATCTTCCTGGCGGCGGTCGTCGGCGTGGCCTACGGGGCGGTCCTGCGCTCGCGGAACCCGGCGGCACACGCGCGGATCGGCCTCGGCAACGAGGCGTTCCGGCTGGAGAAGGCGTCTTCCTCGCCGGGGGCGTGACGGGAGCCCGCCGGCGGCGTGACGGACGCTCCAGGTTCAGCCCGGTCAGCCCGATCAGCCCGGTCAGCCCGGTCGCCCCGGTCACTGGCTTCGCCGAGTCCGTCCTCCATCGCCGGACAGGCGCAACAGGTTCGTGGCCGCGCTGAGCGTCTCAGCGCGGCCACGAGATGTTCCGCCGGGCTGCCCGAAGCCACGGACCCGGGGCGTCAGATGATCAGGGACAGCAGCAGGACCAGGCCTCCCGCGACCACGGAGATGATCGTCTCCATCACCGACCACGTCTTGACCGTCTGCCCGACGTCCAGGCCGAAGTACTCCTTGACGAGCCAGAACCCGGCGTCGTTGACGTGCGAGAAGAACAGCGAACCCGCGCCGATGGCCAGCACGAGCAGCGCCGTGTGCGAGGTCGACATGTCGGCGGCCAGCGGCGCGACCAGACCCGCCGCCGAGATCGTCGCCACCGTCGCCGAACCCGTCGCGAGCCGGATCGCCACCGCGATCAGCCAGGCGAGCAGCAGCGCGGGGATCGACCAGTCCTCGGAGAAGTCCAGGATCATCTGGCCCACGCCGATGTCGATGAGCGTCTGCTTGAAGCCGCCGCCCGCGCCCACGATCATCAGGACGCCCGCGATCGGGGCGAGCGACTTCTCGACGGTCGCCGACAGCCGGTCCTTCGTGAAACCGGCCGCGCGGCCCAGCGTGAACATCCCGACGATCACCGCGGCCAGCAGCGCGACCAGCGGCGACCCGACGACGTCGAAGACCCGCTGCACGGTGGCCTCGGGGTCGTCGACCACGATGTCCACCAGCGCCTTGGCCAGCATCAGCACGACGGGCAGCAGCACCGTCGCCACCGTGACGCCGAAGCCCGGACGCCTCTCCAGCTCCTCCGACGGGCGCTGCGGAATCATCTTCTCGGGCGCCGGTACGTCCACCCAGCGCGCCGCGTACTTCGAGAACAGCGGGCCCGCGATGATCACCGTGGGGATCGCGACGAGGACGCCGAGTGCCAGGGTGACACCGAGGTTGGCCTCGACCGCGTCGATGGCGACGAGCGGGCCGGGGTGCGGCGGGATGAGCCCGTGCATCACGGAGAGACCGGCCAGCGCCGGGATGCCGATCCGCATCAGCGAGTAGTTGCCGCGCTTGGCGACCATCAGGACGACCGGGATCAGCAGCACGATGCCGACCTCGAAGAACAACGGCAGACCGATGACGGAGGCGATGAGCACCATCGCCCACGGCATCGCGCGCCCGCCCGCCCGTCGCCCGCCGCCCTTCTGAAGAGTGGCCTGCGGCCCCATCCCTCCCCATCTGGCGAGGATCGTGTCGACGATCTGGTCCGCGCCCCCGGAGTCGGCGAGCAGCTTGCCGAGGATCGCGCCGAGCGCGATCAGCACGCCCACGCCCGCGACGGTCGACCCGAGACCGGCCGTGAAACTGGCGATGGCCTTGTCGAGCGGGGCGCCCGCGAAGGCGCCGAGCCCGAGCGACCCGACGGTCAGCGCGAGGAACGCGTGCAGCTTGAACTTGGTGATGAGCAGGACGATGACGGCGATGCCCGCGAGGACGGCGATCCCCAGCTGGGCATGGCCCGCCGAGGTGATCGGCTCGACGGGGTCCGCTGCCAGCATCTCGACGCTGAGATGGGTCACGGTTGTTTCCTTGTACGAGGTGTACGTGATGGTGGGCGGTTCAGTGCGGGGGGAGTGCGGCGCCTACGACGGCACTTCGAGGCCGCGCAGGGCCTCCACGGCCCGCTCGGCGATCTCCTGCGGGGACCCGGCGACATCCACGGCGACCCCGGCCTCGTCCGCCCCGAGCGGCTGCAAGGTGGCGAACTGCGAATCGAGCAGCGCCGTGGGCATGAAGTGCCCCTTGCGCTCCCGCATCCGGGCCTCGATGAGCTCGCGATCCCCGGTGAGGTGGACGAAGACGACGCCGGGCGCGGCGGCCCGCAGCCGGTCCCGGTAGGCCCGCTTCAGCGCCGAGCTGCTGACCACCCCGCCGCGCCCCTCGCGCCCGTGCGCCCACGCGCCGATGGCGTCGAGCCACGGCCCGCGGTCGTCGTCGGTGAGCGGCGTGCCGGACGACATCTTCTCGACGTTCCGCGGCGGGTGGAAGTCGTCGCCCTCGGCGTACGGGACGCCGAGCCGGTCGGCGAGCAGGGGGCCGATCGTGGTCTTGCCGGTCCCTGCCACGCCCATGATCACGACGACGTGAGGGGTGCTCATCGCTGCCTGCCTTCGCTGTCTTCATCGACATCGGTCGGTTCGTTCACGCCACTGAAACCCATTACGTATGACGAATTCAAGAGGCTGTGATGTAAAAGTCTGACTTATTGCCCACGTGCCTCTCCTCGTACGCTTTCGTCATGACCGCACAGGCCCGAGGGCTGCACTCCCGCGTACTGGAAAGCCTCGGGCCCGCCATCACAGCGGGCGAGTACCCGCCGGGCAGCGTTCTGCGCACGGACGAGCTGGCCCAGCGCTTCGAGGTGTCCCGCTCCGTGATGCGGGAGGCGGTCCGGGTCCTGGAGTCCATGCACCTCGTCGCGTCCCGGCGGCGGGTGGGGGTGACCGTACTGCCCACCGAGGAGTGGAACGTCTACGACCCGCAGGTCATCCGGTGGCGTCTCGCCGGAGCCGACCGGCCGCGGCAGCTGCGCTCGCTCACCGTGCTGCGTTCCGCGATCGAACCGGTCGCCGCCGCACTCGCCGCCCGGCATGCCACGGCCGCCCAGTGCGCGGAGCTGACCGAGTGCGCGCTCGGCATGGTCGCCCACTCGCGCGGTCACCAGCTGGAGGGCTATCTCCGGCACGACGTCGCCTTCCACCGGGTCATCCTCAACGCCTCCGGCAACGAGATGTTCGCCCGCCTCGGTGACGTCGTCGCCGAGGTGCTGACGGGACGCACCGCCCACCAGGTGATGTTCGAGGACCCCGACCCGCCCGCCGTCTCCCTGCACGTCCAGGTCGCGGAGGCGGTCAGGGAGGGCGACGCGGCCCGCGCGGAGGCGCTGACGCGCGAGATCGCCCTGGGCGCGCTCGACGAGCTCGACGTCCTGGCGCCCTGACCCCAAGGCCGGGGCGCCGGGCTCCGGCGGGTCGGCGACAATGGACGCCATGTCCCGACGCGCCGCACGCCCCACACCCTGCCCCTGCGGGCACCCCGAGCCGTACGAGAAGTGCTGCGGCCGCCTGCACCGGGGCGAGGCAGTCGCCGCCGCGCCCGAGGAGCTGATGCGCTCCCGCTACAGCGCCTTCGCGGTCCGGGACGAGGCCTACCTCCTGCGCACCTGGCACCCGAGGACCCGGCCGCCCCGCGTCGAGTTCGACCCGGCGCTGCGCTGGGTGGGCCTGGAGATCGAGGAGACCACCGAGGGCACCGCCTTCCACACCACCGGCACGGTCACCTTCCGCGCCCGCTACACCGACGGGGGCCGCCCGGAGGTCCTGCACGAGCACAGCCGCTTCGAGCGCCTCGACGGCGCCTGGGTGTACGTGGACGGCAGCTTCATCGCCTAAGGGATGGCCGACGGGGCCTGCCCCGGCACTGTCCCGACTTGCCCCGGCACTGTCCGGACCCGGCCCGGCACTGTCCCGACCCGGCCCGCAGAGGCCGGCGCACCGGCCGGGCCGAACCTGCGCCGGTAGTCCGACGGGCTGAGCCCCGTCTCGCGGCGCAGCCTGGCCCGCAGGTTGGCGGCGGTGCCGAGTCCGCTGCGCCGCGCGACCACCTCCAGCCGCTCCTCGCCGCGCTCGATGAGCCGGCAGGCCAGGGCCACGCGTTCCCCGGTGAGCCAGGCCAGCGGAGTGGTGCCGAGCTGGGCGCGGAAGCGGCGGTGCAGGGTCGCGGGGCTGAGTCCGGCGCGGGCCGCGAGACCAGCCACGGTGAGGGGCTCGTCCAGCCGCTCCTGCGCCCAGGCCAGCAACGGGGCGAGGGACGCGTCCCGTGTCTCCGGGACCGGCCGCTCCACGAACTGCCGCTGCCCGCCGTCCCGGTGCGCCGCGAAGACCAGACGCCTGCTCACGGAGTTGGCGATCTCGGCGCCGAAGTCCTTGCGCACGATGTGCAGCCCCAGGTCGAGCGCGGCCGCGCTGCCCGCCGCGGTGAGGATGTCGCCGTCGTCGACGAAGAGCACGTCCGGTTCGAGCCGCACGGCCGGGAACCGGGCCCGGAAGGAGCCCGCCCACTGCCAGTGCGCGGTGGCCCTGCGGCCGTCGAGCACCCCGGCCTCGGCGAGCGTGAAGGCCCCGCTGCAAAACCCCACGAGCCGGGCGCCGCGCGCGTGCGCCCGTCGTACGGCGTCCAGAACGGCGGGCCGCCGCGGCGTGTCGGTGTCCGGCCGGTTCGGCACGATCACCGTGTCCGCGGAGTCGGCCGCGTCGAGCCCGGCGACCCCGGTGAGCGTGAAGAACCCGTCCCGCATCAGGGTCCCGGGCTCGGGGGAGCACAGCGCGAAGTCGTACAGCTCCCGGCCCAGTTCGGGCCTGCGCAGGCCGAACACCTCGATGGCGCAGCCCAGTTCGAAGGGGTTGGAGTTCCGGTCGACGATGACGACGACACGGTGGAGCGGGCCGGTGGAGACACCCGCCTGAGAGGATCCTTGCGCCATACGCGATTTCTAGCACTCGTGGCGGCGCCCCGTCACCCCGCAAGATCACCCCATGAACAGCGAACCCATCGCCCTCGCCCAGGCTCTCGCCTCCTTCGACGCCCTGTGGAGCCCCCGCATCGTCACCACCGTCAACGACTACGACGTACGCGTCACCAAGGTCGAGGGCGAACACCTCTGGCACGTCCACGACGACACCGACGAGTTCTTCCTCGTGCTCGGCGGCGAACTCCACATCGACCTGCGCGAGCCCGCCGGGGAACGCAGGGTCACCCTCCCGCAGGGCTCCGTCTTCACCGTCCCGCGCGGCACCGAACACAAGCCGTACGCCCCGAACGGCGCCCAGATCCTGCTCTTCGAGCCCACCGGCACCTCGACCGTCGGCGACCGCCACGACGAGATCCCCGACCACGTGGACGCCACGACGGGACACGCGCTGGCCGAGCAGCCCACCCCGGCGGCCCCTGCCCGCCCGGCCGTACGCGGGAGGCTTCCGGCCCCCGGCGCCGTCAAGAACGCGTGAAGACCGGGCCGTCACGCGCGAAGATCGCGCAAGGGAAGCGCTGCACCGACTGGATCCGGACAGAACCTGAGCGGACCTGTCCGGGCTCCAGAAGGAGTACGCATGTCCGTCCTGACCACCGCGCCGGCGAAAACCGCCCCTCACCCCGAGGAGCCGCCGGACACCGGCGAACGCCACCGGCTGACGGCGGTCACCGGCCTCGCCGCGCTGTCCCTGGACGCGATGGCCTCCGTCGCCTACGGCCCCGAGGCGATCGTCCTCGTCCTGGCCGCCGCCGGCGGCCACGGCCTCGGCTTCACCCTGCCGGTGACCCTCGCCATCGCCGGCCTGCTCGCCGTCCTCGTCGCCTCCTACCGCCAGGTCATCGCCGCCTTCCCCGACGGCGGCGGCTCCTACGCCGTCGCCAGGACCCATCTGGGCCGCCGCGCCTCCCTGGTGGCCGCCGCCTCCCTGGTCCTCGACTACGTCCTGAACGTCGCCGTCGCCGTCACCGCCGGAGTCGCCGCCCTCACCTCCGCCTTCCCCGGGCTGTACGGCGACCGGCTCTGGATCTGCCTGGCCGTCCTCGCCCTGGTCACCGGGGTCAACCTGCGCGGCATCGCCGACTCCGCGAAGGCCTTCCTCGCGCCGACCGCCGTCTTCGTCCTCGCGATCCTCACCCTCATCGCCGTCGGCCTCTTCCGCTCCGGCCCCGTCAGCACCGAAGCCGCACAGGGCCACGCCTCGGTCGTCGCCGACAACGCCACCACCGTCGGCGCCCTGCTCCTGCTGAAGGCCTTCGCCTCCGGCTGCTCCGCGCTCACCGGCGTCGAGGCCATCGCCAACGCCGTGCCGTCCTTCCGCGCCCCGCGCGCCCGCCGCGCCCAGCACGCGGAGATCGCCCTCGGCGCCGTCCTCGGCGTGATGCTGATCGGCCTCGCGGTGCTGATCTCCCGCTTCCACCTCCAGCCGGTCGACGGCGTCACCGTCCTCGCCCAGCTCGCGGACGCCTCACTCGGCCACAACTGGGCCTTCTACGTCGTCCAGTTCGCCACGACGACCCTGCTCGCCCTCTCCGCGAACACGTCCTTCGGCGGCCTGCCCGTCCTCCTGAAGCTCCTGGCCCGCGACAACTACCTGCCGCACGTCTTCGCCCTCAAGGCCGACCGCCAGGTCCACCGGCACGGCGTCCTCACCCTCGCCGCCGTCTCCGCCGCGCTCCTCGTCCTCTCCGGCGGCGACACCAACACCCTCGTCCCGCTCTTCGCGATCGGCGTCTTCGTCGGCTTCACCCTCGCGCAGACCGGCATGGTCGTCCACTGGCGCCGCGAGCGCGGCCCGCGGTGGCGCGGCAAGGCGGCGCTCAACGGCTTCGGCGCGCTGCTGACCGGCGTCAGCGCGATCGTCGTGACGGCCACCAAGTTCCACGACGGCGCCTGGCTGATCGTCGTCGCCCTGCCGCTGCTCGTCGCCGCCTTCGAGACGGTCCACCGCGCCTACACCGCGATCGGCGAGCGGCTCGGCCTCGGCCGCGTCCCCGACTGCCCGCACCGCGACCGCTCCCTGGTCGTCGTCCCCGTCTCCTCCCTGTCCCGCCTCACCAGCGAGGCGCTGACCGCCGCCGTCTCGCTGGGCGACGAGGTGCGGGCGGTGACCGTCTGCCACGCCGATCCCGAGGACCGCGCCGCCGCGGACGCCCTGGAGCGGGACTGGGCGCTGTGGGACCCGGGCGTGCCCCTGGTCCGCCTGCCCTCCGAGCGCCGCACCCTGGGCCGCCCCGTCGCCGCGTACGTACGCCATGTCGAGACCGCCTCTCCCGGCACCCGCGTCACCGTGCTGATCCCCGAGGTCGAACCGGCCCGCGCCTGGCAGCGGCTGTTGCAGAACCAGCGCGGCGCGGTCGTCGCCCACGCGGTCCGCAAGGACACCGACGCCGCCGTCTGCCGCCTGCGGCTCCGGCTCGCGTGAGCACCCGCTTCGTAAGAGAGCCGTCAAGACGCCGCTCGCCACCGTATGGACGGCGTCAACGGTGGCCGAAAACGCCCTGATCAGCGATTACCTCTAACCCGTCGGACCCGCTGGTTCACCCGTGAGCCGTCGGCCGACCAGTTCATCCATCCACTTCCTTCAGGAGCTCACGATGGCCGATCTGGCCTTCGTCGCCACCACGGTCGCGGTCTTCGCGCTGGTGGCCCTCGTCGCCAAGGGGGTGACGAAGCTGTGACCGCCGAGAACGTCGTCGGCCTGCTCGTGGCCGTCGCCCTCCTGGGCTATCTCGTCCTCGCCCTCGTCTTTCCGGAGAGGTTCTGAGTACGGATATGAGCCCCGTCCTTGCCGGCGTGCTCCAACTGCTCGCCCTGACAGCGGCACTCGCCCTCGCCTACCGCCCCCTCGGCGACCACATGGCCCGCGTCTACACCTCGACGAAGCACCTGCGCGTCGAGAAGTGGATGTACAAGGCCATCGGCGCCGACCCCGACGCCGAGATGCGCTGGACCGCGTACCTGCGCGGCGTCCTCGCCTTCTCCGGGGCCGGCGTCCTCTTCCTCTACCTCCTCCAGCGCCTCCAGGGCTCGCTGCCCGGCTCACTCGGCTTCCGGGCCATCGACCCGGACCAGGCGTTCAACACCGCCGCCTCCTTCGTGGCGAACACCAACTGGCAGTCGTACAGCGGCGAACAGGCCATGGGCCACGTCGTGCAGACCGCCGGCCTGGCCGTACAGAACTTCGTCTCGGCGGCGGTGGGGATCGCCGTGGCGGTGGCTCTCGTACGCGGCTTCGCCCGGTCCCGTACCGGTGAACTGGGCAACTTCTGGGCCGACCTGGTACGCGGCGTCGTGCGCATCCTGCTGCCGATCTCGGTGCTCGGCGCGCTCGTCCTGGTCGCCTGCGGGGTGCTCCAGAACTTCTCCGGCATCCACGGGGTCGGACAGTTCCTGGGCGGCACCCAGCTGTGGAACGGCGGCGCGATCGCCACGCAGGAGGTCATCAAGCTCCTGGGCACCAACGGCGGCGGCTACTTCAACGCCAACTCCGCCCACCCGTTCGAGAACCCGGGCCCCTTCTCCAACCTCTTCGAGGTCTTCCTGATCCTCGTCATCCCCTTCGCGCTGACCCGCACCTTCGGCAAGATGGTCGGCTCCGTCCGGCAGGGCTACGCGATCCTCGCCACGATGGCGACGATCTGGCTCGGCTTCACGGCGCTGATGATGTGGACGGAGTTCCACCACGGCGGCCCGGCGTTCGACCTGGCCGGCGGCGCGACGGAGGGCAAGGAGACGCGCTTCGGGATCGGCGGTTCGTCGATCTTCGCGGTGGCCACCACGCTGACCTCCACGGGCGCCGTGAACTCCTTCCACTCCTCCTACACCGGCTTCGGCGGCGGCATCGAGCTGCTCGGCATGCAGCTCGGCGAGATCGCGCCCGGCGGCGTGGGCTCCGGCCTCTACGGCATGCTCGTCATGGCGGTCATCGCCGTGTTCATCGCGGGCCTGATGGTCGGCCGTACACCGGAGTACCTGGGCAAGAAGATCGGCACCCGCGAGATCAAGCTGGCGGCCTGCTACATCCTCATCACCCCGGCGCTCGTCCTCGGCTTCACGGCCGTCTCGATGGCGCTGCCCACGCCCAAGGACTCGATGCTCAACTCCGGGGCGCACGGCTTCTCCGAGGTCCTGTACGCCTTCACGTCCGGCGCCAACAACAACGGCTCGGCGTTCGGCGGCCTGAGCGCGGACACCACCTGGTTCAACACCACGATCGGCCTCGCCATGCTGCTCGGCCGCTTCCTTCCCATGGTGTTCGTCCTCGCGCTCGCGGGTTCGCTGGCCGGACAGACGCCGGTCCCGAAGACGGCGGGCACCCTGCGCACCGAGAAACCGCTCTTCACCGGGCTGCTGACGGGCGCCATCATGATCATCACCGGTCTCACCTACTTCCCCGCGCTCGCGCTGGGGCCGCTTGCCGAGGGGCTGGCGTCATGAGCACACACACCGAGAAGCACGAGACGGACGAGCACGACACCGGACCCGTCCCCACCCCCGCCCCGCACCAGGACGTGCCCACGGGGCACCGCACCGCCGACGAGGGCAAGGTCGGCGCGGGTCTCTTCGACCCCGCCCAGCTGCTGAAGTCCCTGCCGGACGCCGTCCGCAAACTGCACCCGCGCGTCATGGTCAAGTCGCCGGTCATGTTCGTCGTCCTGATCGGCTCGGTGGTCACCACCGTGCTCGCGGTGCAGGACCCGGGGGACTGGTTCGGCTGGGCGATCACCGCCTGGCTCTGGCTGACCACGCTCTTCGCCAACCTCGCGGAGGCGGTGGCCGAGGGCCGCGGCAAGGCGCAGGCGGACACGCTGCGCAAGGCCAAGACGGACACGGTCGCGCGCCGCCTGACCGACGGCACCGAGGGGCCCCGCGGCACCGAGGAGCACGTCCCCGGCACCGACCTGCGCGTCGGCGACCTCGTGGTCTGCGAGGCGGGCGACATCATCCCCGGCGACGGTGACGTCGTCGAGGGCGTCGCCTCCGTCGACGAGTCCGCGATCACCGGCGAGTCCGCCCCCGTCATCCGCGAGTCCGGCGGCGACCGCTCAGCCGTCACGGGCGGTACGAAGGTCCTCTCCGACCGCATCGTCATCAAGATCACGACGAAGCCCGGTGAGACGTTCATCGACCGCATGATCAACCTCGTCGAGGGCGCGGCCCGCCAGAAGACGCCCAACGAGATCGCCCTGAACATCCTGCTGGCGTCCCTCACCATCGTCTTCCTGCTCGCGGTGGTCACCCTGAAGCCCTTCGCGATCTACGCCGGGGCCGACGACCAGACCTCCCTGATCGTCCTGACGGCGCTGCTCGTCTGCCTCATCCCGACCACCATCGGCGCCCTGCTCTCCGCGATCGGCATCGCCGGCATGGACCGCCTCGTGCAGCGCAACGTCCTCGCCATGTCGGGCCGGGCGGTCGAGGCCGCCGGCGACGTCTCCACCCTGCTCCTGGACAAGACCGGCACCATCACGCTCGGCAACCGCCGGGCCGCGGAGTTCGTCCCCGTACGCGGCACCACCGCCGCCGAGCTGGCCGACGCCGCCCAGCTCTCCTCGCTGGCCGACGAGACACCCGAGGGCCGCTCCATCGTCGTACTCGCCAAGGAGAAGTACGGCCTGCGCGAGCGCCACCAGGGCGAGCTGAGCGGCGCCGAGTGGGTGGAGTTCACGGCGCAGACCCGCATGTCGGGCGTGGACATCGACAGCCGCAAGGTCCGCAAGGGCGCGACCGGTTCGGTCATCGCCTGGGTCGAGGAGCGCGGGGGAGAGGTAGCGAAGGATGCCCGGCAACTCACCGACGCCATTTCCCAGGCTGGTGGCACGCCGCTGCTGGTGGCTCTGGAGGACGCTGAGGGGGCCCGGGTCCTCGGGGTGATCCACCTCAAGGACGTCGTCAAGGAGGGCATGCGCGAACGCTTCGACGAACTGCGCCGCATGGGCATCAAGACCGTCATGATCACGGGCGACAACCCGCTGACCGCCAAGGCCATCGCGGACGAGGCGGGCGTGGACGACTTCCTCGCCGAGGCCACGCCCGAGGACAAGATGGCGCTGATCAAGCGCGAGCAGGCCGGCGGCAAGCTGGTGGCGATGACGGGCGACGGCACCAACGACGCCCCCGCGCTCGCCCAGGCGGACGTGGGCGTGGCGATGAACACGGGCACGTCGGCCGCCAAGGAGGCCGGCAACATGGTCGACCTCGACTCCAACCCGACGAAGCTGATCGAGATCGTGGAGATCGGCAAGCAGCTCCTCATCACGCGGGGCGCGCTGACGACCTTCTCCATCGCCAACGACGTCGCGAAGTACTTCGCGATCATCCCCGCCATGTTCGCGGTGGCCTACCCCGGCCTCGACAAGCTCAACATCATGGGCCTGGCCTCGCCCGAGTCCGCGATCCTCTCCGCGGTGATCTTCAACGCCCTGATCATCGTCGCGCTGGTGCCGCTGGCCCTGAAGGGCGTGCGGTACCGCCCGATGAGCGCGGACCGGATGCTGCGGCGCAACCTCGGCGTCTACGGGCTGGGCGGGCTCGTCGCCCCGTTCATCGGCATCAAGATCATCGACGTACTCCTCTCCCTCATCCCCGGCATTGGGTGACGCGCACATGAACAACTCCGTGGCCAACACCGCCCGGCTCCTCGGCGCGGGCCTGCGCGCCCTGCTCGTCCTGACCGTGCTCTGCGGCGTCCTCTACCCCCTCGCGGTGACCGGCGCCGCCCAGGCCCTCTTCCACGACAAGGCCAACGGCTCCGAGATCGAGGCGGACGGCAAGGTCGTCGGCTCCGAACTCATCGGCCAGCGCTACGACCTCCCCCTCAAGAAGGGCCAGGAGACCCCCGAGCCCGACCTGCGGTGGTTCCAGCCGCGCCCGTCGAACGGCCTGGGCGAGAACAGCGTCAACACGCGATACAAGCTGCTCCTGTCCGGCGCGACGAACCTGTCGGGCGACAGCAAGGAGCTGATCGCGCAGGTGCAGAAGGCGAAGGAGGCGGTCATCGAGGACAACTCCACCGCGTCCCACAAGATCGTCCCCGCCGACGTCCCCGCGGACGCGGTCACCTCCTCCGGCTCGGGCCTCGACCCCCACATCTCGCCGGCCTACGCCGACCTCCAGGTCCACCGCGTGGCGCAGAAGAACCACGTGAGCGTGGCAAGGGTCCAGACCCTGGTCGACGAGAACACCGAGGGACGAACCCTCGGCTTCATGGGAGAACCGCGCGTGAACGTCCTGCGCCTGAACATCGCCCTCAAGGAACTGAGGAACTGACGACGCGGGGCGGCGGCTCCCGACCGCACACACGGAAGGCCCCAGTTCGATGAACTGGGGCCTTCGCGAGGTTCCAAGGGCGCGGACCGGCGTGGTCACACACTGCTCAGAAAAGCAAAAAACCCCAGATCAACTGGGGTCTTGCTGGTGTCCGAGGGGGGACTTGAACCCCCACGCCCGATAAAGGGCACTAGCACCTCAAGCTAGCGCGTCTGCCATTCCGCCACCCGGACCAGGTGTCTGTCTCCGCGGGGTGTTCCCCGCGGCGACACAGAGAACATTACCAGGCTTCCGGGGGCGCTCGATCACCCCTCCACCCACCGTGAACTGCTGATGACGGCACCCGCCCGCCCTTGGGCGCGGAGCCGGGGGGAGAGAGGATGAGGGGGACCACCAGCAGCGAATGCGGGAGGAGCCCAGCGTGAGCGGGTCCAGCACGGGCAAGGCCGTCACCGGTGAGGACGAGGTCGTCGACCTCTGTCGTGAACTGATCCAGATCGATACGAGCAATTACGGCGACCACTCGGGCCCGGGGGAGCGCAAGGCCGCCGAGTACGTCGCCGAGAAGCTCGCCGAGGTCGGTCTCGAACCGAAGATCTTCGAGTCCCACCCCGGCAGGGCCTCCACGGTCGCCCGGATCGAGGGCGAGGACCCGTCACGGCCCGCGCTGCTCATCCACGGCCACACCGACGTCGTACCGGCCAACGCCGTGGACTGGACGCACCACCCCTTCTCCGGGGAGATCGCGGACGGCTGCGTGTGGGGCCGGGGCGCCGTCGACATGAAGGACATGGACGCGATGACCCTCGCGGTCGTCCGGGACCGGATGCGCAGCGGCCGCAAGCCCCCGCGTGACATCGTCCTCGCCTTCCTCGCGGACGAGGAGGCGGGCGGCACGTACGGCGCGCGCCACCTCGTCGACAACCACCCCGACCTCTTCGAGGGGTGCACGGAGGCGATCAGCGAGGTCGGCGGCTTCTCCTTCACCGTCAACGAGAACCTGCGGCTCTACCTCGTCGAGACGGCCCAGAAGGGCATGCACTGGATGAAGCTGACCGTGGACGGCACCGCCGGTCACGGTTCGATGATCCACAAGGACAACGCGATCACCGAGCTGTCGGAGGCCGTCGGACGCCTCGGGCGGCACAAGTTCCCGGTGCGCGTCACCAAGACCCTGCGGCACTTCCTCGACGAGCTGGGCGACGCCCTCGGCACCGAGCTCGACCCGGAGAACATGGACGAGACGCTCGCCAAGCTCGGCGGCATCGCCAAGCTCATCGGCGCCTCCCTCCAGAACACCGCCAACCCGACGCAGCTCGGCGCCGGTTACAAGGTGAACGTGATCCCCGGCCAGGCCACCGCGCACGTCGACGGCCGCTATCTGCCGGGCTACGAGGAGGAGTTCCTCGCCGACCTGGACCGGATCCTCGGCCCGCGGGTCAAGCGCGAGGACGTGCACGCGGACAAGGCCCTGGAGACGACGTTCGACGGCGCGCTCGTCGACGCCATGCAGACGGCCCTGCGGGCCGAGGACCCGATCGCGCGCGCCGTGCCGTACATGCTCTCCGCCGGCACGGACGCGAAGTCCTTCGACGACCTCGGCATCCGGGGCTTCGGCTTCGCGCCGCTGAAACTGCCCCCGGAGCTGGACTTCGCGGGCATGTTCCACGGTGTCGACGAGCGGGTGCCGGTCGACGGCCTCAAGTTCGGCGTCCGGGTGCTCGACCGGTTCATCGACGCGTCCTGACCGGGCCCGGCCGGGCTGGAGATCATCAGTTTTTCCTGGTGAAACGACACTCCAATAATCGCCAGCGCGTGCGTACTTGACTGAAAAGAGTGAAAGCACTCTTCAGCTCGTAGCCTCCTTACTCCGTCCTCGTTACAGGTGATGCAGTCCGCGGCTGGGGCTGCATTGCCAATAAGGAGGAACCATGATGAAGAAGGTCGTCGCTGCTGCGGCTGCCACCGGTGGTCTCGTGCTCGCGGGTGCGGGCATCGCCACCGCCGACGCCGGCGCCCAGGGTGCCGCCGTCAACTCTCCCGGTGTCGCCTCGGGCAACGTCATCCAGGCCCCGATCCACATTCCGGTGAACGCCTGCGGCAACACGGTCAACGTGATCGGGCTGCTGAACCCCACCTTCGGCAACACCTGCGTCAACAAGTGACGTTGTTGTGCCTCACCCCTTGAGGGGCTGAGTCCGTCGGCCCCGGAGCGCGCGCCATGCGCTCCGGGGCCGACGGGCATTACAGGTCCGGGCAAGGGCCCGGATGACTTCCGGAAGGCAAAAGGCAGGGAACAGCTATGCGACAGGGCACCCGCAAGGGTCTGATCACCGTGGCGGCCGCGACCGGCGTACTCGCCATGTCCGGCGGCTACGCGCACGCGGACTCGACGGCCCGGGGAGGCGCTTCGGATTCTCCCGGCGTGCTGTCGGGCAACTCCGTCCAGGCGCCGGTGCACGCCCCGATCAACGTGTGCGGCAACACCGTGAACGTCGTAGGGGCCCTGAACCCCGCGGCGGGCAACAAGTGCGCCAACAAGGGGGGCGGCGGCGCGCACAAGCCCTCCGGCGGCGCCAAGGCCGAGGGGCGCACCAGCGACTCACCCGGCGTCGGTTCCGGCAACAACGTCCAGGTGCCGGTGCACGCTCCGGTGAACGTCTGCGGCAACAGCGTCAACGTCGGCGGCGTCGGCAACCCGGCCACCGGGAACGGCTGTGCCAACAACGGCGGCCCGGTGACCCCGCCGGGCGGCGAGAAGCCCCCGACGGACCCCGAGCAGCCGGGACAGCCGGAGGAGCCGGGGAAGCCGGGAGAGCCGGGCAAGCCCGAGCAGCCCGGCAAGCCGGAGCAGCCCGGTAAGCCCGAGCAGCCCGGCAAGCCGGGAGAGCCGGGCAAGCCGGGGGAGCCCGGTAAGCCGGGGCAGCCGGGCAAGCCCGACCAGCCGGGTGGGCCCGCGAAGCCGAACGGCCCGGGCACGCAGACCGTCACCCCGCCCGCGGGCACCTCGCAGCTCGCGGAGACGGGCAGCTCGCTGCCGGTCGGCATCGCGCTGCCGATGGGCGCGGGCGTGCTCCTCGCGGGCACCGTGCTGTACCGCAGGGCGCGGGCGACGGCCTGATCATCCTGTGCCGGGCGGTCACCAGCCGCCGGGCACGCCAGAACGGAGCGGGCCCCGCCGTCACGGGGCCCGCTCCGTTTCCGTCCGCGCCGGATCAGCCGTGCCCGCTCACCAGGTGGCCCGCACCTGGCGGATGATCCGTCGTTTCAGCCGCACTCTGCGGCTCCCGTCGGGGTGCAGGCTCAGGCGGTCCAACTCCCAGTGTCCGTACTCCGCGTGGTCCGTCAGCAGGCGTGTGGCTTCCTTGCGGGTGACCCCGCGCGGTACATACACGTCGACAAATTCGTATTCCGGCATCGCATCTATTGTGCGGGCACCGGCCCGGTACGGATAGCGTCTGCACTATGTCTGATGCTGCGCAGCCCACCGCTGCCGAGGTACGTGCCGCCGCCGAGGCGGTCAAGACCGCGCTCGACCGCCACCTGGCCGCGGTCGAACGCAGGTCGGGCGAGGACGATCCGGCCGTGTACGAAGCGTTCAACGAACTCGCCGCCGCGGCCGAGGAGTACGACGAACTCCTCTACGACCGCTACGACGAGGTCACGCCCTTCGAGATCCCCGGCACCGACGACGCGTTGCCGCCCTACCAGGGCCCGGACGAGGCCAACGCGCTGAGCGTGCTGATCCGCCGCGACTACGCCGTGGCGGAACCGCAGCGCCTCCTCGCCCAGGCCCAGCGGGTCGCCGACCTCGACGCGGGCGGCAAGGGAGGGACCGGCCCGGCCGACACCGTGCACGGCGCGCTCGGCGTCCTCTTCGGGGAGTTCGAACCGGACGAGATCGCCTCCCGGCACAAGGAGTTCGGTCTGGAGGAGGGCGACTCCACGCTGTGGGTGACCGCGGCGGACACCCCGGCCGAGCCCGGGGAGTGGCTCGACGCCCCCTTCGACCAGGCCGACCCGCACCACGTGGTCTGCCGCTTCGACGTCAGTTCGGTGTTCGACGACGAACTGGACCACGACGCACCCGACGGCCTTGAGGGGGTGGACGGCCTCGACGGGCTCGACGCGGACCCCGACATCGACCCGGACGTGGCCGTGCCCCTCGACGAGATCGACGAGATCGATGAGGCGGAGGGCGCCGACGAGCCGGAAGAAGAGGTCGACGACGCCGAGGCCACGGACGACGGCCGGGCCGATGAGGCCCGCGGCACCGGCGGGGCGGGCCCGGGGGTACGCGGAGCCGGCCGCTGACCCCCTCGGGCGGTGTCCCTCGCACGATCCGGTGAGCGCGCCGCCCCTCCGGGCGGCGCGCTCACTCGTGGAACCGAGGGCCCGTACGGCGCGCCGCTCGGCTCAGCGGCTCACGACGCCGCCGAGGGCACCTGGGGCCGCAGCAGTGTCCGCAGCCGCGTCGTACGGTCCTTCGGGAGGCGCTCCGCCACCGCGCGCGGCAGGGCCTGCTCGACGCCCTGCACGACCGACAGGTGTCGCTCGCCCCGGCTGAACGCCGTGTAGACCCACGGCCGGGTCAGTGTCTGTGCCGCGTCACCGGGCAGCACCACGACCGCGGCGGGCCGGCGCAACCCGGCCGCCTGGTGTGCCGTGAGCGCCCAGGCGTGCCGCACCTCGCGCTCCACCCGCTCCCTGCGTACGAGCACGGGGGCGCCGTCGCACTCCAGGTGCAGTCCCTCCGCGTCGGCCCGCACCACACGGCCGAGCGTCACGCGGCCCGGCGCCGGGACATGGGCGACCAGGTCGCCGGGGTCGAAGCCGCCGAACCGGCCGGGGCCGGGGTTCAGCCGCTCCTTCAGCGCGGCGTTGAGCACGCGGGTGCCGGCGGCGCCGCCGTGGCCCGGGGTGATGACCTGCGTCTGCTCGGCGGGCACGCCGATCGCCCTCGGCACCGAGTCCGCGACGAGCTGCACCGTGCGGTGGATCGCCTCGGCGGCATCGCGCACCGGGACGAGCACGACCTCCTTGCCGGGCGCCTCGACCTGGTTCAGCTCACCGATCGCGATGCCGGACGTCAGCTCCCCCAAGGGGCCGGGGTCCGGGGTGCGCGAGACGACCAGCGGGCAGCAGCGGGCGGCGACGAGGTCGGCGAAGACCCGTCCGGGGCCCGCCGACCACAGCACGGCCGGATCGCCGCTGAGCACCAGGCGGGCGCCGTCCGGCAGGGACTCCACGAGCATCGCCGCGGACTCCACGTCCAGCTGCGGGGCGTCCAGGACCACCAGCAGGTCAAGGGCGAGGGCGCCGTCCGCGTCGCGCCCGGGGCCCTGCGCACCGGAGAGCAGCCCCGCGACCGTCACGGCCGCCTCGTGCACACCGGTCGCTTGCGCGAGGCGGCGCCGGCCGTCGGCGCTGTGGGCGGCGGCGCACACCCGAAGCC
>NZ_JAFEXF010000068.1 GCF_016905445.1 Streptomyces sp. G44
CGGCGGGGCCGGCGGGCGCGGGTCGGGGGGCCGCGGGGACGGCAGGCCCGCGGGGCCGCCGGCCCCGCCCCCCCCCCCGGCCCCCCCCCGCCCCCCCCCCCGCCGGCCCCCCCCCCCCCCCCCGCCCCGCCCCCCCCCCCCCCCCCCCACCCCGCCCGCCGCCCCCCCCCCCCCCCCGCCCCGCCCCCCCCCCCCCCGACCCCCGCCCCCCCCCCCCCGGCCCCCGCCCCCCCGCCCCCCCCCCCCGCCGCCCCGGCACGGGCCGCCCCCGCCGGCCTCCGTGACCGCCTCCACGCCGCCTGGCTCGGCAGGGCCGTCGGCTGCCTCCTCGGCAAACCGGTGGAGAAGCTGCCCCTCGACGGCATCCGGAGCATCGCCAGGGCGACGGGCAACTGGCCGCTGACGACCTGGTTCACGGAGCGCGGACTCCCGCCCGCGCTCAAGGCGGCGTACCCGTGGAACAAGCGTTCCGCGCCCACCTCCCTCGCCGAGAACATCGACGGCATGCCCGAGGACGACGACCTCAACTACCCCCTGCTGAACCTCGTCCTCCTCCAGCGCCACGGCAAGTCCTTCACCACCGAGGACGTCGCGCGGCTCTGGCTGGACGAGCTGCCGGCCGGACGCACGTTCACCGCCGAACGCGTCGCCTACCGCAACCTCCTCCAGGGCATCGAACCCCCGCACACCGCCACCCGCCGCAACCCCTTCCGCGAGTGGATCGGCGCGCTGATCCGGGCCGACGTGCACGGCTGGACCAACCCCGGCGCCCCGGAGGCCGCGGCCGAACAGGCGTACAGGGACGCCGCGTTGACGCACACGGGGGACGGTGTCCACGGGGCCGTGTTCGCCGCCGCCACCATCGCCGCGGCGGCGGCCGGGGACACCGACGTCCACCGCTGCCTCCGCACCGGCCTGGCGGCCGTCCCCCGGGACTCCCCGCTCGGCGAAGCCGTCCGCCACGGCATCCGCCTCGCCACCGCGACCACGGACTTCGACGCCGTCGTGGACCGGCTGCACGCCGCCCACCCCACCCACCACTGGGTCCACGTCGTCCCCAACGCCGCCCTGCTCGCCGCGGCCCTCACCCACGCCGACGGCGACTTCTCCGGCTCCATCACGCGTGCCGTCTCGGGCGGCTGGGACACCGACTCCAACGGCGCGACCGCCGGGTCCGTCGCGGGTCTGCTGGCGGGGCGCCCGGCCGCCCTGCCCGCCCGCTGGACGGCGCCGCTCAAGAACCGGCTCGCCACGTCCGTGGGCGGCTTCGACGGCATCGGCTTCGACACCCTCGCAGAACTCACCGCCCGGGAGGCACACCGCCCATGACACCGACACCCGTGACACCGACGCCCCACATCGCCGTCCTCGGCAGCGCCAACATGGACCTCGTGGCGTACGTCGCCAAGGCGCCGCGGCGCGGTGAGACCGTGACGGGCCGCGAGTTCCGCACGGTCCCCGGCGGCAAAGGCGCCAACCAGGCCGTCGCCGCGGCCCGCGCAGGCGCCACCGTCTCGCTGATCGGCGCGGTCGGCGCCGACACCTTCGGCGCACGGCTGCGCTCCTCGCTCGAACACTCCGGGGTCGACACGGACCTGCTGCGCAGGGTGGAGACGCCGACCGGCACCGCGCACATCGTCGTCGACGACGAGGGCGGCAACGCGATCGTCGTCGTCCCCGGCGCCAACGGCACCGTCAAGGGCCTCACCCCCGGCGACGAGGCCCTGATCGCCTCCGCCGACGCCCTGCTGCTGCAACTGGAGATCCCGCTCAAGGGGGTCCTCACCGCGGCGCGGGCGGCCCGCCGCCACGGGGTGCGCACGGTCCTCACCCCGGCCCCCGCCCAGCCGCTCCCCGACGAACTCCTCGCCGCCACCGACCTGTTGCTGCCCAACGAGCACGAGGCCGCCGCCCTCACCGGCATCGCGGACGACCCCCGGGCCGCCGCCCGCGCACTCCTGGCCCAGGTCCCCGAGGTCGTCATCACCCTGGGCGCACAGGGCAGTCTGTACGCGACGCGCGACGCCGAACCCGTGACGGTGCCCGCGCCACGGGTCACGGCGGTCGACACGACCGGCGCGGGCGACACCTTCGCCGGGGCCCTCGTCGTGGCCCTCGCCGAGGGCAGACCCGTGCCGGAAGCGCTCCACTGGGCGTCCTCGGCGGCGGCGCTCTCCGTGCAGCGCCCGGGGGCGTCCGCCGCCATGCCGTGCCGCAGGGAGATCGACACCCAGGCGGCGGAGGCGACCGCGAGCACGACGAACGGCACCCCCTCATGACAGAGCCGCAGCCGCCCACCACACCGCCGCCCACGGCCCCGCCCCTCACCGGCCTGCGCGTCCTGGACCTGGCCACCCTCTTCGCGGGCCCCCTCGCCGCCACGATGCTCGGTGACTTCGGCGCGGAGGTCGTCAAGGTCGAGCACCCGAGCCGCCCGGACCCCTCCCGCGGCCACGGCCCGTCGAAGGACGGCGTGGGCCTGTGGTGGAAGCTGCTCGGCCGCAACAAGCGCACGATGACGCTGGACCTGTCCACACCCGGCGGCCGCGACACCCTGCTGCGCCTCGCCGCCACCGCCGACGTCGTCGTGGAGAACTTCCGCCCCGGCACCCTGGAGAGGTGGGACCTCGGCTGGGACGAGCTGTGCGCGGCCAACCCGCGCCTGGTCCTGGCCCGCGTCACGGGCTTCGGCCAGTTCGGCCCGTACGCCCGCCGCCCCGGCTTCGGCACGCTCGCCGAGGCCATGAGCGGTTTCGCCGCGATCACCGGTGACCCCGACGGGCCCCCGACGCTGCCGCCCTTCGGCCTCGCCGACTCGATCGCGGGCCTGGCGACGGCGTACGCGGTGCTGACGGCCCTCGCGGCACGTGAGCGCACCGGACGCGGGCAGGTGGTGGACATGGCGATCATCGAACCGATCCTCACGGTCCTCGGCCCCCAGCCGCTCTGGTACGACCAACTGGGCTTCGTCCAGCCCCGCACCGGCAACCGCTCCACCAACAACGCGCCCCGCAACACCTACCGCACCGCCGACGGCCGCTGGGTCGCCGTCTCCACCTCGGCGCAGTCCGTCGCGGAGCGCGTGCTGCGCCTGGTCGGCCGCCCGGAGCTGATCGCCGAGCCGTGGTTCGCCTCGGGCGCGGAGCGCGCCGCCCACGCCGACGTCCTCGACGAGGCGGTCGGCGGCTGGATCGCCCGCCACACCCGCGCCGAGGTGATCGCGGCCTTCGAGAAGGCACAGGCGGCGGTCGCCCCCATCCAGGACGTACGCGACGTCATGACGGACCCGCAGTACGCCGCCCTCGGCACGCTCACCACCGTCGAGGACCCGGAGCTCGGCCCGCTGCGCATGCAGAACGTGCTCTTCCGCCTCTCCGAGACCCCCGGCGCGATCGGCTGGGCGGGCCGCCCGCACGGCGCCGACACCGACGAGGTCCTGATCGAACTCGGCCTGACCGACCGGGAGATCACCACCCTCCGCAAGGAGGGCGCCCTGTGACCGCCACCGTCGCCCACCCCCTGACCTGGCTCTACGTCCCCGGCGACCGGCCCGAGGTGGTGGCCAAGGCCCTGCACGCGGGCGCCGACGTGGTGATCGTCGACCTGGAGGACGCGGTCGCCCCCGCCCGCAAGGAGTACGCCCGGTCGGCCACGGCGGAACTCCTCTCGGACCCGCAGCCGCCCCCCGTCCCCGTCCACGTCCGGGTGAACACCCTGGGCACGCCCCTCGCCGACGCCGATCTCCGCGCGATCGCCCCGCTCCCCGGTGTGGCGGGCCTGCGCCTGCCGAAGGTCACCTCCCGTGCCGACGTGATCCGCGTCGCGGAACGCGCGGTCCCCGCCGACGGCGGCTCCCCCAGCCTGCACGCCCTCATCGAGTCGGCGCTCGGCCTGGAGCACGCCTTCGCCATCGCCACCGCGCACCCGGCGCTGCACGGCCTCTCCCTCGGCGAGGCGGACCTCCGCGCCGACCTCGGCGTTCGGGAGGACGCGGGCCTGGACTGGGCGCGCTCCCGCGTGGTGGTTGCCGCGCGGGCGGCGGGCCTGCCCCCGCCCGGCCAGTCGGTCCACCCCGACATCCGTGACCTCGACGGCCTTGCCGCGTCCTGCGCCCGGGGCCGCGCCCTCGGCTTCCTGGGCCGCGCGGCGATCCACCCCCGCCAGCTCCCGGTGATCGAACGGGCCTACCTGCCCACCGCCGAGGAGATCGAACAGGCGGAGGCGATCACCAAGGCGGCGACGACGGACGAGGGCGCCCTCGCCCTCCCCGACGGCCGCTTCGTGGACAAGGCGGTGGTGGAGGGCGCGCAGCGGAACCTGGCCCTGGCGCAACGTCTGCGCTAGCCGAAAGCGAGGGGCCGCCGGTTCAACCGATCCGGCGGCCCCGTCGACGTACGGCCCGAAGGCGTCAGCTCTTCTCGGCGGACTCGGCCCCAGCCTTGGTCTCCGCCTCGGACCCGGCCTTGGTCTCGGGGGTCTTCTCCCCCTTGGTGAGCTTCACGGAGCCGCCGTCACCGGCACTGTCACCGCCGCTGTCACCCTTGCCGGAGTCCACCGCACCCGGTTCCACGATCTCCTCGCGCCCCGGCCGCTTCTTCGCCGACAGCACGAAGTAGACGACCGCCAGCACGAAGACCACGATCGCGGTCCAGACGTTGAGCCGCAGGCCCAGCACGTGGTGTGCGTCGTCCACCCGCATGTACTCGATCCAGCCGCGCCCGGCGCAGTACGAGGCGACGTACAGCGCGAACGTCCGGCCGTGCCCCAGCTTGAAGCGGCGGTCGGCCCAGATGACGAGAAGGGCGACGCCGACGCACCACAGGGACTCGTACAGGAACGTGGGGTGGTACGTGCCGGGGACCCGGCCGTCCTCCGCCGAGGTGATCTTCAGCGCCCACGGCACGTCCGTGGCCCTGCCGTACAGCTCCTGGTTGAACCAGTTGCCCCAGCGGCCGATGGCCTGGGCGAGGGCGATGCCGGGGGCCAGCGCGTCGGCCCAGGCCGGCAGCGGGATGCCCCGGCGGCGGCAGCCGATCCACGCGCCGACCGCGCCGAGCGCGATGGCGCCCCAGATGCCGAGGCCGCCTTCCCAGATCTTGAAGGCGTCGACCCAGTCACGGCCCTCGCTGAAGTACAGCTGGTAGTCCGTGATCACGTGGTAGAGACGCCCGCCCACGAGGCCGAACGGCACGGCCCACACGGCGATGTCGGCCACGGTGCCGGGCCGGCCCCCGCGGGCGACCCACCGCTTGTTGCCGAGCCAGACGGCCACGAAGACGCCGATGATGATGCAGAACGCGTAGCCGCGCAGCGGAATGGGTCCGAGTTCGACCACACCGCGGGACGGGCTGGGAATGTAGGCAAGGTCCATGGCAGGTCCGACGCTACCGTGCCGGGTGGTGGGGGCGGCAACCAGCCCGGCTACGGGTCCATAACAGGCGCGCGGTTCGCGGGAGCTAGCTCTTGTCGGCCTCCTCCACCTTCTGCCGCAGCTTCCGCGGGGTCAGCGGGTTCTGCTGATCGCCGAAGACGCTCTTGCCGTCGAGCAGCACGGTCGGCGTGCCCTGCAGCTTCGCGTCCTGGAAGGCCTTGTTCGACTTGGCGACCCAGCTGTCGTGCTTGCCGTCCTCGACGCACTTCTTGAAGGGGTCCGTGACGAGGCCGTCGACCTGGCCGGCGAGCTCGATCAGCTTGCCGTTGTTCCCGAACGCGTCCTCGGTCTCCGGGGGCTGGTTCTTGAAGAGCACGTCGTGGTAGGCGGGGAACTTGCCGGCGTCCTGGGCGCACGCCGCGGCGTTGGCCGCGCGCAGGGAGCCGCTGCCGCCCATGTTCCCGTCGATGAGGGTGGCCAGGTGGTATTCGACCTTGAGCCGGCCCTTCTCGGCGAGGTCGTTGATCGTCGAGCGGTAGGCGTCCTCGAACTGCTTGCAGGCCGGGCAGCGGAAGTCCTCCCAGATGGTGAGGGTCGCCTTGGCGTCGGCCTTGCCGAGGGGGATCGTCAGCCGGTCCTCGCCCGCGGCTCCCGCCGGGACCGCCACCGGGCCCGAGGTGTCGCTCTTGTCGTCGCCGGAATTGGCGGCGAGCAGCCCCACGACGGCGGCGAGGCCGAGGACGCCGACCACCGCGGCGCCCACGATCAGCGCCCGGCGCCGCTTGTCACGCGCCTTCTGTCGCTCTCGCTCTTCCGTCAGCCGCTCACGGGCCGATCGCTTTGCCTCACGGTTCTTCTCACTCACACCCCGCCAACGAACCGGGGAGGCACGAGCGTGCCTCCCCGGTCCAGGACCACCCGTACGAGTTACGCCTTGCCGCGCACCCCGTCCGCGAGCTCGGCCGCCAGCGCGCGCACGGCGGCGAGCCCGGCGGCCTCGTCCGCGGCGTCGAGCATCCGCTGCACGAAGGCCGAGCCGACGATCACACCGTCGGCGAAGCGCGCGACCTCGGCGGCCTGGCGGGCGTTGGAGACGCCGAGGCCCACGCAGACCGGCAGGTCGGTGGTGGCCTTGGTGCGCCGCACCAGGTCCTCCGCCTGCTCGCCGACGGACTCGCGGGTGCCCGTGACGCCCATCAGCGACGCCGCGTACACGAAGCCGGAGCCGGCCGCCGTGATCGTGGCGAGCCGCTCGTCCTTGCTGCTCGGCGCGACGACGAAGACGGTGGCCAGATCGTGCTTCTCGGCGTGCTCGCGCCACAGCCCGGACTCCTGGACGGGCAGGTCGGGCAGGATGCACCCGGCGCCGCCCGCCTCGGCGAGCTCGGCGGTGAAGCGCTCCACGCCGTAGCGGTCGATCGGGTTCCAGTACGTCATGACGAGCACCGGCTTGCCGGTCGCCTCGTGGGCCTCGCGGACCGTGCGCATCACGTCGCGGATCTTGAGGCCGCCGCGCAGGGCGATGTCGTCGGCGGTCTGGATGACCGGCCCGTCGAGCACCGGGTCGCTGTGCGGCAGTCCGACCTCGACCACGTCCGCGCCGCCGTCGAAGACCGCCTTGACGGCCGCGATGCCGCCGTCGACGGTGGGGAATCCGGCGGGGAGGTACGCGATGAGCGCGGAGCGCCCCTCGGCCTCGGCGACCGCCAGGGTGTCGTTCAACAGCCGCATGTTGCCGCTCACTTGGCGTCCCCCTTGATCTCCGCACCGGTGGCGGACGCGTCCGCCTCGACGGTGGCGTCCGTGTCGTACAGGCCGAAGTAGCGCGCGGCCGTGTCCATGTCCTTGTCGCCGCGCCCGGAGAGGTTGACGACGATGAGGCCGTCCTCGCCGAGCTCCTTGCCGACGTCGAGGGCTCCGGCGAGCGCGTGGGCGCTCTCGATGGCCGGGATGATGCCCTCGGTGCGGGACAGGAGGCGCAGCGCCCGCATGGCGGCGTCGTCGGTGACGGCGCGGTACTCGCCGCGGCCGCTGTCCTTGAGGTAGGCGTGCTCGGGGCCGATGCCCGGGTAGTCGAGGCCCGCCGAGATCGAGTAGGGCTCGGTGATCTGGCCCTCCTCGTCCTGGAGGACGTAACTGCGGGAGCCGTGCAGGATGCCCGGTTCGCCCGCGGTCAGCGTGGCCGCGTGCTCGCCGGTCTCGACGCCGTGTCCGGCGGGCTCGCAGCCGATGAGGCGTACGTCCGCGTCCGGGATGAAGGCGTGGAAGAGGCCGATGGCGTTGGAGCCGCCGCCCACGCAGGCGACGGCGGCGTCGGGCAGCCGTCCGGCGCGCTCCAGGATCTGGCGGCGGGCCTCGACGCCGATGACGCGGTGGAAGTCGCGGACCATGGCGGGGAAGGGGTGCGGTCCGGCGACGGTCCCGAAGAGGTAGTGGGTGCGGTCGACGTTGGCGACCCAGTCGCGGAACGCCTCGTTGATGGCGTCCTTCAGGGTGCGGCTGCCGGACTTCACGGCGATGACCTCGGCGCCGAGCATGCGCATGCGGGCCACGTTCAGTGCCTGGCGCTCGGTGTCGATCTCGCCCATGTAGATGGTGCATTCGAGGCCGAAGAGCGCGCAGGCGGTGGCCGTGGCGACGCCGTGCTGGCCGGCGCCGGTCTCGGCGATGACGCGGGTCTTGCCCATGCGCTTGGTGAGCAGGGCCTGGCCGAGAACGTTGTTGATCTTGTGTGAGCCGGTGTGGTTCAGGTCCTCGCGCTTGAGGAAGACACGGGCGCCTCCCGCGTGCTCCGCGAAGCGGGGGACCTCGGTGAGGCTGCTGGGGCGGCCGGTGTAGTGGACCAGGAGGTCGTCGAGTTCGCGGGCGAACTCCGGGTCGCTCTTGGCCTTGTCGTACTCGACGGCGACCTCGTCCACGGCGGCGACCAGGGCCTCCGGGATGAACTTGCCGCCGAAGGCGCCGAAGTAGCCTTCGGTGCTGGGGACTTGACCCTCGGGGTCGGGGATGAAGAACTGGCTGGGCATGGCGGGATCCTTGTCAGGGACGGCGATGGCGATGGGCGCTGGTGCGCCCCTTCAGGGGCGCGGGGAACTGCGCGACAAGCCCATGAAGGGCCGCGGTCGCGACGAAACCCTGGCCGGCAACGGCGCGAGGGCTCTTCAGTTCAGGCGGCGCCGCGTTGCCATCGCATGCCGGGGATCTGGCCCGGCTCCGAGCCGATGTGGTACCGCACCCGCCTGCCCCGCACCCGCCGCGCGGGCGCCCGGCAGCCGCGGGGGCGGCAGCCGGGTGCGAGGCGGGCGGAGATGGCCATGGGGTGCGGTCAGCCCCGTCCGTGCCGCAGGGCGGGGTGCGCGCCCGCGGCGACCAGGTCGGAGACCGCGGTCTTCGGGTCGCGGCCGGTCACCAGGGACTCGCCCACGAGGACCGCGTCGGCGCCCGCGTTGGCGTACGCGATCAGGTCGTGCGGGCCGCGGACTCCGGACTCGGCGATCTTGACGACGCTGTCCGGCAGCTCGGGGGCGATCCGCTCGAACACGGTACGGTCGACCTTGAGGGTCTTGAGGTCGCGGGCGTTGACGCCGATGACGCGGGCGCCCGCGTCGACGGCGCGCTCGGCCTCCTCCTCGTCGTGGACCTCGACGATCGGCGTGAGGCCGATCGACTCGGCGCGCTCGATGAGGGACTCCAGGGCGGGCTGGTCCAGGGCGGCCACGATCAGCAGCGCGAGGTCGGCGCCGTACGCGCGGGCCTCCCACAGCTGGTAGGAGGTGACGATGAAGTCCTTGCGCAGCACCGGTACGTCGACCTTGGCGCGGACGGCCTCCAGGTCGGCGAGCGAGCCGCCGAAGCGGCGCTCCTCGGTGAGCACGGAGATGACGGCGGCGCCGCCCGCCTCGTAGTCCGCGGCGAGACCGGCCGGGTCGGCGATGGCGGCGAGGGCGCCCTTGGAGGGGCTGGAGCGCTTGACCTCGCAGATGACCTTGACGCCGTCGCCGCGCAGGGCGGCCGCGCCGTCCTTGGCCGCGGGGGCCTTGGCCGCGCGCTCCTTGAGCTCGTCGAGGCCGACGCGCGCCTGCCGCTCCGCGAGGTCGGCACGGACTCCGTCGATGATCTCGTCGAGCACACTCACGCGAGCGGTCCCCTTCCCTGACGGTTCAAGCTGAGGTTCAAGCTGGTCACTGTGATGGTATCCGCAGGAGGGCGAAGGCCCCGCATCCGGTTGACGCCGTCCCACGACCTGGACATGCGTCACCCCTGCGGCCTGCGGTTTCAGGGATGCAGCCATGACCCGAACGGCAGATTGCGGACAAGGGTGAAGGCCGCCACCAGGACCCCGACGCCCCACAGCCGGGCCGGGCGCAGCTCGACCCGGAAGGGCCGTCCGCGCGCCACGCGGACCGCCCAGACGGCCCACAGCATCGCGAAGAGGCCGTAGCCGGCGACGGCGAGCGCGTTGGCGCCGAGGGCCGTGGCGAGGTCGCCGTGGGCGACGGCGTGGGCGCTGCGCAGCCCGCCGCAGCCGGGGCAGTAGACGCCGGTGAGGCGCAGGAGCGGGCAGGCGGGGTAGTGGCCGGGTTCGTTGGGGTCGACGGCGCCGACGTACGCGAAGGCACCGGCGACGGCGGCGAGCACACCGGCCGGCGCGAGCAGGCGGGCCAGGAGCGGGGGCGCGCCCTCACGGCTGGTCCCGGCGCTCTCGGGTTCGGCTCTCACGCGTGCATTGTGCCCCGCCCGGGGGCCTGCCGCCCGGTGGCCGGACAGCACGAGAGGCGGCCCCGGCACCTGCCGGACCGCCTCTTTGCGTTCGGCGCGGGTCAGCTCTCGGAGCGCACGACGTGGCGCTGCTGACTCTTGTCCTGGCCGAGGCCCATGGCGCGCATGACGGCGCCGACGAGGCCGCCGACCACGATGAGGGCCATGCCCGCCCAGAACCCGGGCACGTTGGCCATCACCATGAAGGCACCCGCGACGCAGAAACCGATGAAGGCGATGATGACACCGGTCCAGGCGGCCGGGGTGTGTCCGTGGCTGCTGCCCGCCATGACTTGCTCCTCGTTGCTGTATGCGTGGTGGTGGGCGGGAGGCCCACCGCGAGTCGGACGCTCGCTGTCATTGTCCCGTACCGGCGCGTACGGCCTGAGCGCGGGGTCACGCTTCGCGCGTCGGGTCCTCGCCCCGGTCCAGGGCCTTCCACAGTTCCTCGGGCCGCTCCGGGTCCGGGGCGCGGCGCGCCTTGCGGGGGCTCGGTGAGCCGTCGCGTTCGTAGCGCCCCGACATGGCGGGCCATGAGCGACCGTACGTGAGGGCGAGCAGGCCCGCGAGCAGGAGGAGGACGCCCGCGGCGGCCGCGGCGTAGGGCCAGCCGGTGTGGGTCAGGCCGCCGATGGTGGCGGCGGCGTCGCCGGACGCGGTGGCGGCCTTCTCGTCGAGGGCGGCGCTGTCGCCCGCGCCGAGCAGGGCGGCGGCCACGGTGCCCGCGCCGCTCAGCGTGAGCAGCAGGGAGACCAGGAGGCGTCCGGTGCGGCGGACCGCGAAGATCGCGACGAGGGCGGCGAGGCCCACTATCGCGAGGGCCGCGGGCACGCCCGTGACGTCGCCGCCGGCGGCGGTCGGGGGCGGGTCGCCGCCCGCCACCGACGCGGTCCCGCGCGCCCAGGTCTGCCGGGAGGCGAGCAGCGCGAGGGCCGCGCCCATGGCGCCGAGCAGCAGCGCGGCGGCGATGCTGCGCCGGCTGCCGCGCTGTTCCCTGGTCTCGGCGGGCCGGGCGGGCCCGGCGGGCTCGGGCGGGGTGTCGGTCCGGGGCGGTGGTACTGCGGAAGTCACCTGTCCACTATCCCTCACGTCTCCCTCACGGCTTCCCGGGGGCGTGCATCCGGTTGGCCGTGTGGATGGCGCGCAGCACGGCGGCGGCCTTGTTGCGGCACTCCGTGTCCTCGGCGACGGGGTCGGAGTCGGCGACGACACCGGCTCCGGCCTGCACGTATGCCATGCCGTCGCGCAGCAGGGCGGTGCGGATGGCGATGGCGGTGTCGGAGTCGCCCGCGAAGTCGAGGTAGCCGACGCAGCCGCCGTACAGGCCGCGCCGGGAGGGCTCCAGTTCGTCGATGATCTGCATCGCGCGGGGCTTGGGGGCGCCGGAGAGGGTGCCCGCGGGGAAGCAGGCGGTGAGCACGTCGAAGGCGGTGCGGCCCGGGGCGACCCGGCCGGTGACCGTCGAGACGATGTGCATGACGTGGGAGTACTTCTCGATGGACATGAAGTCCACGACCTCGACGGAGCCCGGCTCGCAGACGCGGCCCAGGTCGTTGCGGCCGAGGTCGACGAGCATCAGGTGCTCGGCGCGCTCCTTGGGATCGGCGAGGAGTTCCTCGGCGAGCGCCTGGTCCTCCCGCGGGGTGGCGCCGCGGTGGCGGGTGCCTGCGATGGGGTGGAGCAGGGCGCGCCCGTCCGCGACCTTGACGAGGGCCTCGGGGCTGGAGCCCACGACGTCGAACCCGTCGAAGCGCAGGAGGTACATGTAGGGCGACGGGTTGGTGGCCCGCAGCACCCGGTACACGTCCAGCGCGCTCGCCTCGCACGGGGTCTCGAACCGCTGCGAGGGCACGACCTGGAAGGCGTCGCCGGCCCGGATGCGCTCCTTGATGTCCTCGACGGCCTCCTGGTACTGCCCGCCGCCCCAGAGCGCGGTGTACTGGGGCAGCTCGGAGGGCGGGAGCGCGGCGGGGGGCTGGGCGACGGGGCGCGAGAGGTCGGCCTCCATGGCGTCGAGCCGGGCGACGGCGTCGGCGAACGCCTCGTCGACGCCGGTGTCGAGGTCGTTGTGGTTGATGGCGTTGGCGATCAGCAGGACCGAGCCGTCCCAGTGGTCCAGGACGGCGAGGTCGCTGGTGAGCAGCATCGTCAGCTCGGGCAGCCGCAGGTCGTCCCGCTCGCCGGGGCCGATCTTCTCCAGGCGGCGCACGATGTCGTAGCCGAGGTAGCCGACCATGCCGCCGGTGAAGGGCGGCAGGCCCGCGTCGGCGATCAGGTCGCGGGGGGTGTGCAGTATGTCGACGGTGGCGCGCAGGGCGTCGAGCGGGTCGCCGGAGGTGGGGACGCCGACGGGCGGGGTGCCCAGCCAGTGGGCCTCGCCGTCCTGGACGGTGAGGGTGGCGGCGCTGCGGACGCCGACGAAGGAGTAGCGGGACCAACTGCGGCCGTTCTCGGCGGACTCCAGGAGGAAGGTGCCGGGGCGTTCGGCGGCGAGCTTGCGGTAGAGGCCGACGGGGGTGTCGCCGTCCGCGAGGAGCCTGCGGCTGACGGGGATCACTCGGCGGTCGGTCGCGAGCTTGCGGAAGGTCTCGAGGTCCATGGCAGCAGACCCTACTGACCGGGCGCCGGTACGCCGGACAAGGGCAGCACGTCGGAGTCGAAGCAGGTGCGGGTGCCGGTGTGGCAGGCCGCGCCGACCTGGTCGACCTGGACGAGGACGGTGTCCGCGTCGCAGTCGAGGGCCACCTCCTTGACGTACTGGAAGTGCCCGGAGGTGTCGCCCTTGACCCAGTACTCCTGGCGGCTGCGGGACCAGTAGGTGCACCGCCCGGTGGTGAGGGTGCGGTGCAGCGCCTCGTCGTCCATCCAGCCGAGCATGAGCACCTCTCCGGTGTCGTACTGCTGGGCGATGGCGGGGAGGAGGCCGTCGGCGCTGCGCTTGAGGCGCGCGGCGATCTCCGGGTCGAGGCCGCTGCTGGGCGGGGAAACGCTGGTCATGCCGCCCATTGTGCCGCGCCGGCGCGGCGGGTCCGGGGGGTGTCCACTGTCCGGACCGGCCCGCCGGTCGTAGGCTGGCCGGCATGTCCACCCATGCGAAGCGTGAACGACTTCTCCTCGCCGACCTGTTGGAGGCCCAGGGCCCTGAGGCCCCCACGCTCTGCGAAGGCTGGCGGACCCGGGACCTCGCGGCCCACGTGGTGGTGCGCGAGCGCCGCGCGGACGCGGCGGGCGGGCTCCTGATCAAGCAGCTGGCGGGGCGCCTGGAGCGGGTGCAGGCCGAGTTCGCCGCGAAGCCGTACGAAGAGCTGATCCAGCTGATCAGGACGGGCCCGCCGCGTTTCTCACCCTTCTCGCTCAAGCAGATCGACGAGGCGTCGAACGCCGTCGAGTTCTACATCCACACCGAGGACGTGCGCCGGGCCCAGCCCGACTGGACGCCGCGCGCACTCGACCCGGTCTTCTCGGACGCCCTGTGGTCCAGTCTGGAACGGACCGCCCGCCTGGTGGGCCGCAAGGCTCCGGTGGGCCTGGTGCTGCGCCGCCCGGACGGGCAGACGGTGGTGGCCCACAAGGGCGCCCCGGTGGTGACGGCGACGGGCGAGCCGTCCGAACTGCTGCTGTTCGCGTACGGCAGGCAGGAGGCGGCCGATGTGTCCCTGGAAGGCGACAAGGACGCGATCGCCATCCTCCACGAGACGAAACAGCTGGGGCTCTGAGGGGCGCCCGCCCCCGTGACCGACGACGAAGGACGACGACGAAGGACCCTGACCGACGGCGAAGGCCCCGGCCGCTCCACGAGCGGCCGGGGCCTCGGATGCCGACGGTGATCACCTCACCGGGTGCCCGGCCTCGCGCAGCGTCTCCTTCACCTCACCGATCCGCAGATCGCCGAAGTGGAAGACCGATGCCGCGAGGACCGCGTCCGCGCCCGCCGCGATCGCCGGGGGGAAGTGCTCCAGGCGGCCCGCGCCGCCGGAGGCGATGACCGGGACCGTGACGTGCTTGCGGACCGCCGAGACCATCTCGATGTCGTAGCCGTCCTTGGTGCCGTCGGCGTCCATCGAGTTGAGCAGGATCTCGCCCGCGCCCAGCTCCGCGGCCTCGTGCGCCCATTCGACGGCGTCGATGCCGGCGGACGTGCGGCCGCCGTGGGTCGTGACCTCGAAGGAGCCGGAGGGGGTGCGGCGCGCGTCCACGGAGAGGACGAGGACCTGGCGGCCGAAGCGCTCGGCGATCTCGCGGATCAGGTCGGGGCGGGCGATCGCCGCCGTGTTGACGCCGACCTTGTCCGCGCCCGCGCGCAGCAGCTTGTCGACGTCCTCGGCGGTGCGGACGCCGCCGCCGACCGTGAGCGGGATGAAGACCTGCTCGGCGGTGCGGCGCACCACGTCGTACGTCGTCTCGCGGTTGCCCGAGGACGCGGTGATGTCCAGGAAGGTCAGCTCGTCGGCGCCCTCGGCGTCGTACACCTTGGCCATCTCGACGGGGTCGCCCGCGTCGCGCAGGTTCTGGAAGTTGACGCCCTTGACGACGCGGCCGTTGTCCACGTCGAGGCAGGGGATCACGCGTACGGAGAGGGTCATGCCGTGCCTCCCTGGGCGGCGCGCGGACCGTATGCCTCCACCTCGACCTCGACGACCAGGCTGGGGTCGATGAAGCCGGAGACGATCAGCAGGGAGGCGGCCGGGCGGACGTCGTCGAAGAGTTCCTTGTGGGCGCGGCCCACGTCGTCAACGTCACGGGCGTGCGTGAGGTACATGCGGGTGCGTACGACGTGCTCGCGGCCGAGGCCGAGCTTCTTGAGCGCGTCGAAGGCGGCCCGGAAGGCGTTGACGGTCTGGTCGTACGGGGTGCCGGCGTCGATCACGCCGTTCACCACGGAGGTGCAGCCGGAGACCAGGACGAGGCCGTTCGGCAGTTCGACGGCGCGGGAGTAGCCGATGGCCTCCTCCCAGGGGCCGCCCGTGTTCACCCGGCGCACGGCGTCGCTCATGACGAGGCCACCGCGGCGAGCGCCTCTTCGAGCGTGAACGCCTTCGCGTACAGCGCCTTGCCGACGATCGCGCCCTCGACGCCGAGCGGGACGAGCTCGGAGATGGCGCGCAAATCGTCCAGCGACGAGACACCGCCGGAGGCGACCACGGGGCGGTCCGTCGCCGCGCAGACGTTGCGCAGCAGCTCCAGGTTGGGGCCCTGGAGCGTGCCGTCCTTGGCGATGTCGGTGACCACGTAGCGCGCGCAGCCCTCGGCGTTCAGGCGCTCCAGGGTCTCGTAGAGGTCGCCGCCGTCGCGGGTCCAGCCGCGGCCGCGCAGCGTGGTGCCGCGTACGTCGAGACCGACGGCGATCTTGTCGCCGTGCTCGGCGATGACCTTGGCGACCCACTCGGGGGTCTCCAGGGCGGCGGTGCCGAGGTTGACGCGGGTGCAGCCGGTGGCGAGCGCGGCGGCCAGCGAGGCGTCGTCGCGGATGCCGCCGGACAGCTCGACCTTGATGTCCATGGCTCCCGCGACCTCGGAGATCAGCTCGCGGTTGTCACCGGTGCCGAACGCCGCGTCCAGGTCGACCAGGTGCAGCCACTCGGCGCCCGACCGCTGCCAGGCGAGGGCGGCCTCCAGCGGGGAGCCGTAGGAGGTCTCCGAGCCGGACTCGCCGTGGACGAGGCGTACGGCCTGGCCGTCGCGGACGTCGACGGCGGGAAGGAGTTCGAGGGTGCTCACAGGGTTCCGATCCAGTTGGTGAGGAGCTGGGCGCCGGCGTCGCCGGACTTCTCGGGGTGGAACTGGGTGGCGCACAGGGCGCCGTTCTCGACGGCCGCCACGAAGGGCTCGCCGTGCGTGGACCAGGTGACGTGCGGGGCGCGCATCGCCGGGTTCGCGACTTCGAGGGTCCAGTGGTGCACGGCGTAGGAGTGCACGAAGTAGAAGCGGGCGTCGTCGTCCAGGCCCTGGAAGAGCGTCGACCCGGCGGAGGTCTGGACGGTGTTCCAGCCCATGTGCGGGACGATCTCGGCCTTCAGCGGCTCGACCGTGCCGGGCCACTCGTCGAGGCCCTCGGTCTCGACGCCGTGCTCGATGCCGCGTGCGAAGAGGATCTGCATGCCGACGCAGATGCCCAGCACGGGACGGCCGCCGGCCAGGCGGCGGCCGACGATCCAGTCGCCGCGCGCTTCCTTAAGGCCCTGCATGCAGGCGGCGAACGCGCCGACACCCGGCACGAGCAGGCCGTCGGCGTTCATGGCCGTGTCGTAGTCGCGCGTTATCTCCACGTCGGCGCCCGCGCGGGCGAGGGCGCGCTCGGCGGAGCGGACGTTGCCGAAGCCGTAGTCGAAGACGACGACCTTCTTGGGAGTGCTCATCTCGCGTTCCCCTCCCGTCAGTTCCAGTAGTCGAGCCGCAGGATGCCCGCGGCCAGGCACATCGCGGCGCCGATGGACACCAGCGTGATCAGGCTCTTGGGCATCCCCTGCTTGACGAAGGAGATGACGCCGCCGAGCAGGAAGAGACCGACGACGATGAGGATGGTGGTGAGGCCGGTCATCGGTTACAGCGCGCCCTTCGTGGACGGGAGGATGCCGGCCGCGCGCGGGTCGCGCTCGGACGCGTACCGCAGGGCGCGGGCGAGCGCCTTGAACTGGCACTCCACGATGTGGTGGGCGTTGCGCCCGTAGGGCACGTGGACGTGCAGGGCGATCTGCGCCTGCGCGACGAAGGACTCCAGGATGTGCCGGGTCATCGTCGTGTCGTACTCGCCGATCATCGGCGCCATCTTCTCGGGCTCGGTGTGCACGAGGTAGGGGCGGCCGGAGAGGTCGACGGTCACCTGGGCCAGCGACTCGTCGAGCGGGACCGTGCAGTTGCCGAAGCGGTAGATGCCCACCTTGTCGCCGAGGGCCTGCCGGAAGGCGGCGCCGAGCGCGAGCGCGGTGTCCTCGATGGTGTGGTGGGAGTCGATGTGCAGGTCGCCCTCGGTCTTGACCGTGAGGTCGAACAGGCCGTGGCGGCCGAGCTGGTCGAGCATGTGGTCGTAGAAGCCGACGCCGGTCGACACGTCGACCTTGCCGGTGCCGTCGAGGTCGATCTCGACGACGACGGAGGTCTCCTTGGTGGTCCGCTCGACCCGTCCTACGCGGTTCATGCGTGCAGCTCCTTCTTGAGTTCGCGCACCGCATCGAGGAACGCGTCGTTTTCGTCGGGGGTTCCCGCGGTGACCCGCAGCCATCCCGGTACGCCGTTGTCCCGGACCAGGACGCCCCGGTCGAGAATCTTCCGCCACACCTCGTGTGCGCCCCCCTCGCCGTCGAAGCGCCCGAACTGCACGAAGTTGGCGTCGGAGTCCGTGACCTCGTACCCCAGCGCGCGCAGCTCGGTGACGAGGCGGTCGCGCTCGGCCTTGAGCTGGTCCACGTACTTCAGGAGCGTGTCGGTGTGCTCCAGGGCGGCGAGGGCGGTGGCCTGCGTGACGGCCGACAGGTGGTACGGCAGGCGCACCAGCTGTACGGCGTCGACGACCGCCGGGTGGGCGGCGAGGTAGCCGAGGCGCAGTCCGGCGGCGCCGAAGGCCTTCGACATGGTCCGGGAGACGACGAGGTTCGGGCGCCCCTCGATCAGCGGGAGCAGCGAGTCGCCGTGGCTGAACTCGACGTACGCCTCGTCGACCACCACCATGGACGGCTTCGCGGCCTGCGCCGCTTCGTACAGCGCGAGAACGGTCTCGGCGGGGACGGCGTTGCCGGTGGGGTTGTTGGGGGTGGTGATGAAGACGACGTCCGGCTGGTGCTCGGCGATGGCCTTGGCCGCCGCCTCCACGTCGACCGTGAAGTCGTCGTGGCGCGGCCCGGAGATCCAGGCCGTGCCGGTGCCGCGCGCGATCAGGCCGTGCATGGAGTACGAGGGCTCGAAGCCGATGGCCGTCCTGCCGGGGCCGCCGAAGGTCTGGAGGAGCTGCTGGATGACCTCGTTGGAGCCGTTGGCCGCCCAGACGTGGGCGAGGGACAGCTCGTGGCCCGTGGTGCGGGTGAGGTAGCGCGCCAGCTCGGTGCGCAGCTCCACCGCGTCCCGGTCGGGGTAGCGGTTGAGGCCGCGGGCGGCCTCGCGGACCCGCTCGGCGATGCGCTCGACGAGCGGCTCGGGGAGCGGGTAGGGGTTTTCGTTGGTGTTCAGGCGGACGGGTACGTCGAGCTGGGGCGCGCCGTAGGGAGACTTGCCGCGCAGCTCGTCGCGGACGGGGAGATCGTCGATGCGTACGTCGCTCACTGGCCCGGCACCTTCCACCCGCTGTGCCAGTCTTGTTCGCCTTCGGCAAAACGCGCCTTCACGGCCGCCCCGTGCGCCGGCAGGTCCTCCGCCTCGGCGAGCGTCACCACGTGGTGCGCGACGTCCGCGAGCGCCTCGCGGGTGTAGTCCACGATGTGGATGCCGCGCAGGAACGACTGGACGGACAGGCCCGAGGAGTGGCAGGCGCAGCCGCCGGTCGGCAGGACGTGGTTGGAGCCCGCGCAGTAGTCGCCGAGGGAGACCGGCGCCCAGGGGCCGACGAAGATCGCGCCCGCGTTCTTGACGCGCTCGGCGACGGCGGCGGCGTCGGCGGTCTGGATCTCCAGGTGCTCGGCGCCGTACGCGTCGACGACCCGCAGGCCCTCTGCCACGCCGTCGACCAGGACGATCGCGGACTGGCGGCCCTGAAGCGCGGGGACGATGCGGTCCTCGACGTGCTTGGTCGCGGCGACCTGCGGCTCAAGCTCCTTCACGACCGCGTCGGCGAGTGCCACGGAGTCGGTGACGAGCACGGCGGCCGCGAGCGGGTCGTGCTCGGCCTGGCTGATCAGGTCGGACGCGACGTGCGCCGGGTCGGCGGTGTCGTCGGCGAGGACGGCGATCTCGGTCGGGCCCGCCTCGGTGTCGATGCCGATGCGGCCGGTGAAGTAGCGCTTGGCGGCGGCGACCCAGATGTTGCCGGGGCCGGTCACCATGTTGGCGGGGGCGCAGGTCTCGGTGCCGTACGCGAACATCGCGACGGCCTGGGCGCCGCCGACGGCGTACACCTCGTCGATGCCGAGGAGCGCGCAGGCGGCGAGGATCGTCGGGTGCGGCAGCCCGCCGAAGTCGGCCTGCGGCGGGGACGCGAGCGCCATCGACCCGACGCCCGCCTCCTGCGCCGGGACGGCGTTCATGATCACGGAGGAGGGGTAGACGGACCGGCCGCCCGGGGCGTAGAGCCCGACGCGCTCGACCGGGACCCACTTCTCGGTGACCGTGCCGCCGGGCACGACCTGCACGGTGTGCGGGGCGCGGCGCTGGGCGGAGTGGACGAGGCGGGCGCGGCGGATCGACTCCTCCAGGGCCTCGCGCACGAGGGGGTCGAGACCGGCCAGTGCCTCCTTGAGGGCGGCGGCGGGCACCCGGACCTGGTCGAGGCGTACGCCGTCGAATTTCTCCGCGTACTCGATCAGCGCCGCGTCGCCACGATGATGCACGTCCTCGCAGATGGGCCGCACCTTCTCCAGGGCGGCCGCGACGTCGAAGTCGGCACGGGGCAGCAGGGCGCGCAGGGCGGGGCCCTCGGGGAGGGCGTCGCCGCGCAGATCGATTCGAGAGATCACATGGCCAATTCTCTCAGACCTTCTTTCGACCTCGGTCGCCCGTATCACTGGCTGATATGAATCTCACGGGACCGCCTTCACCGCACGCGTTCAGCCGGTCACACAGCGGGCATGAAACGGGTGTACCACGCACCGGTGCGTGCGGAGGGAGGTGACGGGGCAGTGGTCGACGACGAGAGCGCCGCGGAGCCGCCGGACGGGCTGACCGCCGCGGAGATCGGCATGTGGCAGGCGTTCCGCAACGGCAGTGTCTACGACCTGAGGTCGGGCGACGGCGCCGCGGACGATCCGCACGGCGGGCACCCCTGGGGGCCCGAGCGCAGCGTGCGGGCGCGCATCGTGTGCTGGCTCCTGCTCGACGGGCCGCCCGCGCTGGCGGGCCGGGTCTCGTCGCTGAAGCTGGCGGGGGTGCAGATCACCGATGTGCTCGACCTCGCGGGCGGGACCATCGCCCCGTACACCGAGCTGAAGCACTGCCGCTTCGAGAAGGAGATCCTCCTTCCCGAGTCCCGCTTCGCCACGCTGCGCCTCGTCGACTGCTCGATCCCGCGCATCGAGGCGGCCAGGCTGCACACCGAGGGCGACCTGCATCTGCCGCGCTGCCGGGTCCACAACGGCATCCGCCTCACCGACGCCCAGATCGGCACCGATCTGCTCCTGAACCAGGCGGTGGTCTACCGCGACCGGCGCGGCCGCTCGATCACCGGCGACGGCCTCGCCGTCGGGCAGGACCTCCAGGCCGAGATGATGGAGTCGCACGGCGAGCTGAGCCTGCGCGGCGCGAAGGTCGGCGTGTCGCTGAGCCTGCGCGGCAGCAGGCTCATCAACCAGTACGGGCGGTACGCGCTCAACGCCCCGCAGCTGACCGTCGAGCGCACGCTGTACCTGACGCCCGCCGCCGTCGGCAATCCGCCGCAGACCAGCGGTACGACCCCGGCGCGCGGCACCCGCGTCCAGCGCTTCGAGTGCGAGGGCGGCATCCGCCTGGACGACGGCCGCTTCGGTGACGCCATCGACTTCGCCGCGGCCCGCTTCGCGCTCCAGAACGACCAGGAGATCTCGCTGCGTCGCGTCCAGACGCCCGAGCTGCGCTTCCTCGGCGAGGCGCCGCGGCGCGGCAAGGTCGTGCTGTCCGGCGCCAAGGTCGTCAACCTCATCGACCGGGCGGCCGGCTGGCCCGGCCCCGGCTGTCTCCAGATGGGCGGTTTCACCTACGAGAACCTCGTCCCGCTGGGCAGCTTCACGCTCGACCAGCGGCTGGCCTGGGTGGCGGCCGCGACCGCCGAGTACAACCCGGAGCCGTACGAGAAGCTGGCCGCCGTCCTGCGCCACGGCGGGGAGGACGCCGACGCCCGCGAGGTCCTGCTCGCCAAGCAGCGCCGGCGCCGCGAGACGCTGCCGCTGGCGGCGAAGCTGTGGGGCTTCGCCCAGGACTGGACGGTCGCGTACGGCTACCGGCCGGGCCGGGCCGCGGTGTGGATGGCCGTGCTGTGGGCGGTCAGCGCGGTGGCGTTCTCGCACGCGGACCATCCGGCGATCAAAGCGGGCGAACACCCGAACTGGAACCCCGCGCTCTTCTCCCTCGACCTGCTGCTGCCCGTGATCAACCTCGGCCAGGACGGCTACTGGCAGTTGCGCGGCGGCTGGCAGTGGCTGTCGACGGTGCTGATCCTGCTGGGCTGGGTCCTGGCGACGACGGTGGCGGCGGGCGCGACCCGGCTGCTGCGGCGCAACTGAGGCGTGTCCCGCACCGCGCCGCCGGGCCGCCGCGCCCCGCCGCCGAACCGTTATCCGGCCGCGGGCAACCTTCCCCGCCCTCCGGCCGTCATCCCAGCGCGACGAACAATTCAGCAACCACGACGGTGACCGGCCACCAGCCGCGCGAGCGGCGCCGGTTGAGGCGCAAAGGAGGGCACGGTGCTGCGTGCCTTCGTCCGTACCGCCCGCATGGTCCGGCACACCCCGCGGCTCGCCGCCGGGCTGCCGCCGGACGTGGACGTGCTCCTCGACGCGCCGGACGAGCGGCTCGCCCCCGCGCTGGTCGCCGCGGGGCGCGGCGACCACGGCCCGGCCGCCAAGCTCCTCGCCACCACCCGCGAGGCCGCCGAGTGGGAGAACCGCGACCGCTACACCACGCGGCTCGCGGCCTTCGCCCGCTCCCGCCCGGAGTGGTTCGACGCGTGGCTCGACGCGTCGCCGCACGACCCGGACGCCCTGCTCGTCAAGGCCGAGCTGGCGGTGGTGCGCGGCTGGGAGTCACCGGCCCGCGCCGAACTGCTGCGGGAGGTGAGCCCGCTGCTGACCGCCGCCGCCGAGGCCGACCCGCGCGACCCGGTGCCCTGGCGGATAGCCCTCGACCACGCCCGCGGCACCCACGCCACGCACACCGTCTTCGAACAGCTGTGGGAGGAGGCGGTGCGCCGCTCCTCGTACCACTACGGCTGCCATGCCTCGGCCCTGCAATACCTCTCGGCCGCCTGGTACGGCTCGCACCGCGAGTGCTTCGACTTCGCCGAGCGCGCCGCGTCGGACGCGCTGCCCGGCTCGCTGATACAGGTTCTCCCGGCGCGGGCCGCCTTCGCCTACCTCACCAGTCCCTCGCATTCCACGGAGGCGACGCGAAGCGTCTCGATGGGGGGCGGCGCCCGGGAGACGGGCGGGAGCGTGCCGCGCGAGCGCCTGGACGCGGCGGCCGACCTCGCCATCGACCTGTCCCGGGAGTACGCGGCCGGTGACCCCTGGCCCGCCGAGGTCCGCAACCTCCTCACGTACGTCCTGGTCCGCCTGGAGCGCTGGCACGACGCCCTGGAGCAGCTGCGCCTCATCGGCCCGTACGCGACGTCCTTCCCCTGGGACCGGATGGCGGACGATCCGCTGGGCCAGTTCCTGGAGCTGCGCGACGGCGTACGCATCGAAGTGGCGTCGATGACCCCGCTGCGGCCGCCGCGCGGACCCGCGCGCTCCGACGAGCATTAGGCTTGCCGGTCGTGACCATCCGGCTTCCGCTCTTCCCGCTCAACTCGGTGCTGTTCCCCGGCCTCGTGCTGCCGCTGAACGTCTTCGAGGAGCGATATCGCGCCATGATGCGCGAGCTGCTCAAGTCCCCCGAGGAGGAGCAGCGCCAGTTCGCCGTCGTCGCCATCCGCGACGGCCTGGAGGTGGCGCCGAGCGCGCCCGGCCTCCCCGACCAGACGGCGCTGCCCGCGCACGGGCCCGCCGCGGGTTTCGGCGACGACCCGCCGAAGGCCTTCCACTCCGTGGGCTGCGTGGCGGACGCGGCGACGATCCGGGAGCGTGCCGACGGCGGCTTCGAGGTCCTCGCCACCGGCACCACGCGGGTGCGGCTCCTGTCCGTCGACGCCTCGGGCGCCTTCCTCACCGCCGAGCTGGAGGAGGTGCCGGAGGAGCCGGGCGAGGGGGCGGGCACGCTCGCGGAGGGCGTCCTGCGCGCCTTCAGGTCCTACCAGAAGCGGCTTGCGGGGGCGCGGGAACGCTCGCTGGCGACGGGGGCGGAGCTGCCGGACGAGCCGTCCGTGGTGTCGTACCTGGTGGCCGCGGCGGCCGTCCTGGACACCCCGACCAAGCAGCGGCTCCTGGAGGCGCCGGACACCGCGGCGCGGCTGCGGGACGAGCTGGAGCTGCTGCGCGCCGAGACCGCGATCATCCGTAATCTGCCCTCGCTGCCCGCGACGGAGCTGACGCGCGGGACGACCAGCCTCAACTGACGCATGCAAAGGCGCGACACCTTGGCGAAGAAGCAGAAGAAGCAGGAGAAGCTCGGGAAGCAGGCGGCCGGCACCCCGGCGACGGTGGCGCTGACCGCCGCGGGCACCGCGTTCACCGTGCACTCCTACGAGCACGACCCGGCCCATCCCTCGTACGGCGAGGAGGCCGCGCAGGCGATGGGCGTCTCCCCCGACCGGGTCTTCAAGACACTGGTCGCGGAGGTCGACGGCGAGCTGACGGTCGCCGTCGTGCCGGTCGCCGGCTCCCTGGACCTCAAGGCGCTGGCCGCCGCGGCCGGCGGCAAGCGCGCCGTGATGGCCGACCCGGCGGCGGCGGAACGCACCACCGGCTATGTGCGGGGCGGCATCTCCCCGCTCGGCCAGCGCAAGCGGCTGCGGACGGTCCTGGACGACTCGGCGTCGGCGCACGCCACGATCTGCGTGTCGGCGGGCCGCCGTGGCCTGGAGGTGGAGCTGGCGCCGGGCGACCTGGCGGAGCTCACGGGTGCGGTGCTGGCGCCCATCGGACGTGCCTGACGCGCCCGGGGCCGCGCGTACGACGTGAAAGCGCCCTCGACAGGCACGCGGGACGGGACTAATACCCAGGGCATGTCGAAGAAGACGCGCAAGCGGAAGTGGCGGGCGAGAAAGCGCGGGGCCAATCACGGCAGGCGCCCCGCCTAGGCCGGGCCCGCGCGGCGTCGCTCAGGCTCCCGCGCAGGGGTGGGCGTCGCCGCGGGGCTCCCCGTAGGGCGTCGGGTACGGCGGCTCCGGGTCCCGGGGTCCGAACAGCGCCGTGAGGCCGAGGTGCACGGCCAGCGCGGCCACCGGCCAGGCGAGGAGGGTGCCCTTGGCCTTGAGTTCGAGGGGCGCCTCGAAGACGACACCCTTGCCGACCGCCTTGGCGTGCGCGACCACATCCGTCTCCGGGCCGAGCCAGATCCCGGCCCGCCAGGCCAGCAGCGCGCCCAGCAGGCTGCCGAGCGCGAGCCCCGCCACCAGCGGGACGCCGCCGCTCCTGCGCAGCAGGAAGGCGACGACGCCGCTGACGAGACCGAAGCCGAGCGCGAGCAGAGTGAACGTTCCGTCGACCCCGATCGCCTGCTCGCCCTCGGTGTCCTTGAGGAACACCGCCCGGCCGTCCGAGACGAGCGGCACGCGGGGGGACAGCCACAGCCACAGCAGCCCGAGCAGGACGCCGCTGACGGCCACCGCGACCATGACCGCCGCGGCTTGCAGCACTTCGTTCTTCATGCCGGGCCCGTCCTCCTCGTATCCATACGGAGACGTCGCTCCCCCCGGGTGCGGGGCTGTCCGCCAGGGGTCGTTCGAGGGCTGGTGGTGCGGCGGTTGGGAGGGTGTCAGCGGTGCGGTCACCCACACATCGTGCCAGGCCCACCCGTCTCCCGACCGCCGCCCCTCAGCGAAGCGCTGCGCGCTCCCCCTTTTCGCCGGTGCGGCGCGTCACCGGACGGCCGCCCGGCGGTACGCCCAGGTGGCGACGGCGAGCGAGGCCACGCCGACCCCGGCGCAGACCGCCAGGTCCAGGGCGACGACCGCCCAGTCGGGGTTCGGGTCGAACGTACGAGCGAAGGCCTCCACTCCGTACGTCGACGGCAGCAGGTCACGCGCGTACTGGAGCGGGACCGGCATCCGCTCGGCCGGCAGCACGCCGAGCAGCAGCGCCGCCGACATGCCCATCTGGCCGAGCAGCGTGGCCAGTTCGGGCCGGGGCGCGAGCAGCCCGAGCGCGGCGCCGAGCCCCGCGAGGGCGGCCCCGGCGAGCGGGATCACCGCGGCGAGCACCCACAGGTGGGTGATCGGCAGCCCGAAGAGCCCGCACCCGACGATCGCCGTGACGACGGTGCCGGGCACCGTGAACGAGGCGTACGCGGCCGCGGCGCCCAGCACCACGGCGGCGGGCGGCACGGGCAGGGTGGCGTAGTGGTCGAGCCCGCCGTCGGCGCGGAGCTGTCCGAAGTACTGGGCGAGGAGGTTCAGGGCGACGAACGCGACGACGAGCACGGACGAGCCGGCGACGACGGCGCGCGCCTCGCCGCCGCCGTCGACGACGCCGCGCATGAGGATCATGATGCCGACGGACTGGAAGGTCGCCACGAAGAGCAGCGGTATCCGGGCGACCCGCGCGCGGGAGAGCTGGGCGCGGTAGACGGCGGAGAGCGCGGGAAGGAGCCGGGCGCGCGCGCCGAGCGGCGCGGGAGCACCGGCCTCCGGCTCCGTACGCCCTTCGGTCCGTACCACGGCTTCAAGCGGAACGGCACTCACCGCAGAACCCTTCTGTCACTGTTCCTCCGTACACCGGTCCGGTCCGGGTGCGCACCACGCGACCTCACGCCTTGACCAGCCCCCGACCGCTGCCGCCCAGCGCGAGGTAGACGTCCTCCAGGCTGGGCGTGGCCAGCGTGAAGTCGTCCAGCGCGGCGAACGCGGCTCCGCCGGTGACCGCCGCCACGGCCGCGCGCGCCTCGTCCGGCGCGAGCCGCAGGGACCACCGCCGCCCCGACTCGACCGCCGAGGAGCGCAGCGCGGCCACCTCGGGGACGTCCAGGGGCGCCCGCTCCCGCCACACCAGCTCCACGCGGACCTCGTCGGCGACCTTCTCCTTGAGTCCGGCCGGGCTGTCGCATGCGATGACCTTGCCCTGGTCGAGCACGGCGACCCGGTCGAGGACGGTCTCCGCCTCGATGACGTTGTGCGTGACGAGCAGCACGGTCGTGCCGCGCTCGGCCCGGCGCCAGTCGATCGCCGCCCATACGGCGCGGCGTGCGACGGGGTCCATGCCGGTGGTCGGTTCGTCGAGGACCAGCAGCGGCCGCTCCCCCACCAGCGCGGTGGCGAAGCAGGCGAGCCGCCGCTGCCCGCCGGAGAGCTTCTTCAGCGGGCGCGAGGCCAGCGCGGTGAGCCCGAGCTCCTCCAGGACCGCGTCCCGCTCGGCGCGCGCCCGGGGCACGTCGAGGCCGCGCAGCCGCGCGGTCGTCTCGACGGCGAGCGAGACCGTCAGCTCGTCGAGCGCGGTGGACTCCTGTCCCAGGTAGGCGAGGATCCGCGAGGCCCGCTCGGGATGGCGCACGATGTCGTGCCCGAGGATGTCGACGCCGCCGCTGTCGGGGCGCATGAGCCCGGTCAGCTGGCGTACGAGGGTGGACTTGCCGGCGCCGTTGGGGCCGAGCAGTCCGAAGATCTCGCCGCGCCGCACCGTCAGGCAGATGCCGTCGGTGGCGCGGATCTCGGGCGTCGCGGGCCTGCCGCGCCTGCCGCGGGCGGCGGGGTAGGTCTTGACCAGGTCGCGCACCGCGCAGACGGCCTCGATGCCGTGTTCCTGACGGAGTCCCTGTCGGACTGCCGGTGCCGGGCGCGTACTCACGAAGGACGAGACTACGGGGTCCGCGGGCGCGGATGACGCCCGGGGCGCCCCGTACGCCCCGTATCAGTCACCTGCCCGGTCTCCCGCGGGCACGTGTTCGGCGGCCGTCCGCACGTCGATCTCCCGCCAGAAACCGGCCCGGATCGCGTACCGGTCGTGCTCGTCGATCTGGTCGTCCTTGTGGGCGAGCAGGCCGAACCGCGCGGCGTAGCGCAGCAGCTCGCCGTCGATGCGGTGCGGGATGCGGGGGTACATCGTCGACAGCTTCTGGAGGTTGTGCTGCTCGGGGAGGCGCGCCATCCAGCGCCGCGCGAACACCTGCCCGACCTCGTACGGGTCGCCGCCGACCGTGGTGATGTCCTCCTCGCGGTCGGCCCAGCGCTGCTCGGCGGTGGTCAGCTGGGCGAGGGTGGGCAGCGCGGCGGCCTCGGGGCTCTCGGGCGCGCCGCCGGGCCGCTCCACCCAGCCCTTGTCGGAGGACCAGCGCAGCGTGGCGTTGGTGGGGTGCGGGGCGGCGTGGGTGCCGGGGCCGCGCAGGGCGGCCAGGTCTTTCGGGGTGGGCACGGTTTTGCCGGAGGGGGCGCGGTGCTCGCCGGGTTCGCGGCCGTTGGCCGTGACGGCCTCGGTGTGCCGGGCGGGCTGGGCGGCCTCTTCCTCGGCGCGCTGCGCGGCGGCGGCGAGCGCGGACTCCGGCAGCGGCGCGGAGAGGATCGCGGCGATCTCGGGGCGCGGGGCGGGCGGCGGGGCGCAGACGCCAGTGAGCTCCTTGGGGCGTACGGCCTTGGTGATCCAGGCGCGGTCGAGCACGCGCCGCTCGTCGGCCTCGGCGACCAGGTCCTCGGACTGGTTGTAGTCGCCGTCGGCGGCCTGCACGGCCCACAGGTGGACGGCGACGCCGTGCTCCTTGGCGGCCATCATGCCGGGCAGCAGGTCGCCGTCGCCGGTGACGAGCACGATGTCGGAGCAGGCGCGGTTGCGGGCCAGCTCCGTCAGCTCGGCGTGCATCGCGGCGTCCACGCCCTTCTGCGCCCAGCGCCCGTCGCTGCGGGTCAGGGCGCCGAGCCGGACCGTCACGCGGGGCATGACGCGCAGCCGCCGGTGTTCGGGCTGCGGTACGCGGTCGGGGGCGCCGTCGAACCAGTAGATGCGCAGCAGCCGGCGCTCGGTGTCGGCTTCCGCGCGCTCGCGCAGCCCCTGGATCAGGGCGGTGTGATCGACGGTGATCCGGGACCTGGAGGGTTCGCCCGCCAGGAGACTCGCGGCGGCACCCAGCAGATACCCGGCGTCCACCAGGACGATGCAGCGGTCCACGCGATCCACCCTCTTTCCCTGGAGGTTCTCCGGGCCTTCGGCGGCAGTCCCTGAAAAGTGCCCGGAGGTTCCTGGACGTTCCCTCGTAGGCCCGCGGACACACCCTGTGACGGGAACGAATCAGGGGTGCGTGTGCGGGGCCGCGTCGGGTTTGCTTCGAGTCTGCCCGACTACGCGGGGGTTGACGGGCGGAACTCGATCTTCGGCGTGGCGTATCGGCCGCTTTGCTCCCGGGGCGACCCGGTGACGACCTTCATGACGCACGGTAATTCTCCGACATGCGCCTTTTGTCGACATATGTGAGTCTGGTCGCGTCATGGCCCCCGGATTCCCCGCAGGAGGAAGATCACCATGGCCAAGAACAAGAATCGCAAGCAGGGCAGCCAGGAGAGCCGCGCCTCGGCGGCCGAGCGGGCATCGGAGCAGGCCAGGTCGGCCGCCGCCGAGGCCCAGTCGGCGATGCAGTCGCAGGCCCAGGGCAGCCCCGCCGATGTTGCGCGTAAGCACCAGCGTCGCTTCGGCCACAACTGACGCGTATTGAGGCACGCATGAGGGGCGCACCCCGGGTCGGGTGCGCCCCTCATGCTCTGCCTTGCCTCGGCCGGAGTCCCGCTCAGCCCGCCAGGCAGGACGGTCCGAGCAGCACCTTCAGATCGCCGAAGAGCGCCGGGTCCGGCTTCACGCGGTGCCGGTCGAGCCGCAGCACCGTGGTCTTCTGCGCCCCCTGGAGCTTGATCCGCACCTCGCTGTTGCCGCGGTGGTGGCTGAGCACCTCGCCGAGCCGGTGGACCATCGGCGGGCTCACCTTGACGGTCGGGATGGTGATGATCACGGGCGCGTTGGTCCCCGCGTTCGACAGGTCGGGGACCTGGAGCTCCATCGCGACGAGGCGCGGCACGTCCTCGCGCTTGTCGAGGCGGCCCTTGACGAAGACCACCGCGTCCTCGACGAGCTGGGTGGACACCAGCTGGTACGTCGCGGGGAAGAACATGCACTCGATGGAGCCGGCGAGGTCCTCGACCGTGGCGATCGCCCAGGCGTTGCCCTGCTTGGTCATCTTGCGCTGGAGGCCGGAGATGATGCCGCCGATGGTGACCACCGAGCCGTCGGAGAAGTCCCCGCCGGTGAGCTGGCCGATGCCCGCGTCGGCCTTGTCGGAGAGCACGTGCTCCAGACCGAAGAGCGGGTGGTCGGAGACGTACAGGCCGAGCATCTCGCGCTCCTGGGCGAGCAGGTACGTCTTCTCCCACTCGTCCTCGGAGAACTCCACGTCGAGACCGAAGCCCGGCTCGTCGCCCCCGGTCTCGTCGCCCATGCCCCCGAAGAGGTCGAACTGCCCCTCGGCCTCCTTGCGCTTGACCGCGACGACATTGTCGATCATCGGCTCGTACTGCGCGGTGAGGCCCTTGCGGGTGTGCCCCATGGTGTCGAACGCGCCCGCCTTGATGAGCGACTCCGTGGTGCGCTTGTTGCAGGCGGCCGCCTCGACCTTGTCGAGGTAGTCGGGGAAGGAGGTGAACTTTCCCTTGGCCTTGCGCGAACGGATGATCGACTCCACCACGTTCGTACCGACGTTGCGGACCGCCTCCAGGCCGAAGAGGATCACGTCGTCGCCCTGGGCGGCGAAGTTGTGCACGGACTCGTTCACGTTCGGCGGGAGGACCTTGATGCCCATGCGGCGGCACTCGTTCAGATAGACGGCCGACTTGTCCTTGTCGTCCTTCACCGAGGTGAGCAGCGCGGCCATGTACTCCGCCGGGTAGTTCGCCTTCAGGTAGGCGGTCCAGTAGGTGACCAGGCCGTACGCGGAGGAGTGCGCCTTGTTGAAGGCGTACCCGGCGAAGGGGACCAGGACGTCCCACAGGGCCTGGATGGCCTCGTCGGAGTAGCCGTTCTTCCGGGCGCCCGCCTGGAAGAGGACGAAGTTCTTCTCCAGCTCCTCGGGCTTCTTCTTGCCCATCACGCGGCGCAGGATGTCGGCTTCGCCGAGGCTGTAGCCCGCGACGATCTGGGCGGCCTTCTGCACCTGCTCCTGGTACACGATGAGGCCGTAGGTGAGGCCCAGCGTCTCCTTCAGGGGCTCTTCGAGCTCCGGGTGGATCGGCGTGATCTCCTGGCGGCCGTTCTTGCGCTCGGCGTAGTTCGTGTGCGAGTTCATGCCCATCGGGCCCGGCCGGTACAGGGCCGAGACGGCGGAAATGTCCTCGAAGTTGTCGGGCTGCATCTGGCGCAGCAGGGAGCGCATCGGGCCGCCGTCGAACTGGAAGACGCCGAGCGTGTCACCGCGGCAGAGCAGTTCGAAGGTCTTCGGGTCGTCGAGCGGGAGGGAGAGCATCTCCAGCTCGATGCCCTTGTTGGCCTTCACCATCTTGACGGCGTCGTCCATGATGGTGAGGTTGCGCAGGCCCAGGAAGTCCATCTTGAGCAGGCCGAGCGACTCGCACTGGGGGTAGTCCCACTGCGTGATGGTGACGCCGTCGGTGTGGCGCACCCAGATCGGGGCGTGGTCGACGATCGGCTCGCTGGACATGATCACGCCGGCCGCGTGCACGCCCATCTGCCGGACCAGCCCCTCGACACCCTTGGCGGTGTCGATGACCTTCTTCACGTCCGGCTCGTTCTCGTACATCCCACGGATCTCGCCCGCCTCGCTGTAGCGCGGGTGGCTGGGGTTGGTGATGCCGTCGAGGTCGATGCCCTTGCCGAGGACGTCGGCGGGCATGGCCTTGGTGAGGCGGTCGCCCATCGCGTACGGATAGCCGAGCACGCGCGCGGAGTCCTTGATGGCGTTCTTCGCCTTGATCTTTCCGTACGTGCCGATCATGGCGACCTTGTCGGCGCCGTATTTCTCCGTCACGTACCTGATCACCTCGACGCGCCTGCGCTCGTCGAAGTCGATGTCGACGTCGGGCATGGAGACGCGCTCGGGGTTGAGGAACCGCTCGAAGATCAGGCCGTGCGTGATCGGGTCGAGGTCGGTGATGCCCATGGCGTACGCGACGATCGAGCCGGCCGCGGAGCCTCGGCCGGGGCCCACCGCGATGCCGTTGTTCTTGGCCCACATGATGAAGTCGGCGACGACCAGGAAGTACCCCGGGAACCCCATCTGGATGATGATGTCCATCTCGTATTCGGCCTGCTTCTGGCGGTCCTCGGGGACGCCGCCCGGGTAGCGGCGCGCCATGCCGCGGCGGACCTCCTCCTGGAACCAGGTGACCTCGGTGAAGCCCTCGGGGATGTCGAACTTCGGCATCAGGTCGCGCTTCTCGAACATGCCCGTGGTGTCGATCTGCTCCGCCACCAGGAGCGTGTTGCGGCAGCCCTCCTGCCACGCGTCCGAGGAGTCGATCGCGTACATCTCGTCGGTCGACTTCAGGTAGTAGCCCGTGCCGTCGAAGCGGAAGCGGTCGGGGTCCGAGAGGTTCTTGCCGGTCTGGATGCAGAGCAGGGCGTCGTGGGCGGTCGACTCGTGGGCGTACGTGTAGTGCGAGTCGTTCGTCACCAAAGGCGGGATGCCGAGCTTCTTGCCGATGTCCAGCAGGCCGTCGCGGACCCGGCGCTCGATCTCGATGCCGTGGTCCATCAGCTCCAGGAAGTACCGGTCCTTGCCGAAGATCTCCTGGTACTCCGCCGCGGACTTCAGCGCCTCGTCGTACTGCCCGAGGCGCAGCCGGGTCTGGAGCTCACCCGAGGGACAGCCGGTGGAGGCGATGAGCCCCTCCGACCACTGGGAGATCGTCTCCTTGTCCATGCGGGGCCACTTCTGGAGCCAGCCTTCCGCGTACGCGTCCGAGGAGAGGCGGAAGAGATTGTGCAGGCCGGTCTTGTTCGCCGCCCAGATCGTCTTGTGGGTGTAGCCACCGGAACCCGAGACGTCGTCGCGCTTCTGGTGCGGCTGGCCCCACTGGATCTTGCGCTTGTTGCGCCGCGACTCCGGCGCCACATACGCCTCGATCCCGATGATCGGCGTCACGCCCGCCTTCTGCGCGGAGTGGAAGAAGTCGTACGCGCCGTGGAGGTTGCCGTGGTCGGACATGGCGATGTGCGTCATGCCCATCTCATTGCACGCCTTGAACATGTCCTTGAGCCGCGCGGCACCGTCAAGCAGCGAGTACTGGGTGTGCACGTGCAGGTGCGTGAAGGGCGGCTTGGTCACGGTGGGAGGCCTCCGGAGAACGGTTGGTGACAGGCTGCGGGCAGTCTGGGGGGACAGCGACGAAGTCTAATCCGGGGCGCTGACAGCGGGCGGGCACTCGGGAGTACGGTCGTGCGTTGGAAGAGGCGGAGCGCCCGCCCGGCGCGGGCGAGATCTCCGCCCCCACCCGCCCACCACCGTCCCGCACGACCCTGTCACCAGGAGGCACCCAGCGATGTCCGTCCCGCAGCCCACGGCCGATGAGCGCGGCGAGCAGATCCTCGCCGTCTTCGGCACCGCGTTCGGCGAGCTGCTTGCCGCGGACCCCGCCGCGTTCCGGGTGAAGTTCCGCAAGATGGCCTCCTCCGCCTTCGCGTTCTACCGCGGCACCGCCTGCCTGTTCTACGCCGACCTGGAGCGCGAGCAGCACGGCGGGCCGTACCTGGACGACCGCACGGGCCGGGTGTGGATCCACGGCGACCTCCACGCCGAGAACTTCGGCACGTACATGGACGCCCAGGGCCGCCTGATCTTCAACGTGAACGACTTCGACGAGGCGTACGTCGGCCCCTTCACCTGGGACCTGAAGCGCTTCGCCGCCTCCGTGGCCCTGATCGGCTACTCGAAGGCGCTCAGCGACGAGCAGATCTCCGACCTCGTGCGGATCTACGCGGCGGCGTACCGCGAGCGGATCCACGACCTGGCGACGGGCGCCAAGAGCGACGAGGTGCCGCCCTTCACGCTGGACACCGCCGAGGGCCCCCTCCTGGACGCACTGCGCGACGCACGCGCCCTGACCCGCTTCGGGCTGCTCGACTCGATGACCGAGATCCGCGACTTCGAGCGCCGCTTCGCGCCCGGCGGCGGCTCCATCGAGCTGGACGCCGCCACGCGCTACAAGGTCCTCGCGGCCTTCGACGGCTATCTGGAGACGCTGCCGGAGTCCTCGCTGACCCGCCCCGACTCCTACCGCGTGAAGGACGTGGTGGGCCGGCGCGGCATCGGCATCGGCTCGGCGGGCCTGCCGTCGTACAACATCCTCCTGGAGGGCAACAGCGACGCCCTGGAGAACGACGTCGTGATCTACCTCAAGCAGGCGCAGACCCCGGCGGTCTCGCGGCACATCACGGATCCGGCGGTGCGCGGCTACTTCCGGCACGAGGGGCACCGCACGGTCATCTCACAGCGCGCCCTCCAGGCGCACGCCGACCCGTGGCTGGGCTGGACCGAGCTGGACGGCGCGGGCCAGCTGGTCGCCGAGGTGTCGCCGTACGCGGTCGACCTGGACTGGTCGGACATCGACGACCTGGAGGAGATCTCCGCGGTCGTCGCCGACCTCGGCCGCGCCACCGCCACGATGCACGCCGCGGCGGACGACGAGAGCGGTCACTCGGACCTGGTGCCGTTCTCCACGGAGCGCGCCATCGACGCCGCGATCGCGGCGGACGAGGCCGGCTTCGCGGAGCTGCTCGTGGACTTCGCGCACACCTACGGCGCACGCGCGCGTGCCGACCACCAGATCTTCGTCGACCTGTTCCGCAACGGCCGGATCCCGGGCCTGTAGGCGCCCCAGCGTGCCGACGGCGGACCGGCGGAGAACTCACAGGCACCCTTGAGGGCCCTCTTACGGGAACCCATGGCACACTCCTCCGCGATGGACATATCCGGGACCCAGCTCAGAGCCGTGCGCGCGGCGCTGTTCACGGCACTCGTCGTGACGCTCTCCGCCGCGTCGCACGTGCTGCTGTCCCGGGCCCCCCTGCCGCTGACGACCGTCGCGGCGATCGCCGCCGCCGTCTTCGTCCTCGCGTACGCGCTGGCGGGCCGCGAGCGGGGCTACGGGCGGATCGCCGCCCTGCTGATCCCGCTGGAGCTGGCGGCCGACACGGTGTTCACCGCCGGCCAGCACGTCTGTTACGGCGAGGCGGGCGGCCCGGTCGCGGGCCCGCTGCGCTCCGTCGGCTTCGACATGCTGTGCGGTGGTACGCCCGTCGGGACGCCGCTGGCCCGCATGACCGCGGACGGCCACGGGGGCGCCGCGGCGCTGCTCGCCGACGCCGACCCGGGCGCCGCCTGGCTGCTGCTGGGGGCGCACGTCGCTGTGG
>NZ_JAFEXF010000069.1:0-9940 GCF_016905445.1 Streptomyces sp. G44
CGGGTGCCATACCGTGCGCCGGGCCGGTCCGGCGCCGACGCCGCGGTGACGGGGGGCGCGGCCGGCCTCGGATCGAGGGTGAGCCCGCTGACGCCGAGCGGCGCCGCGAGGGCGCGCAGGGCGGGTTCGGAGAGTCTGATCCACGGCTGCCGGGTGCCGAGGGCGGCGCTCAGGCGCTGCGGGGTGGTGAACGCGACTGCGGTGCGCTCACCCACGGGGGTGCGGAACAGGCGGGCGACACAGCCCGCGGGTCCCGGCCGGACGGGGACGAACAGGGGCCCGGCCGGGCCGGGTTCACAGGGCTCGGGGTCCTCGTCGCACGGGAGCTCGGCCATGGGGTTCCTCCAGGGGAGAGAGGGGGAGAAAAAGGCTTTCGGCACGCGAAGACGTTATGCCCGGCACCGAGTGCCAACCGACCCCTTATGACGCGTTGTTGACGCGTCGGCGCCGCTCCCTGACGCGATACTGGCGCGCCACGCCGCCGCGATACCGGCGACCGCCACCCCGACGAGGTGCCGGCGCCCGCCTCCCTGATCATGGATCCGCGCCGGGACCGCCGGAGGCCGCACGGCTCGTCCGGTGGCCGTACGGTTCGGCCGGTGGCGCGGCGCTTTTCACCCGAAGGTCTCACTCCGCAGGAGCGTTCATGATCGAGCTTCCCCTCCACCGGCTGCCCGCCGCGCCCCGCTGGTTCAGCACGGGCGCTCCGGGGCCCGCCTCCCTGCACGAGCACGTCACAGCCACGGGGGTGGGCGCCTGGTGGGGCGACCACGCCCTGCGACCACGCGCCGTGGCGGTCTCGTGCGCGGGCCATGTCCTGCTGAGCGGCGATCCGGGGAGCGTGGCCCCGGCTTTCCTCGCCCCCTTCGCCCACAGTCACGTCGAGGCGCCCGTCCGCTTCCTGCCGGTGCTCGGGGCTGCCTTCGATCGGGTGATTCCGGTGGAGCGCATGGTGTACGTCCACCGTGAGCCGGCGGTGCCGTCCCGTCCGCCTCATGGGGTGACCGTCCGCCGCCTGGGAGCCGACGACGCCGCGGCGCTCGCCGCCCTCTCCCCCGACGCGGCATGGATATACGCCAGTTGGGGCGGCCCCGCGGGACTCGCCGCCTCGGGGCACGCCTGGGGCGCGGTCGACCGGGACGGCCGGCTCGCCGCCGTCGCCTGCGGCTACTTCGTCGGCGACGCCTACGAGGACGTCGCCGTGCTCACCGTGCCCGAGCGCCGCCGCGAGCATCTGGCGCTGACCTGCGTCACCTCTCTGTGCGCGGACATCGCCGCGCGCGGCCGGACCGCGAGCTGGTCCTGCGGACGCGACAACCGGCCCAGCCGCCTGCTGGCCTGGAACGCCGGATTCCGGCTGCACCGCGAGTACGTGCGGTACGCCACCGGAACCCCGGCCGCGCGACCCCGGCACGCGCCGCGCGTCACCGCTTGACGGACGCGGCGGCGGCCACCCGACCGCTGCCGACCGGCATCCGCCCATGACCGCCCCGATGCCCGCCGTAGGCACTAGCCGCCCGCTTGTTCGAGATCAAGAGCGAGGAGAAGAGGGCAAGGTCACAGCCCTTCACGGCACCGCGTGCCATGGGTTGCGCCCTAGCATCGGGGCATGACGGTCCTGCCTGACGACGGGCTTTCCCTGGCCGCCGAGTTCCCTGATGCGACCCATGAGCAGTGGCAGCGCCTTGTGGAAGGCGTGCTGCGCAAGTCGGGTAAGGACGTATCGGGCACGGCCGCAGAGGAAGCACTGTCCACCGCGCTCGAGGACGGGCTCACCACCCGCCCCCTGTACACCTCCCGTGACGCCGCGCCCGCTGTCGGCCACCCCGGCTTCGCCCCCTTCGTACGGGGCGCCACACCCGGCGGCAGCGCCGCCACCGGCTGGGACGTGCGGCAGCGCCACGCGAGCACCGATCCCGCCCGCGCGAACGAAGCCGTGCTCGGCGACCTGGAGAACGGCGTCACCTCGCTGTGGCTCGGCGTCGGCGCCCACGGCGTACCGGTCTCCGGCCTCGCGCGGGCACTGGACGGCGTCTATCTGGACCTCGCCCCGGTCGCGCTCGACGCGGGCGCCGAATTCGGCCCGGCGGCGCGTGAGTTGTTCCGCCTGTACGAGGCGGCGGGCGTCCCCGGGGAGTCGGTGCGCGGCACGCTCGGCGCGGACGTGCTCGGCCACGAGGCCCGCTCCGGTGAGGCGCTGGACGCCGCGGAGGCCGTCGAGCTCGCCCGGCTGTGCGGGCGGAAGCATCCGGGGCTGCGGGCCCTCGCCGTGGACGCGCTGCCGTACCACGAGGCGGGCGGCTCGGCCGCGCAGGAGCTGGGCGCCTCGCTCGCCACAGGCGTCGCCTACCTGCGGGAGCTGACCGCGGCCGGACTGTCGGTCGAGGAAGCGTGCGCGCAGCTGGAGTTCCGCTACGCGGCGACCGCCGACCAGTTCCTGACCATCGCCAAGCTCCGCGCGGCGCGCCGCCTCTGGGCGCGGGTGGCGGAGGTGTGCGGGGCGAGTGCCGCCGGTGCGCAGCGGCAGCACGCGGTGACCTCGCCGGTGATGATGACGCGGCGCGACCCGTGGGTGAACATGCTGCGCACCACGGTGGCGTGTCTGGGCGCGGGGGTCGGCGGCGCCGACGCCGTCACCGTACTGCCGTTCGATCACTCGCTGGGTCTGCCGGACGCCTTCGCGCGCCGCATCGCCCGCAACACCTCCACGATCCTCATCGAGGAGTCGCATCTGGCCCGGGTGATCGACCCGGCGGGCGGCTCCTGGTACGTCGAGCGGCTGACGGACGAACTGGCGCACGCCGCCTGGGAGTTCTTCCAGGAGATCGAGCGCGCGGGCGGCCAGGCGGCGGCCCTGCGCTCCGGGATGATCCGCGAGCGCCTGGCCGCCACCTGGGCGGCGCGCGGCAAGAAGCTCGCCGAGCGCCGCGAACCGATCACGGGCGTCAGCGAGTTCCCGCACCTGGCGGAGCGGCCCGTGGAGCGCGAGCCCGCCCCCGCCGTACCTTCCGGTGGCCTGCCGCGGGTGCGCCGCGACGAGGCGTACGAAGAGCTGCGCGCCCGCTCGGACGCCCACCTGGCGTCGACCGGCGCGCGCCCCAAGGTGTTCCTCGCCGGGCTGGGCCCGGCCGCGGCGCACACCGCGCGGGCCGCCTTCGCCGCCAACCTCTTCCAGGCGGGCGGCATCGAGGCCGTGCACGAACCGGCGACGGTGGACGCGGCGTCGGCCGCCGACGCCTTCAAGGCCAGCGGTGCGACGGTGGCGTGCCTGTGCTCCAGCGACGCGCTCTACGCCGAACAGGCCGAAGCGGTCGCCCAGGCGCTCAAGGCGGCGGGCGCGCGGCGGGTGTTCCTCGCGGGGCGCGGTGCCTACGACGGCGTCGACGCGTACGTCTTCGCCGGCTGTGACGCCGTGGCCGTGCTCTCCTCCACCCTCGACCGCATGGGAGTGGCGTAATGCGCATCCCCGATTTCTCCTCCGTCGACCTGGGCCCCGGCGCCGACGCGGAGGGCTCGCACGAGCAGTGGCGCGCCGCGGTGAAGGAGTCCACGGGCCGCTCCGAGAGCGACCTGCTCTGGGAGACCCCCGAGGGCATCGGCGTCAAGCCGCTGTACACGGGCGCCGACCTGGAGGGCCTCGACTTCCTCGGGACGTACCCCGGCGTGGCCCCGTATTTGCGCGGCCCCTACCCGACGATGTACGTGAACCAGCCCTGGACGATCCGGCAGTACGCGGGTTTCTCCACCGCCGAGGAGTCCAACGCGTTCTACCGCCGCAATCTCGCGGCCGGGCAGAAGGGCCTGTCGGTCGCCTTCGACCTGCCGACGCACCGGGGTTACGACAGTGACCATCCGCGCGTGACCGGCGATGTCGGCATGGCGGGCGTGGCGATCGACTCCATTTACGACATGCGTCAGCTCTTCGACGGCATTCCGCTGGACAAGATGACGGTGTCGATGACGATGAACGGCGCCGTGCTTCCCGTACTCGCGCTGTACATCGTGGCGGCCGAGGAACAGGGCGTACCGCCCGAGAAGCTCGCCGGGACCATTCAGAACGACATTCTCAAAGAGTTCATGGTCCGCAACACCTACATCTATCCGCCGAAGCCCTCGATGCGGATCATCTCCGACATCTTCGCGTACACCTCGCAGAGGATGCCGCGCTACAACTCCATCTCCATTTCCGGCTACCACATCCAGGAGGCGGGTGCGACGGCCGATCTGGAGCTGGCGTACACGCTCGCCGACGGCGTGGAGTATCTGCGGGCCGGGCAGGAGGCGGGTCTCGACGTCGACGCGTTCGCGCCCCGGCTGTCGTTCTTCTGGGCGATCGGCATGAATTTCTTCATGGAGGTCGCCAAGCTCCGCGCGGCGCGCCTGCTGTGGGCGAAGCTCGTCAAGCAGTTCGATCCCAAGAACGCCAAGTCGCTCTCGCTGCGCACGCATTCGCAGACGTCCGGCTGGTCGCTGACCGCGCAGGACGTGTTCAACAACGTCACGCGTACGTGTGTCGAGGCGATGGCGGCGACGCAGGGCCACACCCAGTCGCTGCACACGAACGCCCTCGACGAGGCGCTCGCCCTGCCCACCGACTTCTCCGCGCGCATCGCCCGCAACACCCAGCTGCTCATCCAGCAGGAGTCGGGGACGACGCGGACGATCGACCCGTGGGGCGGCAGCGCCTACGTCGAGAAGCTGACGTACGACCTGGCGCGCCGCGCCTGGCAGCACATCGAGGAGGTCGAGGCGGCGGGCGGCATGGCGCAGGCCATCGACGCCGGCATCCCCAAGCTGCGCGTGGAGGAGGCCGCCGCGCGCACCCAGGCCCGGATCGACTCGGGGCGCCAGCCCGTCATCGGCGTCAACAAGTACCGCGTGGACACCGACGAGCAGATCGACGTCCTGAAGGTCGACAACTCCTCGGTGCGCGCGCAGCAGATCGAGAAGCTGCGGCGCCTGCGCGAGGAGCGCGACGACGCCGCCTGCCGGGACGCGCTGCGCGCCCTCACGGCGGCGGCCGAGCGCGGGCCCGGCCAGGGCCTGGAGGGCAATCTGCTCGCGCTCGCCGTCGACGCCGCCCGCGCGAAGGCCACGGTCGGTGAGATCTCCGACGCGTTGGAGAGCGTGTACGGGCGGCACGCGGGCCAGATCCGTACGATCTCCGGTGTGTACCGCACCGAAGCAGGCCAGTCCCCGTCCGTGGAGCGCACGCGCGCGCTGGTGGACGCGTTCGACGAGGCCGAGGGGCGCCGCCCCCGCATCCTGGTCGCCAAGATGGGCCAGGACGGCCACGACCGTGGTCAGAAGGTGATCGCGAGCGCCTTCGCCGACCTGGGCTTCGACGTCGACGTCGGCCCGCTCTTCCAGACCCCGGCGGAGGTCGCCCGCCAGGCCGTCGAGGCCGACGTGCACATCGTGGGCGTCTCCTCGCTGGCCGCCGGGCACCTGACCCTCGTGCCGGCGCTGCGCGAGGAGCTGGCCGCCGAGGGCCGCGACGACATCATGATCGTCGTGGGCGGGGTGATCCCGCCGCAGGACGTCGAGGCGCTGCACGAGGCGGGCGCCACGGCGGTGTTCCCGCCCGGCACGGTGATCCCGGACGCGGCGCACGACCTGGTGAAGCGTCTGGCGGCCGGCCTCGGCCACGACCTGTGAGCCGGTGAGCGCCGACCCATGCCTGTGACGATCGACATCGATATGTATGTGAAGGGCGTCCTCGACGGGAAACGCGCGTACGTCGCGCGGGCCATCACCCTCGTGGAGTCGACGCGGCCGCAGCACCGGGCACTCGCGCAGCGGTTGCTGACCGAGCTGCTCCCGCACAGCGGGCGGGCGCGGCGGATCGGCATCAGCGGGGTGCCCGGCGTGGGCAAGTCGACGTTCATCGACGCGCTCGGCTCGATGCTCACCTCGCTCGGCCACCGGGTAGCGGTGCTCGCCGTCGACCCGTCGTCGACGCGCACGGGCGGCTCCATCCTGGGTGACAAGACCCGGATGGAGCGGCTTTCGCAGGACCCCGCCGCGTTCGTACGTCCGTCCCCCTCCGCGGGGACGCTCGGCGGGGTCGCCAAGGCGACGCGGGAGTCGATCGTGGTGATGGAGGCGGCGGGGTACGACGTGGTCCTGGTGGAGACCGTGGGCGTCGGTCAGTCGGAGACGGCGGTCGCGAACATGGTCGACACGTTCCTGCTGCTGACCCTCGCCCGGACGGGCGACCAGCTCCAGGGCATCAAGAAGGGCGTCCTGGAGCTGGCGGACGTGATCGCCGTGAACAAGGCGGACGGTCCGCACGAGCGGGACGCCCGTTCGGCGGCGCGGGAACTGGCGGGCGCGCTGCGGTTGATGCATCCGGCCGACGCCGCGTGGACGCCTCCGGTGCTCACGTGCAGCGCGCGGGAGTCGAGCGGCCTGGACACGCTCTGGGAGCGACTCGAACAGCACCGCACGCTGCTCGACTCGACGGGCCGCCTCGCCGCCAAGCGCCGCGACCAGCAGGTCGACTGGACGTGGTCGATGGTGCGGGACGAACTCCTCGGCAGACTGCGCGGCCACGCCGATGTGCGGCGGGTGACGCCGGACCTCGAACGGCGCGTCCGTGAGGGTACGTTGACCGCCACCTCGGCCGCCGAGCAGATCCTGGACGCCTTCCAGGGCCACGGCTCCCACGGAACGGAGCCCTCCGCCCCATGACCGCCGCCTCCGGCAACGCCGCCTCCGGCAACGCGCCCGTGCTCCTCCGCCATGAGGGCCGCGCCGGACACCTCGTCCTGAACCGGCCGCGGGCCATCAACGCCCTCAACCACCCCATGGTCCGGTTCATGGAGGAGGCCCTCGACGCCTGGGAGAACGACGCGTCGGTGGCGACGGTGGTGCTCACCGGGGCCGGTGAGCGGGGGTTGTGCGCAGGCGGTGACATCCGCTCCATCCACGACGACGTCAGAGCGGGCGGCCGGGCGGCGTCGGCGGCGTTCTGGCATGACGAGTACCGTCTCAACGCCCGGATCGCGCGCTACCCGAAGCCGTACGTCGCCGTCATGGACGGCATCGTGATGGGCGGCGGAGTGGGGGTGTCGGCACACGGCAGCGTGCGGGTGGTCACCGAACGCTCCCGGGTCGCCATGCCGGAGACCGGCATCGGGTTCGTGCCCGACGTGGGCGGCACCTATCTGTTGACGCGCGCGCCCGGCGAGCTGGGCACACACCTGGCGCTGACCGGCGCGGCGGTGGGCGCGGGCGACGCGATCCTGTGCGGCCTCGCCGACCACTACGTGCCCGCGGAGCGCCTGGCGGGGTTCACCGCCGCCCTCGCCGACCGCGAGGCGTCCGAGGCCGTGCGGCAGTACGCCGAGGCGGTCCCGGTGGGTGAACTCGCGGGGCACCGCGCGTGGATCGACCACTGCTACGCCGCGGACTCCGTCGAGGAGATCGTGGCCCGGCTGTACGCCGTCGGCGACCGGCACGCGAAGGAGGCCGCCGAGACGCTCCTGACGAAGTCCCCGACCTCCTTGAAGGTCACGCTCGCGGCGCTGCGCCGGGCGCGCGAGCTGCCGTCCCTGGAGGCGGTCCTCGATCAGGAGTACCGCGTGTCCTGTGCCGCGCTCGGCTCGCCCGACCTGCCCGAGGGCATCAGGGCCCAGGTCGTCGACAAGGACCGCAGGCCGCGGTGGTCGCCCGCGCGGCTGGAGCAGGTGACGGAGGCGGATGTGGCCCGCTTCTTCGAGGAGGCCGACGCCGAGGCGCCGGGCCGCGGCTGACGCGCCGTCCGCCCGGCGCACCAGCCGTTCGGCGCACCGTCAGTTCGGCATCGCTCAGGGCGGGTCGACCTCGGTGACCACGGCGAGGAGCTGGAAGGGCAGTTCCTTGTCCCACTGCGCGACGCCAGGGCTATCCAGCGGCCGTCCACGCGCCACAGGTGCAGATCCGGCACGGACGAGCTGAGATGAGCCCACGGCTCCGGTATCTCCTCTGCTTCGGCCCCGTCCTGGCCGGCGGTGCCGAGGGCCGCGTCCATGGTGCGCTCGAAGAGGCTCGCCAGGCTGAACCGCTGGGGCGGGCCCCAGCGGTCGCCGAGCAGGGCCGTCAGGCCGTCACGCTCGGCCTCGTACTGTTCCTCGACGAGGTCCCGCCGGGAGCCGTCGTCCTCCCAGAAGGTGTCGCTCGTCAGTAACTCGGCGATGTGGTACCCGGGGCCTTCGGAGCCGCACTCCGACCTGCCGTGCTCCGCGGGGAACTCCCGGGAGCGCAGCAGGTCGATCACGGCGAGATGCTGTGCGGTACTCATGACGTCCAGTAAAGCGGGCACCACTGACAACGGGTCATGAGCCCGGCGGCACACCCGATTCACGGCTGTGCGCAGGGCGAATGCGGGCCCGGCACTCGCCGCTGCCCGGTCCTGCGAGTACGATCCGGCCATCACGCGCACGAGCTGGGAGGACGACGTTGGGGCAGCTCACCGGCGGGGACCCCTCTCTGTTGCGGCGGATCAACTCCGCGGTGGTGCTGCACGCGCTGCGCGCCGCGGAGGTGGCGACGCTCACGGAGATCACCCGAGTGACCGGACTCTCGCGGCCCACCGTCGAGGGAGTCGTCGAAGGGCTCATCGAGGCCGGGCTCGTGGTGGAGTCCGCGGCCGAGGACAGCGGCGCCCGGCGCCAGGGAAGGCCTGCCCGGAAGTTCCGCTTCCGGGCGGAGGCGGGCCATCTGCTGGGCCTGGAGATCGGACCGCACCGGGTCGCGGCCGTCCTGTCCGACCTGGACGGCACCGTGCTCGGGACGGCTGCGAAGGATGTCTGCGAGGAGGCCCCCGCGGACGAGCGGCTCGAACGCCTGCGCACCACGGTCGCCGAGCTGCTGCGCCGGGCGGGGATCGCCCGCAGTTCGCTGCGCGCGGTCGGCGTGGGCAGCCCCGGCATCCTGGAGGCGGACGGCACGGTGCGGTTGAGCACGGCGCTGCCGCAGTGGACGGGGCTCCAGCTCGGTGAGCGGCTGCGCCGCTCCTTCAAGTGCCCGGTCCTCGTGGAGAACGACGCCAACGCGGCGGCCGTCGCCGAGCACTGGAAGGGCGCGGCGGCCGACACCGACGACGTGGTGTTCGTCCTCGCGGGGCTGAGCCCGGGTGCCGGATCGCTGATCGGCGGGCGGCTGCACCGCGGTTTCGGCGGCGCGGCCGGCGAGATCGGCGCGCTGCACCTGCTGGGCCGTGAGGCCACCCCGGAGACACTGCTCTCCACCACGGGCGAGCCGCTGCACCCGCTGGACGAGCAGGCGGTCGCCCAGGTCTTCGCGGAGGCCCGTGAGGGGGACGAGCGGGCGCGGGCGGCCGTGGAACGCTTCATCCAGCGCCTGGTCCACGACGTGGCGGCCCTGGTGCTCGCCCTCGATCCCGAGCTGGTGGTGGTGGGCGGCTGGGCGGCGGGGCTGGACGGCGTGCTGGAACCCCTGCACCGGGAGCTGGCACGCTACTGCCTGCGGCCGCCTCGCGTGGCGCTGTCGGTGCTCGGTGACGCCGCGGTGGCGACGGGGGCGCTGCGTCTGGCTCTCGACCACGTCGAGGAACAGCTGTTCGCGGTGGAGGGCACGGTCACGGCGCGCAGGTGAGGGCGGCGGGCAAGGCACCCGGCTCACGTGGTGTGCCGGGCACCGTCGCCGCGTAGGCCCGGGAAGGTACTCAGTGGGTCCCTCGCTCCGGCCGTCATCGACGGCACTGTCACCACACGCATGCGGACTGCTCCGGCCGGCACAGCAGAAACGGGACCCGGCGGAAAGCCGGGCACCGGCCCCCGCTGGACCGGGCTCGAACACCACGTGGGATCGGCTGGGCACCCCATGACGTCCCCGATCGCGGGAGTCCCCACATCCAGTTCGTCATCAACGGCACCACCACCACACGTAAGCGAACACCCCCCGCCGGAACCCGGCAGGGGAAGGCACCCGGCGC
>NZ_JAFEXF010000069.1:10040-34276 GCF_016905445.1 Streptomyces sp. G44
AACAGCCGCACCCCCGGCACACGGCATGCCGGGCACCGTCGCCTCGTAGGCCCGGCGGAGCACCCCACGACGCTCCCGCCCACGGCGGATTCCCCCACGCCCAGTTCGACATCAACGGCACCACCACACGCAAGCGAACACCCCCGCCGGAACCCGGCAGGGGAAGGCACCCGGCGCAACAGCCGCACCCCCGGCACACGGCATGCCGGGCACCGTCGCCTCGTAGGCCCGGCGGAGCACCCCACGACGCTCCCGCCCACGGCGGATTCCCCCACGCCCAGTTCGACATCAACGGCACCACCACGCGCAAGCAAGCGCGCCAGCCCCGGCACGGCAGGCCAAGGCACCCGGCGGAAAGGCCGCCGCGCCCGGCACACGGTGTGCCGGGCGCGGTGGCGCGCAGGTTCTGGGGAGGCGGGTCAGGACGCGCGGCGCTCCGGGCCGTGGTGGATCTCCACGCCGCCCGAGTCGCCGAAGGTGAGGCGGCAGGTGTCGGCGCGGTAGGTCGCGACGGAGACCGCGGCCGTGCGGCCCTCGGTGAAGAAGCGGGTCGTCACGACGAGCACCGGCGCTCCGGGGAGCCGGTCGAGCGCCTTGGCGTCGTCCGCGCGGGCCGAGCCGAGCTCGACGGCCCGGTCCTGCCCTTCGAGGTCGTGCCGGGCCAGCTCGCGCAGGACGACACGCGCGCGTGCGGCGCCGGACGGCGCGTCCATGCCGGTCAGTTCGGCGACCGCCGACATGGGGACGTACAGCAGCTCGGCGGCGACGGGCTGGCCCTGCGAGACGCGGGTGCGCCGCACCACGTGGACCTGCTCGTCGGGGCGGACGCCCAGCATGCGGGCGACGGCCGGGGGCGCCGTCCCGGGCGCGCAGTCCGCGGGCTGCCAGGCGTCACCGGTGGCGCCCGGCCAGGTGCCCTGTGCGGAGCCGACGGCGACGCCCATGCGCGGCGGGGCGACGGTCGTGCCGACTCCGCGGCGGCGCTGAAGCCTGCCTTCGAGTTCGAGCTGTTCGAGTGCCTGACGGAGCGTGGCGCGGGCGACGCCGAAGCGGGCTGCCAGCTCACGCTCGTTCGGCAGGATCTCCCCGACCGCGAACTCGGAGTCGAGTGCCTCGGTGAGCACTGTCTTCAGGTGCCAGTACTTCGGCTCCGGCACCGTTTCAAGCTGCGTGGTCCCCACCCTGTCCTCCGCAATCGCCGTTCACCGGCGGCTTTTTAGCGCCCTTGTTTATTAAAGGTTCCTGCACTATCCCTGCGACCATAGGCCTGCGCCCACCCTTGGTCAAGACCAATCCTCGATCCGTTACAGCGCGCACAGGGGTGATGCCACAGAGTTTTCATGCGGAGTTCGCGCGAGGCCAAGCGGGCGTTATCGGCCACGCGCGCGTGCGGGACGCGTCGGCATTCCACAGAAAGAAGCCCCCACCGCCGGGTGGGGGCTTCTTTCCATGGAATCGTGCGGCTCTGGCCGCCTTCTCCGTGCCGCCCTATCGAGCGAGCGCCACGAGCTTGTCCGGATTGCGGATGATGTAAATGCTCTGGATCCGCCCCTCGACGACATCCACCTGGAAGACGCTGTCGGGCTTGCCGTCGACCAGGAGGAGCAGGGACTCGGCGCCGTTGAGCTCGACGAAGCGGAATGCCAGCTCGCCCCCGGCGTCGGTGACACCCTTGGCGGCGACGCCGTGCAGGAAGCGGCCCACCTTGTCGGCGCTCTCGATGACGCGCAGCGGGGCCTTGGCCTTGCCGCCGCTGTCGCCGACCAGCCGGACGTCCGGGGCCAGCAGTGACATCAGCCCGCCGAGGTCGCCCTCCGACGCCGCGGCGAGGAACCGTTCGGTCAGGTCGCGGCGCTCGGCGGGGTCCACGTCGTAGCGCGGGCGGCGCGCCTCGACGTGCTTGCGGGCCCGCCCGGCGAGCTGGCGCACCGCGGCCTCGCTGCGGTCCAGGGTGTGCGCGATCTCGGCGAACGGGAAGCCGAACGCCTCCCGCAGCACGAAGACGGCCCGCTCCAGGGGCGAGAGCGACTCCAGGACGACGAGGACCGCCAGGGAGACCGACTCGGCGAGCACGGCCCGCTCGGCGGTGTCGGGCACCGTGGGGCCGAAGTCGGTGACGTAGGGCTCGGGGAGCCAGGGGCCCACGTACGCCTCGCGACGGGACTGCACGTGGCGCAGCCGGTCGATGGCGAGGCGGGTGGTGACGCGCACCAAGTAGGCGCGCGGTTCGCGCACTTGAGCGTGGTCGGCGGCGGACCAGCGTAGCCAGGCATCCTGGACGACGTCCTCCGCGTCGGCCACCCGGCCGAGCATGCGATAGGCGACGCCCATCAGAACGGGGCGGTGCTCTTCGAAGACATCGGTCACGCTCTCGGTAGCCACCCTCCCATCCCAGCTCACGGCGCACCCTCTGTCCAGCGGAAACAGGTGCGGTGCGCAACACATGGACGGCTGTTCGCGGCGCCTCGCGCCAAGGCCGGGCGGCCGGCCTCTTGAAGTAGGGCCTACTGAACGGTAATTGTTGCTGACAGCACGTCTAACATGATGAACACATCTGAGGAACCGTCGCCCCGCGGCGGGGACAGGAGCAGCCATGGCCGCAGAGGTGTCCTTCAGCGTCGCGTCGTCCGGCGGCCCGCGCGCCGTGACGATCGCCTACGAACGGGCGGGCGCCGGCGAACCGTTGCTCCTCCTGCACGGCATCGGCCACCACCGGCAGGCCTGGGGTCCGGTCCTGGAGATACTCGCCGCCGAGCACGACGTGATAGCGGTGGATTTGCCGGGCTTCGGCGCGTCCCCCGCGCTGCCGGACGGACTGGCGTACGACCTCTCGGCGGTCGTCTCGACGCTCGGCGCGATGTGTCAGGCCCTGGGGATCGAGCGCCCCCATGTCGCGGGCAACTCGCTGGGCGGGCTGCTCGCCCTGGAGCTGGGCCGCGAGAAGCTCGTGCGGTCGGTCACCGCGCTCTCACCCGGCGGCTTCTGGTCGGCGGCCGAGCGCAGGTACGCCTTCGGCACGCTGCTCGCGATGCGGCAGGGCGCCCGGCTGCTCCCGCTGCCGGTCATCGAGCGGCTGTCCACCAGCGCGGCCGGGCGCTCGGCGCTCACCGGCACCATCTACGCCCGGCCCTGGCGCCGTTCAGCGGAGGCGGTCGTCGCCGAGACGCTCGCCCTGCGGCACGCCACGGCCTTCGAGGCGACGCTCACGGCGGGGCGCGACGTCCTCTTCCGCGACGACGTGACGGGCCTGCCGGTCACCGTCGCCTGGGGCACCCGGGACCGGCTGCTCCTGCGGCGCCAGGGCGTCCGCGCCAAGCACACCATCCCCGGGGCGCGGCTCGTACGGCTCCCGGGCTGCGGTCACGTCCCGATGAACGACGACCCGGCGCTGGTCGCCCGCGTCATCCTCGACACCTGCCGCTGACGGGCGCCCGCGCAGGACACCGGACCCGACGGCCACCCCCACCCCCACGAGCGTGCTGCCCGCGGCCTGGGCGGCGCCGAACGTGCCGGTACCGGCCAGGGGCGCCGTGCACGCCGCCGCGACGGGGATGAGCCCGGAGAAGAGGGTGGCCCGCTCGGCGCCGATGCGCTGGAGCCCCATGTACCAGAGCACGAAACCGACGACCGTGACGATCACCGCCTGCCACAACAGGGCGGCGCCTTCGGTGCGGTCGGGCCACCGCACGAACGCGGCGCCGTCCACGACCGCCCCCAGGGCGGCCGACTCGACGGCAGCGAGCGCGCACACGGTGGCGGTGAGGAGCCTCGGGCCGAGCGGGCGCACCAAGGGGACGGCGAGCACCGCGAAACCGACCTCCCCGGCGAGCGCGCAGGCCGAGAACGCGAGCCCCACGCCGTCGGTACGCCCCCACCCCTGTACGACGAAGGCCCCGGCGGCGACGAGCAGCGCCCCCTGGACGACGACGCGCTGAGGAGTACGCCGGTCGAGGAGCGGCACCAGGAGGGCGACGAGGACGGGGGCGCACCCTACGAAGACACCCGGTACGGCAGGTTCCGCCGACCGTTCCGCCGCGAGGACGGCCACGTTGAAGCCGACCATCCCCACGGCCGCCAAGAGGGCGAGGCGGCCCCACTGGCGGCGCGGCAGTCGCCGCAGGGCGGCGGCCCCGCCGCTGCCCAGCCACGGCACGAGGAGCAGACAGGCCAGTCCGTAGCGGACGAACTGGCCACCGGCGTACGGATAGTCGCCCAGGAGGCTGCTGGCGGTGAAGGAGCCCCCTACGAGGAGGCAGGCGAGGGCCGCGAGCAGCGCCCCGCGTGAGGAGTTCGCGTTCATACCCCGACGCTAGGAAGCGGGGCGGCCCCCATTAAGGTCCACTTCCACATCTGGTTCGGGGACCACTTCCCCGCCTCTCTCCCCCGAGGAGAAACCTGTGGGACAGAGCCCCGCGGACGGCCCCGGCGGAACCGCGGCCTGGGAGCTGCTGCTCCCGGCGGTCTCCGCCCCGGCGCGCAGCCGGGGCCGCGGCCTGCGGTCGGCCCTGCGCGAGGCCGTCAGGTCGGGCCGGCTCGCACCGGGCACCCGGCTGCCCTCCAGCCGTGCGCTCGCCGCCGACCTGGGCGTCTCGCGAGGCCTGATCACGGAGGCGTACGAGCAGTTGACGGCCGAGGGGTATCTGCGCAGCGACCGGGGTTCGGGCACCTGGGTGGGCGGTGCGGCACGGGCCGCGGCGCCCGTGGTGCGCGATCGCGCGCCGCGGACCGGACACGCGCGCGTGGACTTCCTGCCCGGCGTCCCGGACCTCTCGCTGTTCCCCCGCGCGGCCTGGGCCACCGCCCACCGCCAGGTGCTCGCCGAACTCCCCCACCACCTGCTGGGCTACCCCGACCCTCGCGGCCTGCCCCGGCTGCGCACGGTCCTCGCCGGTCTGCTGGTGCGCCGCCGCGGCGTCGTCGCGGACCCGGAGCGCGTCGTCGTGTGCTCCGGAGTGGCGCAGGCCATGACCCTGCTGGCGCTGGTCCTCCGCGCACGCGGGCACACGGCGGTCGGCGTGGAGGCCCCCGGCAGCCCCGAGCACGAGACGCTGGTCGCCGCCGCCGGACTCACCCCGGTGCGCGTCCCCGTGGACGACGACGGCATGGACGCGGGGGCGCTGCGGGAGCGGGGCGTCCGCGCGGTCGTCACCACGCCCGCCCACCAGTTCCCCTCAGGGATCGCCTACGCGGCGAGGCGGCGCGCCGAACTGCTGGACTGGGCGCGGTCGGTGGGCGGCCTCGTCATCGAGGACGACTACGACGGGGACTTCCGCTACGACCGTGCCCCGGTGGGCGCGTTGCAGGGGCTCGACCCGGAGCACGTCGCCTATACCGGGTCGGTGAGCAAATCACTCGCGCCCGGCCTGCGCCTGGGCTGGCTGCTGGTGCCGGACGGCCTCGCCGAGGAGGTCGTCGAGCGCAAACGCGTGATGGACCTCGGCAATCCGACGCTCGACCAGGCGCTCCTGGCCCGCTTCGTGGAGCGCGGCGACTACGACCGGCAGCTGCGTCGCTGTCAGCGCGCCTACCGGGACCGCAGGGACGCCCTCGTGTCGGCGCTGCGCGAGCGTCTGCCGGGGGTCCGCGTCACCGGGATCGCGGCCGGCCTGCACGTCATCGCCCGACTGCCCGCCCGCTGGGGCCCGCAGGAGGTGTTCCTGGAGCGGGCCGCCGCGGCCGGGGTCGCCGTCCGGCCGCTGAGCGACTACGGCACGCCGGCCGGGGCCGGCGTGACTCTGGTCCTCGGGTACGCGCACCTGCCGCCCGCGCGGATCACCGAGGGCGTCCGGCTGCTGGCCGAAGCCGTCCAGGGGCAGGCCTCCGGGACACGCGGGGCTCAGGAGTTGGACCACGCGCGCGTGGAGAGCACCAGGCGGTAGCCGTCGGGGTCCTCGACCGTGACACCCCATTCGTTCCAGTACGGGTTCGGCGACTGGACCCGCTTGCCGCCGTGCTCCTCCAGGCGGTCGATGAGCTCTTCGGGCACCTCGCCGTCGACGTATACGACGAGCAGGTCCTCCTCGGTGGGGCGCGGCTGGACCGGCGCGGCGGCCTCATGGACGAGTTCGAGGTGCCAGGAGGCGTCGGGCCACCCCACCATGAGCAGGTCGTGCTCGCCGGGGGCGTCGCCGCCCTCCGCGCGGTACACCACGCCCAGGCCGAGTCCGCCGACCCAGAAGCGTTCGGCCGCCGCCAGGTCACGGGAGGGGCGGGCGATGCGGATGTGGCTCTGACCGTTGACAGGCATGTGGGTCCCCCTTCGGTGCGGCACGCCGTGTGCGTGCCGTGGTTCAGGAGCGTAGGGCGGAGGTGATCATGTGACCATCGGCCATACGTCCTGCTGCGCGGGTCCCTGGCCCTCCGTCCCGAGACCTGCGACCCGGGTCCCGGTGCCGCTCCCGCTTCCGCTTCCAGGTGGTCTCGGCACACCTGTTCCCCCGCGTGCGGAGGAGTTGTTCACTTGTGGTTCGTGTGGGTGCTGTGGAGTGCCCCCTGGTCAGGCACCCTCGCGTCCGCACACTGGTCGCACCCGTCAACTGGAGGCGCATCCATGTCACACCGTCAGCCGAGCCCGTCCCCCCGCCGCCGCAGCGTGCTGCGCGGTTCGCTGGCCGTACCGGCGGCGCTCGCCGTGCCGCCGTCGGCCGGGGCGGCTCCCTCGTTCGCCCTGTCGGGGCGCCCGCAGGCCGGGTGGGGCGTGCAGGCGGGCGACGTGACCGCGCACGCGGGGCTCGTCTGGGTCCGGTCCGACCGCCCGGCCCGGATGATCGTGGAGACGTCGGCCACGGAGTCCTTCCGTGATCCGCGGCGCTGGCGCGGGCCGCTGCTCGGTCCGGACACGGACTTCACGGGCACGACACGCCTGCGCGGACTGCCCGCCGGAGAGCAGATCCACTACCGGGTGCTGCTCCAGGACCCCGACGACCCGCGGCGTACGGGTGAACCGGTCGCGGGCACGTTCCGTACGACGCCCCGAGGCCGCAAGCAGGGCGTGCGCTTCCTGTGGTCGGGCGACATCGCGGGCCAGGGCTGGGGCATCAACCCCGACCGGGGCGGCTACCGCGTCTTCGAGGAGATGCGCCGCCGTGACCCCGACTTCTTCCTGTGCAGCGGCGACAACATCTACGCCGACGGGCCGATCCAGCCCAGCGTCACGCTGCCCGACGGGTCCGTGTGGCGGAACGTCACGACGGAGGAGAAGTCCAAGGTCGCCGAGTCCCTCGCGGAGTTCCGGGGCGCGTTCCGCTACAACCTGCTGGACGAGAACCTGCGGCGGTTCAACGCCCAGGTGCCCTCCATCGTGCAGTGGGACGACCACGAGGTGCGCAACAACTGGTACCCGGGGCAGATCCTCGACGACGCGCGTTACACGGAGAAGGACGTGAACGTCCTGGCGAGGCGCTCCCTGCGGGCGTTCGGCGAGTACTTCCCGATCTCCACGCAGGCGCCGGGCGACGAGGACGGCCGCATGTACCGCGTGCTGCGGCACGGCCCGCTCCTGGACGTGTTCGTCCTGGACATGCGCTCGTACCGCAACGCCAACTCACCGAACAGGCAGCCCGACGACGCCACCGGCATCCTCGGCGCCCGGCAGCTGGCCTGGCTGAAGCGGGAGCTCTCGCGCTCCCGGGCGGTGTGGAAGGTGATCGCCTCCGACATGCCGCTGGGCCTCGTCGTGCCCGACGGCAGGACGAACTTCGAGGCGGTCGCGCAGGGCGACCCCGGCGCCCCGCTGGGCCGTGAGCTCCAGATCGCGGAGCTCCTGCGGCACATCAAGCACCGGAAGATCACCGGCACGTTGTGGCTCACCGCCGACGTGCACTACACCTCGGCCCAGCACTACGACCCGTCACGGGCGGCGTTCAAGGACTTCGCGCCCTTCTGGGAGTTCGTGTCCGGGCCGCTGGCCGCCGGCGGGTTCCCCGCGACGAAGCTGGACGGGACGTTCGGACCCGAGCAGAAGTTCGTGCGGGCGCCGAGCCGCGCGAACACCTCCCCGGCCGAGACGCCGCAGCACTTCGGCGAGGTCGACATCGACGGGGACAGCGGCGACCTGACCGTGCGCCTGCGGCAGGAGGGCGGTGGCGTACTGTTCACGCAGGTCCTTCGGCCGGGGCGGGTCGGCCAGTAGCGGGCACGCGCCACGAGAACGTACGGGAACGAACGTACGGGAACCTACGAGAACGTACCGGCAAAAGGGAACGAAGAGGGCAGATGGCCTTTTAACCCATCAGTCACAGGGCGTTCGTGATCACGCAACACCGGTCCCGCACAGTGGCCGTATGCGAGCTGATATGTCTGGCGTGACACGGACCAAGCACGGCCGCCCCGTCCACCACTGGCGGCGCGACGTGGTCGAGTTGGCCGCCCTGTTCACCGCCGTCGCGGTGGCGGACGCGGTGGCGAACATGATCGGGCACGGCCCCGGCGGCCCCGCCCTCCTCACGGTCTCGGCCGTGGTGCTGATCGCCACGGCCGGGTTCCACATCTGGTGGGCGCGGCGCCACAACCACGCCCCGCCGCCGGCGCACGATACCGGCCCCCGGCCGCCCGCCCCCGCGGAGCAGGCCGGGCCCGCCCCCGCCGGCCCCGCGGGGGCGACGACACTGTGGCGGATGCGGACGACCGTACGGGACGAGCCGGGCTCACTGGCGGCGCTCTGCGTGGCCCTCGCCGACCGGCAAGTGGACATCCTGAGCCTCCAGGCGCACCCGCTGGCCGAGGGCACCGTCGACGAGTTCCTGCTGCGCGTCCCCGAGGCGCTGCCCGCCGCCGAACTCACCCGGGCGATCGCCGGGGCGGGCGGCACCGGCACCTGGATCGAACGCGCCGACGCCCACGACCTCGTGGACGCCCCCACCCGCATCCTGGGCCTGGCCACCCGCACCGCGCTCGACGCCGCCGAGCTGCCGCTTGCGTTGCGGCACCTCCTGGGCCGCTGCACCATCCGGTCGCTGCCCGCCGCCTCCCGGTCGGTGTCGCGGCGGGACGGGACGGCACCCACCACCCCCGAGGACATGGTGCCGGTCGACGGCGTCCTCGAAGGGACCGTGCTGCGCCTGCGGGGCCCCGAGGGTGAAGTGATCACCGTGGAGCGGCCCCATCTGCCGTTCACGCCCACGGAGTTCGCCCGCGCGCGGGCGCTGGTGGAGCTCGACACGCGGCTCGGTCCGCGCGTCCCGCTCAGCCAGGACGTGCTGACGCTGCCCGAGGGCAACGCCATCACCCTGCGCCGCGCCGACACCGCCGACGTCGACGCGGCCAAGGCCATGCACGACCGCTGCTCACAGCGCACCCTGAGCATGCGCTACCACGGCCCCGTGCGGGACGCCGACCGCTACCTGGGCCACCTGCTCAGCCCCCGGTTCGGCCGCACCCTCGCGGTGCAGACGGCCTCCGGCCGCGTCGTCGGCATCGGCCATCTGCTCTGGGACGGCGACGAGACGGAGATCGCGCTGCTCGTCGAGGACGCGTGGCAGCGGCGCGGCATCGGCGGCCAACTGCTGCGCCGGCTCGTCGCGATGGCCGTGGAGGCGGGCTGCGAGAGCGTGTACGCGGTGACGCAGGCGTCCAACACCGGCATGGTCGCGGCCATGCGCGGCCTCGGTCTGCCGCTCGACTACCAGATCGAGGAGGGCACGCTGGTGATCACCGCCCGCCTCGACGCGACGACCGTCAGCTCGCCGTCGCGTGACGCTCACGCCGAACGGCAGCAGCGGGCCGAGCGCTGACCGGGCCAAGGGCGCGGTCCAGGTCGCGCCAGAGGTCCTCGACGTCCTCCAGACCGCACGACATGCGCAGCAGCCGGTCGCTGACACCGGAGGCGTGCCGGTCCGTGACGTCCACGACGCGATGGCTGATCGACGCCGGGTGCTGGATGAGGGTGTCGACGCTGCCGAGGCTGACCGCCGGGGTGATCAGCCGTACGCCGGCGGTCACCTCGTGCGGGTCGCCGAGGACCTCGAAGGCGACCATGGCGCCGCCGAGCCGCGGGTAGTGGACGCGGGCCACGCGCGGGTCCCCGGCGAGGCGCCGTGCCAGCTCCGCCGCGGTCGCCGACGCCGCCCGCACCCGGACCGGCAGCGTGGCGAGGCCGCGCAGCAGCAGGTATCCGGCCAGGGGGTGCAGCACCCCGCCGGTGGCGAACCGCACCTGGCGCAGCTGCCGCGCGAACTCCTCGTCGCACGCCACCACTCCGCCGAGGACGTCGCCGTGTCCGCCCAGGTACTTGGTGGCGCTGTGCAGCACGAGGCGCGCCCCGCTCTCCACCGGCCGCTGGAGGACGGGCGTGGCGAAGGTGTTGTCGGCGAGCAGCGGCACCTCGCCGCAGGAGTGGGCCACCGCCGCCAGGTCGAGTTCGGCGAGGGTCGGGTTGGCGGGTGACTCGACCATCACCAGGCCGGTGTCGGGCCGGACGGCGTCGGCGATGCCGGCCGGGTCCACCCACGTCACCTCGGTGCTGAGCAGGCCCGCGGTGAGCAGGTGGTCGCTACAGCCGTACAGCGGCCGTACGGCCACGACGTGCCGCAGGCCCGCCGCGCCGCGGACCAGCAGGACCGCGCTGAGGGCGGCCATGCCGCTCGCGAACGCGACGGCGCTCTCGGTGCCTTCGAGGCGGGCGAGGGCGGTCTCGAAGCGGGCGACGGTCGGGTTGCCCAGGCGGGCGTAGACGGGCGGCCCGTCGTCGAGGACTCCGTCGGCGGCGAAGGCGTCGACGCGGGCTGCCTCGGCCCGGGTGTCGTGGGAGGGGTAGGTCGTGGACAGGTCGATGGGCGGCGCGTGCAGGCCCAGGCCGGCCAGGTCGTCCCGCCCAGCGTGTACGGCCTCGGTGGCCAGGGCGCGCGGCTCCGAGGGCGGGCCGACGGGGCGGGGGGCCGCGCGCGTCACTGTCTTCACCGCCGTCGCCGTCGCCGCCGTCTGCGTCTGCGTCGCCGTCCGCGCGGCTTTCGCCGTGGCGGTCTCCGTGTTCGCGTTCATGCTCCACAGGCTGAACATCACACGGGGTTCCGCCGTCGAACGCCGTGCTACGTTCGGCCGATGGCGGACTCTGTCGCACTGGACCCGGTGGACCTCCACATTCTGCGCCTGTTGCAGAACGACGCCCGGACCACCTACCGCGATCTGGCGGCGCAGGTCGGGGTGGCGCCGTCGACCTGCCTCGACCGGGTGACGCGGCTGCGGCGCTCCGGGGTGATTCTCGGACACCAGCTCCGTCTGGACCCGGCGCGCCTCGGCCGCGGCCTTCAGGCGCTGCTCTCGGTCCAGGTGCGGCCGCACCGCCGCGATCTGGTCGGGCCGTTCGTGGAGCGGATCCGGGCGCTGCCCGAGGCGCTGTCCCTGTTCCATCTGACGGGCCCCGAGGACTTCCTGGTGCATGTGGCGGTCGCCGGTCCGGCGGACCTCCAGCGGCTCGTCCTCGACGAGTTCACGGCGCGGCGCGAAGTGGCGCGCGTGGAGACGAGGTTGATCTTCCAGCAGTGGGAGTGCGGACCGCTGCTGCCGCCCGCCGCCACCGCCGACGGACCGCGCGAGGCCGCTGCCGAATCCTGGTGACGCGCACCCTGCGTTCGTACGAGGATGTCCGCATGTCAGACACGAACAACCCGCGTGCGAACGCCGGTCCCCTGCCCCGCGAGGTCGCCGACGCCTACGTCGACGAGCTCATCGCCCTCGATCCCATCACCGGCACCTATCTCGGCGTCGCGGAGAGCAACAGCAGGCTCCCCGACACCTCGCCCGAGGGACAGGAGGCCCTGGCCCGGCTGGCACGGGCGACGCTCGCCCGGCTGGACGAGGCGGCGGCCCGGCCCGGCGCCGACAGTGAGATCGAACGCCGCTGCGGACGGCTGCTGCGGGAGCGGCTCACCGCGGAGCTGGCCGTCCACGATGCCGGTGAGGGGCTGCGCTCGGTCGGCAATCTGCACACGATGCCGCACCAGGTGCGCGAGATCTTCACCGTGACCCCCATGGAGAGCGAGGAGGACTGGGCGGCGATCGCGGAGCGGCTGCGGGCCGTACCGACCGCGTTCGAGGGGTACCGCGCCTCGCTCGAACTGGGCCTGGAGCGCAAGCTGTTCGGGGCGCCGCGCCCCACGGCCACGTTCATCGGGCAGCTCACCGAGTGGGCGGGTCCGCAGGACGGGCGCGGCTGGTTCGAGGAGTTCGCCGCCGGGGGGCCGGACGCGCTGCGCGCCGACCTCGACAGCGCGGCGCGGGCCGCCACCGCCTCGGTCGTGGCCCTGCGCGACTGGATGCGGGAGGTGTACGCGCCCGCGATCGAGGGGTCCCCCGACACCGTGGGCCGTGAGCGGTACGCCCTGCTGTCCCGCCACTTCAACGGCACCGACCTCGACCTCGACGAGGCGTACGCGTACGGCTGGTCGGAGTTCCACCGGCTGCTCGCGGAGATGCGGACCGAGGCCGAGAAGATCCTGCCCGGCGCGGCGACGCCGTGGGTGGCGCTCGCCCACCTCGATGAGCACGGGACGCACATCGAGGGCGTGGAGGAGGTACGCCGCTGGCTCCAGGAGCTGATGGACGAGGCGATCGCGGCGCTGGACGGCACGCACTTCGAACTCGCCGAGCGGGTACGGAAGGTGGAGTCCCACATCGCCCCGCCCGGTGGCGCGGCGGCCCCCTACTACACGGGCCCCTCCGAGGACTTCTCGCGCCCCGGCCGCACCTGGCTGCCGACGATGGGCGAGACCCGCTTCCCCGTCTACGACCTCGTCTCCACCTGGTACCACGAGGGTGTGCCCGGCCATCACCTCCAGCTCGCCCAGTGGGCCCACGTCGCGGAGGACCTCTCCCGCTACCAGGCGACCGTCGGCATCGTCAGCGCCAACGCGGAGGGCTGGGCGCTCTACGCCGAGCGGCTCATGGACGAACTCGGCTTCCTGACCGACCCGGAGCGCAGGCTCGGCTATCTGGACGCGCAGATGATGCGCGCGCTGCGGGTCATCGTGGACATCGGCATGCACCTGGGGCTGGAGATCCCGGCCGACTCGCCCTTCCACCCGGGCGAGCGCTGGACGCCGGATCTGGCCCAGGAGTTCTACGACGCGCATTGCAGCCGTCCGACGGAGTACGTGGCGAGCGAGATGACGCGCTACCTCACGATCCCCGGCCAGGCCATCGGCTACAAGCTGGGTGAGCGGGCCTGGCTCCTCGGCCGCGAGAACGCGCGCCGACGCCACGGTGACGCGTTCGACGCCAAGGCGTGGCACATGGCGGCGCTGTCCCAGGGTTCGCTGGGCCTGGACGACCTGGTGGACGAACTGTCCAAGCTGTGAGGCCCGTGCGGGACGCAGGCGTACGTACGTCGGTGTCGTCGGCAGCGCGCGTACGTACGCCGGTCAGCGGCGGAAGCCGCCCTCCGAGTCGATGACCTGCCCGGTGATCCAGGCCGCCTCGTCGGTGGCGAGCCACGCGATGAGCCGGGCCGGGTCGTCGGGCATGCCCCAGCGGCCCGCCGGGAACCGAGCCTGGATCCGCTCGTACGCCTCGCCCGTGAGGTAGTCGGTGTCGACGGGACCGGGGTTGACGCAGTTCACGGTGGTGCCGTGAGCGGCGAGGGCGGTCGCGAGGGACCGGGTCGCCGAGGCCAGCGCGCCCTTTTGCAGACTGTAGGCGATCTCTTCCGGCATGCCGCCCGCGATGTCCTGCCCGGAGGTCATCATCACGACGCGCCCGCCGGGGCGTTGCGGAACCGACGGGGCGCGCAGCCGCGCGTACGCCTGGATGAGGAGGATCACGGAGCGGGTGTCGACCGCCCAGTGCGCGTCGAGCATGGCGGCGTCGACGGTGTGGAGCGGGCCGTCGCTGCCGCTCAGGGCGTGGTTGGCGACGAGGATGTCGATCCGTCCGCCGAGCGCGTCCGCCGCGGTGCGGATCAGCTCGGCCGGGGCGGATGGCTCGGCGAGGTCCCCGGGCCCCGCGCAGACCGTCGCGTCGGGGTCGCCGAGCGCCTCGCGCACTCCCGAGACGACGTCGTCCGGGCGGTCGGCGCCCCACGGCATGGCGGCGTCGTGCGGGACGTGGTGGTGCAGATACACCCCGGCTCCGTACGCGGCGAGGCGGCGTGCCACGGCGTACCCGATGCCGCCGCGCCGGCTGGCCCCGGTGACGAGAGCGGTGCGGCCGCGCAACGGGAGCGGGTCGCGGCGGAGCTGGGCGGGAGTGAGATCGGGAAGGTGTGGCATGACAGCTCATGATGGGCGTCGAGGCCGCGAGGCGCACGTGATTTCGTGTCGCCGCCGACGGCGGGGGCCCGGAACGCCCGCCGGGGGCCGACGAGTTCAGCAGCCGCAGTCCTCCGCGTCGACGGGGGCCGTGAGCGCGTCCGGGGCGCGCCGTTCGCTGCCCTCCCAGGTCTCGAACGCGAAGCCCTCACGCGCCCAGTACTCGAAGCCGCCCAGCATCTCCTTGACCCGGAAGCCGAGTCGGGCGAGGGCGAGGGCGGCGCGGGTCGCGCCGTTGCAGCCGGGACCCCAGCAGTAGGTGACGACCGGCACCGACTTGTCGAGGAGCGTCTCCGCCTGTTCGGGGATGAGCGCGGTGGGCAGGTGGATCGCACCCGGCACATGCCCCTGGTCCCAGGAGGCGGTGGAACGGGTGTCGATCACGACGAATCCGGGGTCACCGCCCTCGGCGAGAGCGGACGCCACGTCGGAGACGTCGGCGTGGAAGGCGAGGCTCGCCCCGAAGTGCGCGGCGGCCGCGGCCGGGGAGGCGGGCGGGATCCTCAGGACCGGATTCGAGGCGGCGGCCACGGTTCCGGTGGTGGCGGCCACGGCGCCGGAGTCGGCGGAAGGGGCGCTGAGCTGCGTGTTCGTCGTGTTCGCCGGCGGGTTCTTCGTCGTGTTCATGGAGGAGAATCTATGGCCGACGACCGGATGTCTGAAGGTGTGATCCCCGGCATCCCTCTTGATCGCCCGGGGATTTCCCTGTTACCTCTCCGTCATGACCGGTTATTCCACGGACGCCACCGACTGGCGCATTCTCGACGTCCTCCAGCGCGAGGGCCGCGCCAGTTATGCCGAACTGGCACGCGCCGTCTCGATGTCCCCGAGCGCCGTCACCGAGCGGGTGCGACGCCTGGAGGAGGCGGGCGTCATCCAGGGCTACGCGGCCGTGGTCGACCCGGAGCGGCTCGGCCTGCCCATCCTGGCCTTCGTGCGACTGCGCTACCCGACCGGCAACTACAAGCCGTTCCACGACCTGGTGGAGGCGACCCCAGAGATCCTGGAGGCGCACCACGTCACGGGCGACGACTGCTTCGTCATCAAGGTCGCCGCCCGTTCGATGAACCACCTCGAAGAGGTCTCGGGCCGGATCGGCGCGCTGGGCTCGGTGACGACGAGCGTGGTCTACTCCTCTCCGCTGCCACGACGGCCGCTGGGGCGCTGAGGGGCGGCTCGGGCCGGCCGTGGCAACCCCCGGGTCACGGTTTGCGGGCGACCGCCCCGTACATGGCGATGGCCCGGTCGTCGACACCGCTCTGCTCGGGGCCGGGCCGCCACTTGTGGACCTGGGTGACGCCCGGGTCCAGCAGCTCCAGGCCGTCGAAGAAGGCCGTGGCGGTCGGCAGGTCGCGCAAGGCCATGCGCATCCCCTGCCGCGCGTACTCCTCCGCCACCCGGCCGACCTCCTCGGGAGCGAAGTCCGCGGTGCCGATCGTCAGTGCCAGGAAGCTGCCCGACGGCAGCGGTTCGAGCAGACGCCGCACCAGGCGCACGTCGTCCGGCGGCAGGATGAAGTGCAGGACGCCGATGATCATCAGCCCGACCGGTTCGTCCAGCTCGATCAGGGAGCGGAACTGAGGGCTCTCCAGGATGGCGTCCGGGTCGTGCATGTCGGCGTCGACGTATGCGGTCGCTCCTTCCGGCGCGCTCTGAAGGAACGCGCGGGCGTGGGCCAGCACGACCGGGTCGTTGTCGACATAGACCACGCTCGACTCGGGAGCCACTGCCTGCACCACCTCGTGCAGATTGGGGGCCGTGGGCAGCCCGGCACCGATGTCGAGGAACTGCCGGACGCCCTGCTCCCGAGCGAGGTACCGCCCGGCGCGGTGCATGAACCGCCTGTTCTCCACCATGTGCACGGGCAGCGCGGGCCAGTGCCGGCACATGGCGTCCCCCGCCTCGACGTCGACGAGGTAGTGGTCCTCGCCGCCGAGGATGTAGTCGTACACCCGCGCCGGGTGCGCAGTCGAGGTGTCGATCCGATCGCCTGCGCCGCGCATGGGCCGCTCCGCTCGTCGCCGTTGGCACTGCGCGACAGACGCTACGCCATACCGCTCCGCGAGCGGCCACGCCGCATGCCCTCAGATACGCCGGGGTATGAACACCGCGCCAGTTCACGCGACTTGAGGACGGCGCGATGGCGAATGCCGGTGACGACGGAGCCCCCGCCCCGCCGCAGCGGGCACCGTGGCACCAGAGGGCCCGGCACTGGGTCCGCGCAAGGAGTGGCGCGCTCTGGCGGCGGCTGAGCGGCAGGACGGAGCATCCGCTGCTCATCGCGGTGGTCGCGGCCCTCATCGGGCTGGTCGGCACGGTGGGCGCTGCGACGGCTCCCCTGTGGTGGCCCGCGTCTGATCCACCGAAGTGCCCCGGAGCCGGGTGTGAGGGCAAGGACCCGATCAAGGAGGGCTGCGTGGCGGACGCGGTGACCTGGAGCCCGCGGAAGGACAACCCGGCGGCCCTGGAGCTGCGCTACAGCAGGCACTGCGGAACCGTCTGGGGACGCATCCGCCTGGGATACCCGAGCGACCAGATCAGCGTCCAAGTGGACGGCGGATCCGCCCGGAGCGCGCTGATCGACTTCGGGCGGGACCGGTACACGCAGATGGCGACGGTCACGAAGCACTTCCGGGCCAGAGTCTGCGCCGAGCCGAACAGCCCCAGGTCTCTCAAGGGCTGGAAGAAATACTGCATCGACGTGACGGACGACATGCCTTGGAAGGCATAGCGGAGTCGGTCCACCGGCGCTTCCGCGGTGCGAGGCGGGCGGGGCGGGTGCCGAACCCGTCGAGAGTCGGACCCCTCAGACGTCCAGGACGTCCAGGACCTCGTCGAGGGTCTGGTCGTCGAGGGAGCCGAAGCCCTCGTCGATGAAGAGACGGTCACAACTTCGGCTCCCCCGGGAACAAGCGTTCTGATCAGGCAAAACAAGGAACAAAAGAGCCCCCTTCGATCGCTCGGGGGGCTCTTTGTCGTGGCCGGGGGACGTACGGGGGACAGGGCGCTCAGGCGACGTTCCGCGCCTGGCCTCCCGGGTCATTTCGTACTCCGTGCAGGTGACGGTCCTCGGCGACTGCGTCGAGAGCGGTCGTCGCGTCTCCTTCCGCGTCCCCTTCGGAAGGCGTTGGAGCTGCGACCTGCTTGTGGTCTGCTTCTGCTGGAAAGGTCTCTTGGTCGTTGGCCTTCTCCGTTCCGTGGCGGCGGGGCACGAGGTCAAGCGGGGCATTGGCGGCGGCATGTTCGAACTGGGGCAGCAAGCTGGTATAGGTATCAGCCGTCAATTGGTAGCTGCTGTGACCGAGGAGGGCCTGGATGGCCTTCATCGACAGGCCGGCGGAAAGGCTGAGTGATGCTGCGCAGTGGCGCAGATCGTGAAGGCGGATCGGCGGAAGGCCGACGCGCTGGACGAATCTGTTGAATGCCTGGGACACGTTGGCGGGGTGGTGGGGTCGCCCATCGGGTCGAGTGAAGACATAGCCGGAATCGACGTATGGGCCATGGTTCTTAGGGTCTTCGCGGTGCTACTTCTCCCATTCAGCACGTTGTGCCTCCTGGATGTCCCGCCAGGCCGTGAGTAGTGCCAGAGTGGCGTGGTCGAGGGTGACCGTGCGGCGGCCGCTGCGGCTCTTAGGGGTGTCCTTCCATACGTTGTAGTTGGAGTCGGTGACCAGTTGGCCTGAGACGTATGCCACGCCTTTGGTCAGGTCGAGTTCGGTCCAGGGCAGGCCGGTTGCCTCCCCTCGACGTGGGGCCCGGTACACCATGAGGTGCCACATGATGTACATGGGATGGTCGACGGCTGCGTCGAGGAACTCCCCCGTCTGTTCGGGCGTCCAAACCATAACGGGGCTGGGCTTCTTGCCGGTTTCGCGCCAGCGCGCCACTCGTTCGTCGGTCCATACCAGCGGTTGAGGCCGCTCGTATTTCGGAATGACGACGAGCTTGGCCCAGTTCTGCGTGATGAGCTTTTCGGTGACGGCGTCAGTGAGCGCGGCGGTGAGGAAATCGAGATACCTCTTCTGGGAGGCGGGCCCAGTGTTCTGTCGGGGCTTGGCGCGTGCTTCCTTGAGTGCCGCGCGGGCGTGGTGCCATGTCTGGCGCAACTCGGGTGACCGGGGAGTAGATGCCTGACTTCACTCCATGCGGGCTGCGTCGTGTTCAGCCTTGGCTAGTTCGGCCGCTTCGCGGTTGGCCTTCTTGACCTCGTTGTACTCCCAGATCTGTTGGAACATCTCTTGGACGTGCCGATCTCGGAGTTCACGCATGGGGAGATGCCCGAGGGCAGGCTTGAAGACGCGGTCGATGTAGTCACGGTAGTCGAATCGCGTCTTACGCTTGAGGTCGACTCGCTTGGTGTGCCATCGGTCGAGGTACGAAGCGACAGTCTCATCGGAGTCAATGTCGATACCTCCCTGAGCCTCATACCACAGCTTCTGCGCCTTCTCCTTGACTTGCTTCTGTGTGAGGAAGCCGCCTTTGCGCGGGCGCCGGCGTTTGCCGCCTGGGCCGTCTGGGAGCTTGACGTAGTAGTACCAGGAGCCGTGGTCTCGCCTGTTGAGAAGTGGACAGGAGGAGCCGAGTTCACGGAATCTGGGTTTCCCGCTCGCATCGAGAACGGGCTGACCGTTGCCGTCGAGCCTGGGTTCGGTGCACTTGCATCGTTTATAGGTGCTGCCCTCGAACACGCGGATATCCCCTGATTGCGGTTGTTGTCCTTACGTGCCCTGATCTTGCTGTAGCCAAGGAGACGTCTCCTTGGGCGTCGCATACTTCTGGTCAGGTGGCGCGGAGTTGAGGGATGTGACCACCTTTGTCCTCATCTTTGGCTGCTCTTGGTGTGCCGGTGCGCGTGCAGGGCGGGATGTCCGTTGGGGAGCTGCGGTCTCTGCCCGCGGCGGTCAGCGTGGCGACGGCTGCACGCGCGCTGGGGATCGGGGCCGACAAGGCGTACGACTTGATCAAGGCGGACGCGTTCCCGGCGAAGCTGATCCCGCTGGGGCGCACCCAGAAGGTGGCGACTGCTTCGCTGTGGGAGGCATTGGGGGTCTCCTGACGAGGCGCAGCCTGGGCCCCTCAGGGCCCGGCCGGATCACGCTGCGTCCTTCAGTGGGGCTGCCTTTTACGTGGATGGGCGGCGCTGCGACCAGCTCGGCAAGGTGTTGGCCGAGAGTGCAGGGCGTCGTGACGTGCCTCACTGATCGTCGGCGCTGTGGCGCCGTGACGTGGGCAATTGCCTCCGCTTGCGGGGTGCCGTCGGCCCGGTGGCTCCATTGTCTACACAGTGGAGCTATCGTGACCTATTACTGGGCTAAAGGGTCGCTATGGGCAGGCGATCCGCTCGTGATCGGACGGAGACGCATGGCACGGCTGACCGGCTACCTGAGTCGCCGCGGAGGGCTCCACCCCCAGGAGGCCTCAGGTCTGCGCAAGGCCGTCTCCCTCCTGTTCGACCAGCACAGCAGGGCCGAGGCGTGCCGGTGGATGAACGCCCAGGGGTATCGCACGGCGCTCGGCAACGAGTGGGCTCCGGAGGTCCTGACCCGCGTCCTGAGTCATCCCCGCATGGCGGGGCTGGGTGAGGACGGCGAGCCCATCGAGGACTTCGGCGAGACGGTACTGACGCCCGATGAGCGTCAGCGGCTCCTTGCCCTGTTTGCCGAGAAGGCGGGCCAGCAGGCCGAGCCCCGCGACGCCTTCGACTACTTGCTGAACGAAGGCCGGTCGGAGTGCGGCCGGTGCGACTACAGCATGGTGGGCACACGCGTCACCAGCGGCGGTGATCCGGCATACCGCTGCCCCCCGCCCCGGGAAGGTCAGGACTCGTGCGGGCGGGTTCGGATGAACGCCGACCGGCTCGAAGACCCCGTGGCCGAGGAAGTTCTCGCAGAGCTGCTGCGGCCGGGCAGTCGGGAGCGGGTGGGTCAGCTGCTGGACGACCTGCGGGCGGAAGCCGAGCGCCTGAAGGCCCACATCGACGGGTCGCCGGAGCGGTTCGGGGAGCTGCGCGAGCTGCGCAAGGTGCTGGTGCCGGCCGCCTACGAGGCTGCCGAGAAGGCGACCAAGCAGGACCTGCGTGACGCGCGGAGCCGCCTGCGCTACCTGGAGCAGCTGATCGACGTACCGGTTGAAGGCGTCGAGGACTTGGCCGCCTGGTGGAAGACGGCGCCGCGGGCCTGGCAGCGTGCGCTGGTCGGCGTCGTGATCGTCAAGGTGCGCGTCATGCCGGTGGGGCGCGGCAGGCACCGCGATCCCCGTGACCGCATCCACATCGAGTGGCGTTAGGCGCCGCCCGTTTCGGGACGGTGAACGGCCATGAGTCTGATGGCCTGTTGAGCTGCGGCACGGGCCCCTGCTGCGGCATTTGCGAACCGCGGGGGGTCGCCGGATGTTACGTCTGCCCGTCTGCGCCGGGGCAGCAGCAGCTTCGCCTCTGGGCTGGTTTGCCTCGACGGGGACACCTGTCCGTAAGATACGGGCGTTTTCAGGCTTTCGCCGATCATGTCCCACGGAATGGATGAACCACAGTGCCCTCCCCTGCCCTCCAGCAGCTGTCCGCCACCACGTGGGCGTGGATGAACGACCGGCCCGGCTGGGGCTACAGCAACAGCGGCGTGGTGGCCAGTGACAGCCAAGGCCTTTTGATCGATACACAGTTCACGCTCGACTCCACACGTGACCTTCTGCGTGCCGTCGCCGCGACTCTGCCGGGCACCGAGATATCCACCGTCGTGAACTCCCACGCCAACGGTGATCACACCTGGGGCAACCAGCTCGTCACCGACGCAGAGATCATCACCTCGGAGCTGTCCGCCCGTCACGCCTGCAAGGAGATGGGACCTGAGCAGCTGTCCGCCCTGTGCGCGATGAGCGGGCAAAGCACCACGGCGACCTATGCGGCTGAGTGCTTCGGGCATTTCGACTTCTCCGGTGTCACCGTCACGGGCCCCACCCAGACCTTCGCCGGGCGGCTGGAGGTCAAGGTCGGGCAGACGCTGGTCGAGCTGTTGGATCTGGGGCCGGGCCACAGCCCTGGAGATGTGGCCGTGCACATTTCAGAGGACGGCATCGTCTTCGCCGGCGACGCCCTGTTCAGTGGGGCGCACATGGTGGTGTGGTCGGCGTCGCTCTCCGCCTGCATAGCCGCCCTCGAGCAGCTGCTGGCGACCGGGGCCGAGACCTTCGTTCCGGGCCACGGGCCACTGATGGGACGCGCCGACGTCGAGATGGTGAAGGGCCGTCTGACAGCGGTTGCGGAGAGCGCCAGACAGCTCGCCGACGCCGAGGTACCACTGATGGAGGCTGCGCGCCGGATCATGGCCGAGCACGCAGGTTCGTGGGCTCATCCCGAGCGTCTGTTCACCCAGACCGCAGCCGCCTACGCCGAAGCAGGCGCGCCCGGGGTACCCGCGGGGACGCTGGCCATGGTGGAGGGCATGGCCGAGTTGGCCTGCCGGTAGGCGGCATCCCCCGGAGGCATGACGATCACCATCTTCGTGTTGTTCCGCAGCCGGGCGAAGGTGATGAACTCGACCTCGAACTCGCCGTCACGGTTGGGCAGGTGCAGTCGGCGCACATCACCGTCAGGAGGCGTGATGGCAGTGTGGTCCTCTTCGAGGATCTTCTTCGCCACAGGGTCGCGCTCCTTGACCTCCCGGACGACTTCGGCGAGCCGCTGGTTTCCCCGGCTGGCCTCAGCGGCCAGGCGCAGCTGAGAGGCCATCGGCTTGGCCAGGACTCTTCCCAGTCGATGAGCTGTAGGCGGGCCTCGGGGTAGGTCAAAGCCCAGATCATCACGTTGACGCCGTGGTTCATCCAGGGAAAGTCCCGGCCGGCGCGCTCATTGAGGACCCGGATGTCCCAGTCAGGGCCGAAGGTGTAGGCGAGCCATATCTGCTGGGGGACGAGTGCCGTGACCGTGGGGTCGAGGTGGCCGACATCCGGCCGCTTCAGGGGTGAGGGCTCGTGGCCGGTGGCGAAGTAGAAGAGGTGGACGCGTTCGGCGTCGTTGAGGCCAAGGATGCGGGCGACGCGGTCCAGGTCTCGGACAACGACACCGCCTGCACATCATCCCCGATGACAAACAGGAGGAACCGTCACCCCGCCTACACCAGGCCCCCACGGGAGCACAGCTCACTCTCCGGCACACCACAGCACTCAACCCGGACAAAGCGCAGCGAACCATCAGCAACTTCTACGCCACCACCAGACAGGAATGGCTCAAAACACGCCACGATCAGATCGCCGCACACACGACGAACCAGCCACTAACGGGCAGCTTCTCCACCAGAATGCGCACCATCTGGGCACGCAACCACCCGACCCGCGGACTCACCCTGCATTGGGCCACAGCAGAACTCCCGCCCACCCTCCTGCGCGAACTCATCCGCCGAACCCTCAACCTCCCCACCATCGCCAGCAACCACGACCTCAACAACGCCCTCCGTCGACTCTGGCTCGGACGGCTCACCACCCCAGATCCACACCCCCCACCCCTCCCCACAAACACCCGACGCCCTCCCCACCAACCACAAGGAAGAACAGCAGCAGTGACACCGCCACGTACCACCGCATACCGCCCGGGCCTGGAAAAGCACTGGTACGCCATATGGGCCGTGACCTACTACGAGGCAGCCGACAACGGTCTCGGCCCCTCACCGAGCGGACGCTGCTGGATAACCGAACTCGAAGCACACCCACGCACCTCGAACCGAACCGTCGGCCACTAGGCCTGGCTGGACATCAACCGCGAACGGCCAGACATACCCGAAGTCGACCTGCACAGCGCCCACATCCAACTCCAGGGCTACGCCGCCGGCCCACCCAACGCGACCGGCAAGCTGCCCCGCCTCCACGGCATACGTTGCACAGCGTGCGGCTCACCAGACGTCCAATTCATCGAGCAGCCCTGGGCCGTCTGCCTAACCTGCGGGACACGCGAGACACAGCGCAAGGCCACACTGTGCTCCTCACAGTGTGAGGAGTGCTCACTCCAGGGGGCGGGGCTTGGAACCCCCTGACCTGCAAGGCTTGCAGGTCAGGCCCCGCGCAGCGCAACAGCAACCATGGGCGCGCTCCTGCCTGCGTGGCCCCGGCGAGTGCGCTAAGCCACGCATCGAGGAGCCGGTGGAAGGCAATGGCCGCCGCCTTACCCTCTCCGCCGCGAACTCTGAGCGGTAGTTAAGAAAAACCGTTGTGGGTGCCTACCTGCAAGGACGTCACGCTGGCGGAACAAGTAGACGCAGCATCTGTTCCTGGGGACTCTCCGGGGGACAGGCGGGGGACAGAAGGGCAAGGATGGTCACGGAAAAGCCGGGAATGACCGGGCACGATCCGGCATCGAGGATCTGAGATCTCACCCTCCACCCCTCTGCCGAACTGATGATCCGTCACGGCCCTTCACGACCTCCAGCTGCGCGTGCACGCGTCGTCTCAGGTCAGCGACGTGGCTGACGATGCCGACGCTGCGGTCCCGTTCCCGGAGTGAGTCCAGGACGTCCAGGACCTCGTCGAGTGTCTGGTCGTCGAGGCTGCCGAAGCCCTCGTCGATGAACAGTGTGTCCAGGCGTACGCCGCCCGCCTCGTCGGTGACCACGTCGGCGAGGCCCAGGGCGAGCGCGAGCGAGGCGAAGAACGTCTCGCCGCCCGAGAGCGTCGCCGTGTCGCGCTCGCGGCCCGTCCACGCGTCGACGACGTGCAGGCCGAGGCCCGAACGGCCGCGGCCGGTACGGTCGTCGGAGTGCACCAGGGTGTACCGCCCGGAGGACATCCGCCGCAGCCGGACCGTCGCGGCCGCCGCCACCTGTTCGAGGCGGGCGGCCAGTACGTACGACTCCAGGCGCATCCTGCGTTCGTTGTCCGCGGAGGTGCCCGCGGTCAGCCCCGCGAGCCGCGCCACGCGGTCGTGGGCGGCGCGCAGGGGTGCCAGTCGGCGTGCCCCCGCGACGGTGCGGGCGGAGAGCCGGTCGAGTTCGGCGCACCGCCCCTCCGCGGCGT
>NZ_JAFEXF010000006.1 GCF_016905445.1 Streptomyces sp. G44
TCATCGCGGACCTGAACGTGCTCCAGCAACCGTGCCCAGGTGCCGTCCGCCTCCCAGCGGGCGAACCGCTCGTAGACGGTCTGCCACGGCCCGAACCGGTCGGGAAGATCCCGCCACGGAGCCCCGGCCCGCAGCCGCCACAGCACCCCGTTGACCACCTGCCGGTGATCACGCCACGGACGGCCCCGTCCGTCCACCTGAGGCAAAAGGGGCTCTATCCGCCTCCATGCCGCATCCGTCAACTCACCTCGACCTGCCACAAGATCAATTATCAGACCGGCTATAGGCCCGCCTGGAACTGGAGCTCATCCCCACCCGTCCCGTGCCGCAGGCTGCCGACCCACCGCACCAGCTCCTTGGACGGCGACCGTGCCGCCGCCGGCTCGGCCGACCCCTTGTCCGACGCGCCGGCCTTGCCTCCGCCCCGCCTCCGCAGCCGCCGACGGCCAACACCAGCCCGACGGCCAACACCGCGACGCGTCCCCTCTTGAACATCCCGACGTCCTCTCTCCGTACTGTTCACTCGGCCTTCGCGGGTCGCCCCCCGGCACCGCGGAAACCAGCGCAGCGCGGCACGGATTTGTTCGGCCACCCGGTCCGCTGGCGTGAACAACGCCCGGTGGACGCACGAACTGGTTTGCAGTGCGGGCCTACGGACTCTCACCGCGGCCTGCACTGCCAATGCATTGGACTTTGACTCAATACGCCTCGCGGCAGAGCGAATCGATCTCCGGCTCCGGGACAGGCATCGGCAGAAGGCCCCTGAACTGCGCAACACCTTGACGGCCGCAGTCTCGAACTGATGAGCCGCAGTGATGAGGACGGCCTACGTCTCGCGCTGCTTGTCAGCACGCTCATGCTGGGACTGCCGATCCGCCTGTCTCATCAGACCGCGATAAGGGATGAGCGCGGCGCCGGTCCCGCTGACCGCGCCAACGCCGTGGACACCCGCCAGGACATTGCCCGCTCGATGCCCTGTCCTCGTCTCCTGCCTTGAGCATCCCTGGTTTCGCTGACCGGGGAGGGCGGTCCGGCTCATACCAGGGCGTGTGCCCAGTGGACAGTCTGCTGGGTGAAGGCGCGGGCTGCGGCGCTTTGGTAGGTGCTGTCGCGGCGCAGGAGCGTGACGGTGCGGGTGGGGAGCGCGGGGGTGAGGGGGATGGGCGTCAGGTGGTGGTGTTCGTGGGTGATTGCGTCGGGCAGGACGGTGGCCAGTGGGGTGCGCGCCACGATTTCGGTGAGGGCGCTGATGGAGTTGGCCTCCAGTGCGACGCGCGGCTGCACGCGGTGAGCGGCGAAGTGCTGGTCGATGTGCCGGCGAGTGGCGAAGTCGCCGCTGAGCAGGGCGAGATGGCGTTCGCCGAGGTCGGTGACCGGCATGGGTCCGGATGCGCCGGTGTCGGGGTGGTGGGGGCCGACGACGAGGCTGAGGGATTCGGTGAACAGTGCGGTGGCCTCGATGCCCGGGAGGTGGGTGCCGGTGAAGGCGATGCCGAGATCGAGCCGGTCGGCGAGCAGGTCGGCTTCGATGCGGTCCTGGGTCATCTCGCGCACGTCCAGGCTGATGCCGGGATGGCGGGTGTGGAAACCGGAGATCACAGGGCCGATGAGGTAAGCGGTGAAGGTAGGGGTGACGGCGAGGCGCAGGTGTCCGCGGGAGAGGTCCTGGACATCCAGTACCGCCCGTTCACCGGCCGCGAGGTCCTGTAGGGCGCGCTGGGCGTAGTGGGCGTAGGCGGTCCCGGCGTCGGTGAGGCGTACGGTGCGGCCGGTGCGGTCCAGCAGCTGGACGCCCAGAGCCTTCTCCAGCTGCCGGATCTGCTGGGACAGCGTGGGCTGGGAGATCCGCAGCTCTTCGGCGGCGCGGGTGAAATTGGCGTGCTCGGCGACGGCGAGAAAGTAGCGCAGATGACGCAGTTCCGGCTTCATGACCGCAACTATAGATGAGGTCGATAGCTGTCAGTGGTAGTGAGTCTTGGACTCTATAGGTGCAGGTCGTGCACAGTGAATGACGTCGGCCCCCACCGGCACACCCGATCGAAGGGAGTACGGGTCATGCGTCATCTCGCCCAGGGAATCGACCGCTTCCAGCGGGAGATCTTCCCCGCCAAGGCAGGGCTCTTCGCCCACTTGGCCACTACCCACCAGCCCGTCACGCTGTTCATCAGCTGCTCCGATGCCCGCGTCGTCCCCGAGCTGCTCACCCAGTCCGACCCCGGCGAGCTGTTCGTCATCCGCACCGCCGGCAACCTCGTCCCTGCCTATACCCCCGGCCCCGACGGTGTGGCCGCGAGCATCGAGTACGCGGTCGCCGTCCTGGGCGTGAAGGACGTCATCGTCTGCGGGCACTCCGCCTGCGGTGCCATGACCGCCCTCGCCGAGGGCCACGATCTGACCGGCGCTCCGGCCATTGCCGACTGGCTGCGCCACGCGGATGCCTCCCGGGCCCGCGCCATCGCCCCCTCCGCGGGCGAGGACAAGGTCTCAGCTCTGGTACGGCAGAACGTCGCCGCCCAGCTGGCGAACCTGGCCACCCACCCCTCGGTGGCCCGCGCCCTGGCCCAAGGCAGCGTGCGGCTGCACGGATGGGTGTTCGACATCCCCACCGGCACCGTCGAGGAACTCCACGACGCGCCCCCGGCCCTCGCGGCCTGACCCATCCCCTTTTGATCTCGTCCGGGTGCCTTCGCCCTCGGACCCCCACGAACCTGCCATCCCCCCTTGTGGGGACGGCACCCACTGGAAAGGAACCGCCTCTCATGGTGCACGCCCAGTTCGACAACAGCGCCCGTCAGCAGCTCGCGATCGCCGCGGTCGAGGCCAAGACCCGCCGTGACCTGTCCTGGCAGCAGATCGCCGACGCAGCCGGCCTGTCGGTCGCGTTCGTCACCGCCGCCGTCCTCGGCCAGCACGCCCTGCCCGAGAAGTCCGCGAAGGCCGTCGCCGAGCTTCTTGGCCTGGACGACGACGCGGTGATGCTGCTGCAGACCATCCCGACCCGCGGCTCCATCGAGGGCGCCATCCCGACCGACCCGACGATCTACCGTTTCTACGAGATGCTCCAGGTCTACGGCACCACCCTCAAGGCCCTGGTCCACGAGCAGTTCGGCGACGGCATCATCTCCGCGATCAACTTCAAGCTCGACGTGAAGAAGGTCGCCGACCCCGAGGGCGGCGAGCGCGCCGTCATCACCCTCGACGGCAAGTACCTGCCCACCAAGCCCTTCTAAGGCGAGCCGCAGGACAGCACGACCCGGGGCGGGCCCGGACCACCACGTCCCCGGGCCCGCCCCGGCCCCCTCCCCATTTGCTCGCGGCCTGCCGCCGACGCCGAAACGGCACGCGCGCCCTTCCCCGTTGGAGGACTCCCATGAACTTCGCACAGCGCACCATCGACATCGCCCGACAGAACGTCGCCGAAGGCGGCCGACCCTTCGCGACCGTCATCGTCAAGGACGGCGAGATCCTCGCCGAGTCCCCCAATAAGGTCGCCCAGACCAACGACCCCACCGCCCACGCCGAGATCCTCGCCATCCGCGAAGCGTGCACGAAGCTGGGCACCGAGCACCTGACCGGCACCACCATCTACGTCCTGGCCCACCCCTGCCCGATGTGCCTGGGCTCGCTCTACTACTGCTCCCCGGACGAGGTCGTCTTCCTCACCACCCGCGACGCCTACGAGCCCCACTACGTGGACGACCGCACATACTTCGAGCTCGACACCTTCTACAGCGAGTTCGCCAAGAACTGGGACGAGCGCCGCCTTCCGATGCGCTACGAGCCACGCGAGGACGCCACCGCCGTCTACAAGTTCTGGCAGCAGCGCAACGGCGGCGAGCGCCGCGTGGCCGGCACCCCCACCGCCTGACCGCCACGCCCGACGTAATCGAGAAGGCCGCCTCGATCCGGCTCCACCAGGGCCGGATCCAGGCCACCCGCAGCCACGTCCGCGTCCGTTCCTACATGCCCGGCGGCACACGCCAACCCGGCGAAACCCACACAGTGCCTAGGTAGTGTCTTGTCGATCAAGTGTCGAGCCAGATGAGTGTGCTGGCCAAGGTGACGGCGGCGAGGTAGCGGCCGGGCTGCTTGTCGTAGCGGGTGGCGATGCCGCGCCACTGCTTGAGGCGGTGGAAGCAGCGTTCGACGACGTTGCGGCGCCGGTAGACGGCCCTGTCGAAGAGCCGCAGGGCCGTTCGCGGCGCCGTCGTCGGCCCGCGAGCTGGTCGACGCGTTCGGGAATGGTCGCCTTGATTTGGCACCTGCGCAGATAGGCACGGAAGGAACGGGCCGAATAGCCCTTGTCGGCCACCACCCGATCAGGCCGCAGTCGAGGCTGTCCCGGTCCGGGCCGCAAGACGCGGATCTTGCCGATGACCGTCTCGGCCTGGGTGCAGTCGTTGCAGGTGCCGGCCGTGACCGTGAAGGCCAACGGCCGGCCCCGCCCGTCGCAGGCCAGGTGGATCTTGCTGGTCAGCCCGCCGCGGGAGCGTCCGAGCCCACGCTCCTCAAGCCCTTTTGGCGGCCGTGTGCTGATGGGCCCGCACGATCGTGGAGTCCAGCGCGACCAGCCAGTCCACCTCCACCCGCCCCTGGGCCGCGGCCAGGAGTCGGTCGAAGGTTCCGTCGGCCGCCCAGCGCGCGAAGCGTCCGTGCACGGTCTGCCAGGGCCCGAACCGCTCCGGCAGATCTCTCCTGGGCAGCCCGGTATGGAACTTGAACACGATGCCTTCGAGGACCTGGCGGTGATCCCGCCACCTGCCCCGGCCCACAGGCGGCAACAACGGCTCCATCACCGAACACGCAGCGTCAGATATCTCCCCATCCCTCACGGTCAGTCCAACGATCGGATGATCGGACAGACACTGCCTAGTGCCTTGCCCGGGAAATCAGCGAAGAACTCGACCCGACCCTCGACGCCACTACCGTCATCCGCCGACTCGTCCTGGACCCGCCCCACAGGGAGAGAACGCGGAAATCGCCTGGCGCACCCATGGCGACCACCACCACACCAGCACCACCACCCCCCAGCACCTGCTGGACCACCGCACCGGCACCGGCGAACTCCTGCGCTGGCCAAGGCGGCGTCTGCGGCTGCGGCCGCACCGGCGCCGGGCCGGTCGGTGCGATCTCCGAGCTCCTCCAACGACGTGCTCACGGCCTCGCTCCACGCCCCATACCTCGGTGCGCCGACGGGCCGGGTCGTCGCTGAGAAGCTGTTTCCAAGCTTCTCTGGCACTGCTGGTGACCGGACGGGATTAGTTCGTGCCTTCGTAGGCGTGTGATCGTTGGTCCGTTCATGATGACGCGTGCTATTGCCCGAGGATCTGTTGTGATGGTGGCCCTGCTGGGAGCTGCCCAGGGGGCGTCTCCGGCCTGGGCCGGAGGCATCGGAGATTTCCTGTCCCCCGCCTTTGGCAACGGCTGCACCAACCATCACGGCGTCAGCACCAACGGAGCCACCACTCACGGCACCGGGGCAGCCAACGGCAACTTCGCCGGGCTCCCCATCGGCGGCCCAACCAACCAGTGCGGTGGCGCCGATCTGCCGACCCGAAGCCTCTTCTCCAACATTCCGTACGACACTGCCGTGATTAAGGCCGACCGAGCCTTCGCGTGAGTGCTCAGCGGGTGATGCGGCGTGTCATGAGGGTGATGGCTGCCCAGGTGATGAGGGTTTCGGAGTGCTGGACGAGCCGTTCATAGTCGCGGGCGTGACGGCGGGCGTTCATCATCCAGGCCAGACTCCGTTCGACGACCCAGCGCCTTGGGATCACGACGAAGCCGGTGGTGTCCCTGGGCCTGCTCACAGTCTTGATCGTCAGGTTGAGGTGCCGTTTGGCCCAGGTCACAAGCTTGCCCGCGTAGGCGCGATCGGCCCAGACGATCGTGATCTCGGGGTGCATCAGCCTCAGCCGGAAGAGAACTTCCTTGGCCGTAGCGGAGTCGTGGAGGTCGGCCGGGGTGACCATGACCAGCAGGGGCAGGCCGCGGGTGTCGACACGAGGTGCCGCTTGCGGCCGTTGATCTTCTTGCCCGCGTCGTAGCCGCGTGAGATGCGGGTGACGGTCAAGGCCGCTTTGACGGACTGGGAGTCGATGATCGTGGCGACGGCGCGCGGTCCTTTCGGCGGCGAGGGGCAGGAGGAGAGGGAGCACAAGTTGCGGTATGGGTGGGGAGTCAGCCCAGGTGGGCGGTGACGCTGTCCTCGGAGCGGGTGGAGCTGCCGTCTGCCGTCGGGATGCGGTGGTCTTGATGGGCGTCGTGGTCACTGCGTCGTCGCGCTCGCGGACGGCTATCTGCCCCGGACAACTGTGCCCATGGCGCCCTGAGCGATTGCCGGCGGCGCGCTCGGCGCGGTCGAGCGGTGCGCTTCACGGGGCGTCATCCAAGGCTGCGCCAGGCGGCGTGCCGTCGTCGTCCTGGTCCGCGTCGTCGCCAGCCGCAGAAGCGCAGGTAGTTGTCTTGCCTGATCAGGGGGCGGCGCTTGTCCTTGCCCTGCCACAGCTCGTAGTGGTCGCCCTTGTCGACGAACCAGACCGGTTCGCATGGGCCCTTGCCGGCGACGGTCTTCATCCAGCCGTCGGACGAGTCGATCCACTTGCCCTTCTGGTGCTCGCAGGCGACTTGAAGGTATCCGGCCCAGTCACCGCCGTCCGCCCAGCCGTCGACGCAGCGCATCCACAGAACCGGTGCTCCCGTGAGTGTCATCGAGGAGGTGGAACCCGCGCCATGCTTGGCCACGCACCCGCCCATCCCTGCGGAGAAGTCGAAGGCAATCCAGTCCCGCTCAAAGCGCGCTGCCTCCCATCTGTCGTGGATCGCGAACGTTTCGGTGTCGGTACACATGGTCCCCATACCGAAGTCTCCTCGTGGTCGATCCCAGCGATGCCGGAGTACCCGCTCACCACCCGGTCCGATGGCATGGTGTAGCCGCAGCTGCTCGGTGACGACCTCGATGCGCATGGCGGTCTGGTCTGCATCGGGCCGGTGCAGCCGGCTCCGGACCGCAGCAAACACCCCGTGCCGTCGCTGATGGTCGTGGTCTTCACGGTGTACTGCTTCTTCTTGCCGGAGACGAACGCCTTGCGTACGGGGCGTCCGGCCTAGAGCCTGTCTGACAATTCCCGTCCAATCAGCGAGGTTCGGCTGAGTTGGCAATCGGGAGGTGCGCCGACCGCCCGGCGGGGATTACCGGGCAGGGCCTACGAACGGCGGGCCAGCAGATGGGCGTCGAGGAAGCCCCTTTCGGAGGCTGGATCGTGGAGCAACCGGGCGAAGGGAACGAGCTCGGCGTCGGCCAGCAGTTCGGCCAGGCGATCCGCCGGCCAGCTGTAGGCAGGCGCCACCTTGTGGTCGAAGCGGACCGGTTCTTGTTCGTCGGTCCCGAAGAAGGAGACCAGGAGCAGGCCATCCGGCGCCAGGACGCGTGCCTGCTCGGCTAGCAGCTCCGGCAGTTCTCCCGGAGGGGTGTGGATCATCGAGTAGTGGGCCAGTACGCCGCCGAGCGCGGCGTCCTCGATCGGCAGGGACTCCATCCGCGCCTCCTGGAAGCGCAGCGCCGGATGGGCCTGCCGGGCGTGGTCGATCATGCCAGGGGCGAGGTCGAGTCCGAAGGCGTCCAGGCCCAGTTCGTGCAGCATGGCTGTCAGATGTCCGGGACCGCACCCGACGTCCGCTGCCCGCGGGTTGCCCGTCGCGCGCACCAGTTCGGCGAAGGTGCCGATCATGGTCCGGGAGAAAGGCTGTGTCTCCAGCCGGTTTGCGAACAGCGATGCGTACAGCTCGACGACTCCGTCGTAGGCCGTCCTGGTCTCGTCCTGGTGATTCACCACGGGCAGGACTCTATAGCCGGTCTGATAATTGATCTTGTGGTAGGTCGAGGGAGTTGACGGATGCGGCATGGGGGCGGGTAGAGCCCCTTTTGCCCCAGGTGGACGGACGGGGCCGTCCGTGGCGTGATCACCGGCAGGTGGTCCACGGCGTGCTGTGGCGGCTACGGACCGGGGCTCCTTGGCGCGACCTGCCCGAGCGGTATGGGCCGTGGCAGACCGTCTACGAGCGGTTCGCCCGCTGGGAGGCCGATGGCACGTGGGCGAAGCTGCTGGAGCATGTCCAGGTCCATGATGACGCAGGGGGCCGGGTGGAGTGGATCGTCGCCGTTGACTCCACGATCAACAGGGCCCACCAGCACGCCGCGGGCGCCCGTAAAAGAGGGACGCAGACAGGGACGAACTGGAAGATCCGGGCCGCTCGCAGGCGCATCAGGCACTCGGTCGGTCCCGGGGCGGGCTGACCACCAAGGTCCATCTCGCCGTCGACGGCCGGGGACTGCCGTTGTCGATCGTGCTCACACCCGGAGACGTCAACGACGCCACCGCGTTCGCCGACGTCCTCGACGGGGTCCGCACCCCGCGCGTCGGCACGGGCCGCCCGCGCACGACACCGGATCGTGTGCTGGGTGACAAGGCCTACTCCAGCAGGGCCATCCGTCATCTGCTGAGGCGTCGGGGCATCGCCGCCACGATCCCCGGGCGCCGCGACCAGGTGGCCAACCGTCGACGCAGGGGGCGCTTCGGTGGCCGGCCACCCGCCTTTGACAGGGAGATCTATCGCGACCGCAACGTGGTCGAACGATGCTTCGCTCGCCTCAAGCAGTTCCGTGCGATTGCAACTAGGTTCGACAAGCTCGCGGACCGCTACCGCGCGGGAGTCGTCCTAGCCTCCCTGATTCTCTGGCTCCGCGAAACGGCCAGGTGATCATTTGTCAGACAGGCTCTAGTGGCGCCTGACTTCGGTGTCGGTGCCGTCGATTCGTGGCTCAACGCCTTCGGCTTCGGCATAGGCGAAGGGGTAGGGGTAGGCATAGGCGAAGGTGCGCAGGCGGGTGCCGGGCCGTTCGGGGACGGCGAAGCCGCGAGCGGCAAGCAGCGGCCGGCCGGATCTCGTGGATGGCTCGGGTGACGGTGGGGGGAGTCACGCCGTGAAGCTCGGCCAGCGCCGCGTGCGGCAAGCGCAGGGCAGGTAGACCACAGTGACCAGGACCCGGTCGGTGAAGACCACTGTGTGGTCCGGTCCTGCGTCGGCCGCCCGCCGACGGTCGCCGCCTCTGCGCTCGCGCAGTGCCGACTCGCACCGAGCCGTCCACGGATCGGCCAACTCCTCGATCACATAGCCGAGATGCGGACGGTCAAAGCCACAGAAGGCAGGAGGGGACAAGACCGCACGGTCTCGGTAATGCGTCACAGCATCACCAGCCCGGGCGGTTCGCCTCACGTCACGATTCGCCAGCGGTCCGAGCGGCGTAGGACTTCGCGAGCAATTCCTCCACCAGAGCGCTCTTCGCCGCCGAGTAGGCTGCCCTGCCCTCGCCCTCGGCGCAGAACCGCTGTGCCAGGGTCACCTTCAACGCGCCGTAGCGCTGGACTTCATCGGACTGCTGACGCAGGTAATCACGGAGCAGGACGTGATCAAGGTGGGGTTTCGAGCCTGCAACCACGCCGTACAGATGATGTTCGGGAGCCGCGGAAGGGGCCTGGAAGGCCTCCCGTCCCCGTATCCCCAGATCGCCTTCGTGCCGGTAGCCCAGCCCGGCGAGCCGGGGTATCAACTCGGCCAGAACGGCATCCTCGGACACCACAATGTCGAGATCGATGATCGGTTTGGCAGCACACCCCGGCACGGCCGTACTGCCCACGTGCTCGATGGACGCACCCAGATCAGCGACGTGAGGTGCCAGTCGCTGCCGCAGCCCCTCGAACCGCTCGGACCATTGGGGGTCGTAGTCACGGACCACGATCATGCCAGTCATGTCGGCAGTCTCCCAGGATCGCCAGAGCCCATCGCCTCTCGCGGGGATCTGGCTATCGCGTACCGTGTCGTCAGAGACGATCATGCCTCTGCCTCCCGCATCTCCGGACGGGGCCAACCTCCAGCCGGTCAATGCGTGATGAGGCTCCGACCCCGGCTCATGGGTGCCGGTTTGTCGAGTACGAGGGCGGTATAGCCCACGTGGCGCCCCAGAGCTTGATGGGCGTTGACGGTGGCGAGAGTGACATGCCAGTCGCGTTCGCTCAATTCCCGGAGACCTGGCCAGCGCAGACACAGGGCCCGTCGGCCCAAGGGAGTCGCTGCCAGGCGCGTCAGCGCTGTTCCCAGTTGCGTGAAGCGTGTGATGACGGGGCGGGTCCAGTCGGCTGTGCGCCGTACGACGAACCCGGTCTCTTCCGCGTGTGCGAGGTACCGGGCTGAGGGTTCGAATTCCTCGATCTGCCACGCCGTACGCACCAGACCGTGTGGATCGAGTCGCCGGATTTCTGTGGGATCGGCTGTGTTCCATGTGAAGTCGACCAGGACGAACCGTCCACCGGGGCGCAGCACCCGGTATGCCTCGGCCAGAAGAGCGCGGCGGCCGGTGGGAGAGAGATGGAAAGCGGCTTCAAGACAGTGCACGCGGTCGAAGGAGTCGTCCGTCGTGCCGATGTTCTCGGCCTGGCGCGGGAGGGCGGTGACATCGGCCACGGCGAAGGTCGTGCGAGGGGCATGACCGTAGCGGGCACGTGCTTGCGCGATCTGCTGGGGGGTGATGTCCACGCCTACCGCGTCGCAGCCGGACGCGCTCAGTCGGGCGACGGTATGGCCCCTGCCGCAGCACGCGTCCAGCACGCGGTGCCCCGGCCTGGCCTCAAGGAGTTTCAAACTGCGGGTCTCCAGCCGCCGCTGAAAGAAGGAAAGCCCGCCGAGGACCGCAGGCAGCGTGGGAAGGGTGTAGTAGCCGAGGTTGACCAACGCGCCCCAGCCCATGTGCCGACACGCCCGGAAGAAGGGATTCGCGTCGCTGTACGCGGCAGCCAACCGGTCCTGTTCCACAGTGCTCGGCCTCCCGGAGTGACGGGGTCAGTGCCCGTCTCGTGAGCACGCTGAGACAGGGATCGGTGGACGTACTACGGCCCGGACAGGCCGGACTGACGAGTCTGTGGCCGCCCGGCACAGCGCAGCCATCGAGTCACAGCCATCAACGTGACCGCTTCATGGTGAGTCACGCGCGGTCACCCAGTCGCTGCGGCACACGAGATCCACGCGCTGGGCGTGGGGGCGGTACAGGTCAGGTCAGGTCAGGTCACAGCCCACACTGCCGAGGTTCCCGGAAGCGTCAGCTGCTCACAGCCGTGGACGGCGAGGCAGGGCTGTGCGGACTGCTTCGCGCTGGATGAGATCGCGTGGGTGCTGCTGCCGTGCCGCGCGGCAGGGCGCGAGGCTCCCCCGCCTGGCGATGCCGGGCATCGTCCGCGCCATCATCCGGTTCGCGTGAACGTCATCCCCGGCCCCGATCACCCGGGATCCGTTGAGATCCGGGAGGCGATGCGTGATGAGCACCTGGTGGTGGTTCATGCGACGCACGCCGCACCCGACACGCACCGCTGACCGCGCCACCGGCAGGTGGGAGCGGGCAGCCCCCGGTGGCGGCGGTGGAGACGGTGGAGGCGGTGGAGGCGGTGGAGGCGGTGGAGGCGGTGGTTCCACCCCATCACGACATCTCACCGGCCCCTGACCAGAAGGCCCCGGCGGGGTGGGCAGAAGACCGTCATCCGCCCTCCTCGCCGTCGGCGAGACGGCGACGCCACCACAGATCGGAGCGCCACTGTCGCTGATGGGCGAATGGATCGGGCAAGGTGCGCCCGAGGTATGCGGCGTCCAGGAACATCACGCGGCGTTTCAGCTCCAGGCGAGGTCGGGGTGGCAGCTCCTGAAGGATCTGTTCCAGCACGTCGCGTGCGTGCCGCACGTCGTCGAAGGAACAACCGCGGCACGAGCACCGCGCGTACCGCGGGTAGAGAGGGCGGCATCCCTGCGGTGCCAGGAATTCCTGATACCGCCGCAACGCGCGTGCAGTGGTGCCGGGGTAGACGTAGTAGTCGCCGGAACGCCACTCCACCCGATGTATCGCAAGGCTGGTGGGGGCAGAAAGCCCGTGGATCCGGTCGGAGGACAGGGCCTCCCAGGTACGTGTGCCACGTCGTTCGGCGCGCAGGGCGCCCGGCCGTCTACGCGGCATCGGCCTTTCGTTGTGCAGTCATGGGGTCATGATGCCAGCTCCCAGGCCCCCTGCCATCACTGGGCCGGAATGGCGGGCAGCCCAGCATGGCACCCGGATCTGCGCAACGAGTTCTGCGACCACGTCCGGCAGCGCGGTGCCGTCTTGGGACGCGGAGGTCCGGCTGCGCGGGGACGCACCCGCGCTCGCCCCGCCTGGTCCTGCTTCGGTACCGGGCTGACGTCGGAGCGGTCATTCTGGAATCCACCAGGGACACCGAGGCGCCGGGCCCCTGCCTGGGGTGGGGCCGAGGGACGGGAAACTGTCGGGCGTGGACATCCGTCGCAGGAACAACGTCACCGTCGCCGGCCGCGCGGACGGGCCGGTGGTCGTGCTTGCGCACGGATTCGGCTGTGACCAGAACATGTGGCGCCTGGTGGTTCCCACACTGGCCGAGAGTTACCGGGTGGTGCTCTTCGACTACGTGGGTTCGGGCCGGGCGGACCCTTCGGCCTGGGACGAGCGGCGCTACGGCTCCCTGGAGGGCTACGCACAAGATGCGCTGGAAGTCTGCGAAGAGCTGGACCTGCGGGATGTCACATTCGTGGGGCATTCGGTCAGCGTGATGGTCGGGGTACTGGCGGCCGCGAAGGCGCCGGAGCGGTTCTCGCGGCTGGTGATGGTCGCTCCCTCACCCTGCTACATCGACGACGACAGCTACCGGGGCGGGTTCAGCGCGGAGGACATCGACGAGCTGCTGGAATCGCTGGAGTCGAACTATCTGGGCTGGTCGGCGACGATGGCCCCGGTCATCATGGGCAATGAGGACCGCCCGGAACTCGGCCAGGAGCTGACGACGTCGTTTTGTGCGACCGATCCGGACATGGCGCGGGTCTTCGCCCGCACGACGTTCCTGACCGACAGCCGGAAGGATCTGAAGACAGTCACGGTGCCGACGCTGATCCTGGAGTGCCGGCAGGATGTGATCGCTCCCCGGGAAGTCGGCGCCTACGTCCGTGACGCGATTCCCGGCAGCCGGCTGGTGACTTTGGAGGCGACGGGGCACTGCCCGCAGCTGAGCGCGCCGCAGGCCACCGCAGGGGCGATCACCGACTTCATCGGCGCGGCCTGATGATGTGCCGCACGGACCAGGTGCCGGAGCCGGATGAGGAGCGGGACGTGGACGCCACGGACGCGGTGTTCACCTCACTGCTGGAGGACAGCACCGAGGAGCTGTACGAGCAGGCGCCGTGCGGGTACATGTCCACACTGATGGACGGCACCATCGCGAAGATCAACGCCACCCTGCTGGACTGGCTGGGCCTGGAGAGGTCCCGGGTGGTGGGGCGGATGCGGTTCACCGACCTGTTGACCGTGGGCGGCAAGCTGTACCACGAGACGCACTTCGCGCCGCTGTTGCAGATGAAGGGCGAAGTCAGCGGCATCGCCATGGACATCGAGACCGCGGGCAGGCAGCGGATGCCGGTGCTGGTCACCTCGAAGGTGAAGACCAGCGAAGACGGCGAGCCCATGCTGATCCGCACCACGGTCTTCGACGCCCGTGACCGGCGCGCCTATGAAGCCGAGCTGCTGCGCGGCCGCAAAGCGGCCGAGGAAGCACGCCGGCAGTCCGAGGCTGACCGCATTCGGCTCCAAGAGGCGCTGGCCGTCCTCCAGCAGAGCCTGCTGCCCTCCGAGCTGCCCGCGGTCCCGGGCCTGGAGGCCGGCTCGTACTACCACACCGCTCCCCCGACTTGCTGGGCGGAGACTTCTACGACCTGTTTCCCCTGGGCAAAGACCGGTGGGCGTTCTTTCTCGGGGACGTGTGCGGCAAGGGCCCCCAGGCCGCAGCGGTCACCTCGCTGGCCCGCTACACGCTGCGCGCCGCCGCCCTGCACAACGACGACCCCATCACCGTGCTGACCACGCTGAACACGGTGCTGCACGAGCGGTACGCCAGCGGCGAGGGCCGCTACTGCACCGCCATATTCGGCGTCCTTCAGCCCGAGAACGGCCACGTCGGTGTGCACCTGGCCTCCGGCGGACACCCCTCCGTGCTGATCCAGCGCGCGAACGGCAACGCCCACTACCTCCCCACCCCAGGCGGGCTGCTGGTCGGCGTCCTGCCCACGGCCCCCTTCACAGCCGCCCGCACCCGGCTACTGCCCGGCGACACCCTCCTGCTGTACACCGACGGCCTGACCGAGGCCCGCATCGGGCCCGAGCGCGAGCTGTACGGCGAGGACGCCCTGCGCGCCTTCACCGCCACCCACCCCCCGGTAGGCCCCCAGGCTCTGATCACTGCCCTGAGCGGGCTGCTTGCCTCCTTCGGCGACGGGCTCGACGACGACACCGCGCTGCTTGCCCTCGGCGTGCCCGCCTCCCTTCCCATCACCGCGAGCGAAGATCTGACATGAGCCCACTCACGATCACAGTCCAAGACGCCGCCACCGGTCCCGTCCTGGAGATCACCGGTGACCTCGACCACCACACGGCACCCGAACTGCGCAAGGCCGTGGACGGCCTGACCATCGCCGCAGGGCAGCTGTTGGTCCTGGACATGGCCGCCCTGGACTTCTGCGACTCCAGCGGCATCAGCGCTCTGCTCTCAGCCAGGAGCCGGGCGATCGACCACGGCGGCGATGTAGCTCTGGCCGCGGTTCCCGCCAACACCGCCCGCATCCTTGGCCTCGTCGGCTTGGACCAGGTCTTCGCCAGCCACCCGGACGCCGCCACCGCCACCGCCCGCGGTTCCGTTGCCGGCTGATTTCGACTGCCCTGATTTCAGCACGCCGACGCGCTGAGGAAGACCAGGGCAGGAATGCCAATGTCGTCGAGTGCGGTGAGGGGGCCGTCGCCAAAGGTGAGGACAGCGTCGGTCGGGACGCGTTGGCCGCCGAGGAATTCATCGTGGTCTTCGACGGTGCGCTCGCCGTGGTCAGGTGGTGGACCTGGACGGTGCGATGCTGTCCGGGCTGAACTTCCCCTCGCCGCACCGGCCGTTCACCACTGTGGAGCGGCAGCAAACGTCGCCCTTGTGCGTCTGTGGCCACGGAGCGCTGTGGTGCGGTCGTCTGCGGTCGATACCGAACATCAAGCCACGACCCGATTGACGCCCTACCGCCGCAGCGGCGCGGCCGCGTCAATGGAAGCTGTTGCCGTCGCGGTCTTCGTGCCGGGCGGACTGTGGGCACTGTCGTACTGCCTACTGGTGGAGTGTGGGATGGCGGTGGAGCCTTTGATGCGCCCGGCCCGTGAGGCGGTGCGGGTGTTGTCCGATGCCGCCGCGGTGACCAACCTGGACCTGCGGAAGGCGGTGAACGGTTGCCGAAGCGGAGCCGGCGTCCGGTGGGGGTGCACTTGGGGTGGTGGGGTGGGACAGTTCCGGCAGGCCGTTTCAGGGGCGGACAGGGAAGATCAGCGCGTCCGCCACCGTCGACTTCACCGCCACCAGCGCCCGCTACCTCACAGGGGATACCACCAGCGGCATTGACGGCCCCACGGCGCTGCCCACCCTCACTCCCAGCCCCACGCCTCTCCTATGGGACCCCGAGGACCTCGCCCCGTCCCCTACCCCGACACCGCCTGGATGTGGCGGCACCTCAACCCATGAACGATCACAACCCGTGATCACGGCGACAAGGGCTACGACTACCGCCTGTTTCGACGATGGCTCACTTCCCGGGGCATCCGGCACCGTCTCGCCCAACAAGGGCGTCGAGTCAACCCGACACCTGGGCCGGCACCGCTGGGTCGTAGAGCGAACCGTGTCCTGGCTGGCTGTCCGGGTGCCGACGCCTGCACCGACGCTGCGAGCGCAAGCCTGAGCACTTCCTCGCCTTCGCCACCCATCGCCGTAACCCTCACGTTCCACCGCAAACTGACCAAGTGAAAGACGTCTGAGGCGGACGTCAGCAAAACGTGAGAGAAACGTGAGCGGCATGGGTGAAGCTGGGCACATATTGCCCCGCTGTGAACAGGAGTCCCATGCTCAGCCCCACCCCCCGCGCCGTCGGCGCAAGATCGCGCAGACGGTCCCGCACGCTGGCAGCTTTGATGACGGTCAGTGTCGCGCTGGGTGCGGCACTTCTGACGCCCACGGCCGCAGGGGCGGCCGGGTCGACCAACAGGGACGCCTTCGAAAACCTCGGGCAGCCGGACCGGGCCGAGTGGATGTCCGGCGTCGCCAGTGACACCAGGCTGTCGGCGATGTCCATCCCCGGCACCCATGACACGCTCTCCCTCCACGGCGGGTCGGCCGTGCAGACGCAGGAGGACTACGGCGACAGCGCGAAGACGCTGGCGGCGCAGTACGAACGCGGGATCCGTGCCCTCGATATCCGGGTCCGCGTCGTCAACGACGGCCAGGATTTCGCGATCCATCACGCCGCGTTCTACCAGAACGCCAACTTCGACGATGTCCTGGAAAAGACACAGTCCTTCCTCAAGGCGCATCCGACCGAGACGGTCGTGATGCGACTGAAGTCCGAATGCCCCTACTCGGGTGCCGCGCTGCACGAGTGCAAGCACGACCCGGGCACGATGACCCCGCAGAACGTCAAGGCCATCTTCGCCGCCTACGCGAACAAGAAGAAATACGCCGACCTGTTCTGGGCGCCCTCCATCACGGGCAGCAGACCGGCGACGATCCCCAAGCTCGGGGAGGTCCGCGGCAAGCTGGTCCTGGGCAGCTTCGACAGCGTCGAGGACTCGAACTACGGGCTCGTGGGCTTCAACGACCGCAACGAGGACCACTACGACGCTTCGGACATCACGGAGAAGTGGAACCACGTCAAGAAGAACGTGGACGAGGCCATGTCCGCCACCTCCGACCTGTACGTGACGTACACGTCCGCGAACAAGGTCCCCGGCGGGGGATCGCCGCGTTACTACGCCGGCGGTTACACGAAGGTCCAGAGCGGCGTCAGCACCGAGGTCCCGGGTGTGAACTACCACCTGATGAAGTACCTCAACAAGACCCAGGGCCGCGTCGGCATCGTCATGATGGACTTTCCCGGCTGGGGCCTGGTGAACGCGATCATCGACCACAACAAGGACGATGCCCGCAGCAGCGGCAACCGGATGCTCTGGCAGGTCAAGGGCGACAAGACCTACGTGAACACGCTGTACGGACGTTGCATGGTGCGGGGCCCCGAGTTCGACGACTCCACGTCCGGCGGTCTGGTCACCCAGCGCGAGTGCCAGTCGAGCCCGCCCAGCAGCCACCAGTGGGGGGCCGAGAAGCCCTCCTCGTTCGACAGCAAGGGCCACTTCTGGATCAAGGCGAGCAACGGCAAGTGCCTGACGGTGCCCTACAACAACGGCACCCCGCCCGGCTCCGGCACCCAGATGTTCTGGTGGGACTGCGAGACCCGCTGGTTCTCCGGCAGCCAGATGTGGAACATCGTCCCGGTCAAGGTCACCACCTCGAACGGTGAACAGCAGGCCTACAAGTTCGTCAACAACTGGACGGGCCTGTGCCTGTCGATGGACCCGGCCACCGCCGGCAAGTCGGGCGGCAAGGTGACCCAGGAGACCTGCCCGAGCAAGTAGCCCCGCAGCACGCCTCCCGCTTCCAGGCCGCCCTTCCTTCCCGGGAGGGGCGGCCTGTTCGCGTCTACCTGCACCGCATCGGATACCGCCCCCGCAGCACCCGCCAGGCCAGCGGCAGCGTCCCCGCGGCCGTGGTCACGGCCGCCGTCAGGGTGACCAGCGCCGCCTGCGCCACCGCGAGGAGGGCAGGGCGTGTGCCAGGGCCAGCCTGGAGGCGAGGAGCGGGATCGAGGCCACCACCACGCCGACCACCAGGCCGACGCGCCACCTGGCAGTACGGCCCGTCGAAAAAGACGGCACCGCGCACGTCATCTGGCGACGCATCGGCACCCACGACATCCTTGCCGGCCCCTGCGCAGAGCCCTGCTGATGTCGTGCGGACGTACCGCCGATTGGCCTGGAACGTCGGCGTGAAACCCCAGGCCGGCCACCTTGCCGCCGCTCCGCGCTGTCGGCGGAGGCATGATCGCTCACCGCCGCACACGCGCAGGTGGCGATGCCTGGCCGCGGTATGACTGGGGTCAGGCACCGTCACCTCGGGGTGCTACGCGCCGACTAGGGCGCGTCCACCAGCACGCGGCCACCAGTCGGGCTGTATGCCGCGGCGCCGCCCGCGTACGCGTTCTCGACCCGCGAGCGTTCGGCCGCGTCGGGCACCGCGTTACGGCAGCCCGTACCGGCGCTGGAGCCCGACATCAGCTGCGAGCAGGGGCCGGGTTTGGTGTCCGGCAGGCCCAGGTTGTGGCCGAGTTCGTGGGCGACGATGCGGGTCTTGTCGTAACCCTGGGAGACCGCCTGGCTTCCCAGTTCGACCCGGGCCCGGCCGCCCGGCCGGACCGGTCCGAGCGTGGCCTGCGGCCAGCCGGTGGTGGCCACGATCTGGATCTCCGCTCGGCTGCCAGGGGCGGCTTTGACCAGCTTGACGTTGCCGACGTTGCCGTTCCACGAGGCGACCCCGGCGGAGATCGCCTGCTCCCAGCCTGCCGCTCGGCTGGCGTCATAGCGGAGCGTGACCTGCGCGGCTACCCGCTTTGGCGTGGTGGGCTCGGCCGCGGACACGGCGTGCGCCGCCGGGACCGCGGTCAGGAGCATCCCTGCCGCGGCACCGGCTATACCCAACCGTAGAAAGTGCACCATCACTGTCCTCTCACACGTGGGGGCTCTCGGACCCTGCGGGGACCGAGAGAGGGGACCAAGACGAGTGTCGCGAACATGCCAACGGTGTCAACCAGTTGGTCGCCGGCCCGTGACGACGACGCAGTGCCGGGCCAAGGCGGCCTGCACGTGCCCAATGAGTCGTCGTCCCGTTCCGCCACTGTCACCGTCACCGTCACCGTCACCGTCACCGTCACCAAGCATCCGCATATATGGGTTGTCGCAGTCGAAATCACCGTCGATGAGGCTGTGGCATGCGTCGCCGACTTCCGCGGCTCCTTCGAGACCAAGGTCGAGCAGCGTATCGACACGCTGGACATCTACCGCAGGAACTGCCGTCGCCACCGTGTGCCTCGGCAGCAGCTGCCGTTCCTCGTACGCCGCCTGCGTACTCGCACATCACGGCGGCTCGGCGGTGGAGGTGCGCTTGGCCGGCTGCGGAACAAGTGGGCCGGCATGCCCGCGCACCCCCGCGTGCTCGCCGTCGCGGCCGCCCGCGGGTACGACTTGATGGGCCACCGCGCTGCCCGGAGCCGCGACCTGCTGGCGTGGGCCGACGTCGTACTGGCGACGGACCGCGCGGTCCTGACCGAACTGCGCGACCAGGGCCCACGAAACGACCGCCAGCGAGCTCGCCTTGTTCCGAGGCGGCCGAGATATGACCGACCCATGACCGACCCCGACAGGAGCGGCGACGACGATGCGGTCACCGCCTGCGCGGCCGCCATCGAAGCGGCCGCACCGCGGCACCTCCCCTGACGCCGGGTCCTACCCTCTGGCAGCCGCCAGCATGATGTCGTCCAGGCGCTTGGTGGCGTCCGGCCAGCCGTCCGTCCGTAGGAGCGAGCACGTTCCGCCATCACCGAGTGCTGCGCGGGTCCGTCAGCAGCGGTGCCACCGCGCCGCTCGGCCGACACCTCGTCGATCAGTGCGACGGCCGCCCCGTTGTCCGCCAGGTGGAGCGCATTGTGGCCCTGCTCATTGCCCGCGGAGATCGCGAGCGGGATGAACACCGCCGCCTTGCCGAGCGCGGTCAGTTCGCCGATCGTCCCGGCACCGCTGCGTGAGATAACCACGTCGGCCTGAGCCATCACGTCGGGCAGCTCGGCACCGACATGGCCAGTGAGGTAATAGCGCGCCCCGTCCGACGCGGGCAGACCCGCGGTCTGCTGACGCGGGCTCTCGACGTGTCGGCGCCCGCACTGAGCGCCGGATACGTGTGCCCGCCCGTCCCGCCACCGGTGACGATCAACCGGAGGCCCGCTGTTGCAGGCGGTCGACATCGGCACCATCCACAGAGCGGGTTCCCGTCAGGACTGCGGACCGCTCGGGCATGGAGGTGTTGGCGTGCGCCCCACCGGAACATTCCAATTCACCTGCTCACGCCACCGTCGGCCCGGAGATGCCCCGGGCCGCCGCCACGCCCGCTTCGAGTTCGGCCTGCATGACCTGCTGCACGCACCTGGGACCTGTCCTGGCCAGGCGACCTAGGCCGTTTCCTTCGGATCATCTCGCCGACCAGATGAAGATGGCGGCGATGCGGAGTCCCGCGAGGTAGCTGGTGGCGGTCTTGTCGTAGCGGGTGGCCAGACCACGCCACTGCTTGAGCTTGTTGATGCTCCGCTCGACGGTGTTCCGCTGCTTGTATGCCTCGCGGTCGAAGGCGGGTGGACGGCCACCGAGCCGGCCGCGCCGCTGGCGGTCGGCGGCCTGGTCGGAAGGCTGCGGGATCACCGTCCGGATCCCGCGCCGACGGAGATGAGTTCGGATCGCGCGCAACGAGTACGCCTTGTCGGCCAGGACCATACCCGGGGTGGTCCGGGGCCGGCCGATCGGCCGTGGCACCCGTAATTGGGCCATGACCTCGGGAAATGCGGGTGCGTCGCCAGCCTGTCCGGGTGTGAGGACGAATGCAAGCGGCCGACATCGGCTGTCCGCAGCCAGATGGATCTTCGTGGTTAGGCCTCCGCGGGACCGTCCGAGGGCATGGGCGTCTGGCTCGTCGGCCGGGGCCCCTTTTGACGGGCCCCAGCGGCGTGCTGATGAGCGCGAACAATCGTGGAGTCGACCGAGACGATCCAGTCGAGGTCGCCTTCGGCGTCGGCCTGGGCGAGCAGGGCGGTGAACACGCGCTCCCAGGTGCCGTCGCCGGCCCACTTCCGCAACCGGTTGTGGGCGCCCTTCCACGAGCCGAAGTGCTCGGACAGGTCCATCCACGGCGTTCCGGTGCGGTACTTGAAGGATTGCGTCGATCACCTGCTGGTGATCACGCCACCGCCCACCCCGCTTCGGTGTCCGGTCCGGAAGCAGCGGCTCGATCCTCGCCTACTGAGCGTCGGTCAACGACACACATCAACCAACGATCAGATGATCCAGCGGCAACGAGCAAGGGAGCCTCATTCGCATCAGCGTGCGCCGCCACGGCGTCTCACCGGGGAGACAAGTTGTGCCACGCGTGGTCGCAAGTTCCCTTGCAGTGAACCTGCCTGCGTCGCGTGTCGGCGACGGAGAACACCGAGACGAGGACACGGAACGCTTTGACGTGGTCGTCTGCCGGGAGGGCAGCAAACCCGTAGCGAGGTGGGTCCATGCAAATCATCACCGAAGGGTTGGCCGTGGGCTTCACGCCGGACCGGGCAACTCCTTCACGCCCGTCTGCCGCCGTGATGTGGGCCTGCATCGCGTAGCCGGCGACTTCCTGCAGTACAGCCTGTCGTCCTGCTGAGGAAAGGGCGGAGAACCAGGATGTCCCCTCGCCCAACGTGCGGAGCTCTTGGGCGACCTCGTTGACGACTCGCTCGGCTTCACACCGAAGCGCTCGCCCATCCTCACTGCTCGTCCCGAACATCTGCCGATCATTCCACAGCGCCTCGGTCGAGAACGAGCCTGACACAGGCAGCCTCTTCCACTGACTCACGCCGTGATCCACAGGAAACGCCCTAGCCACCCGACTCCACACCCAGGAAGATCCCGGGGACAATTGACTGCTGGCATACCGTGCCTGCGCCCCCAAGGCGCGTTGTTTGGACGCCCGCAGCCCTCCTCCCCTGTCACGATGCGTTGGCGCTCTGGTCTTCACTGACGAGTCCGTGGAACCGTCCTGAGCGACGCAGCCGAGCAAATCAGGTCCTATGTGACGGGGATAGGGCGGCGGTAGTAACGCTCGCGCCATTGCTTCGCCTCTGGATCCCAGGTGAAGGCGACACGGTATCCGTCGTCACGTACCGTCGCGGCGATCCAGTAGCCGTCGTGGTCCCAGCGGATCGTCGCGGTCGTGCCGGAGCGCCGATCGGACTCGCTGAGCGGTGCATCCGCGGCGCACAGCTCTGGAAGCTGAGCAAGCGCCTCGGGTTCGACGGCGACCTTCATCTCGATCAGCCACCCGTCCTCGGTACGCAGATGGATGAGATCCACGACGTCGGCAGGATTGTCGAGACTCGCTCGCGCCTGCCGATGAATGAACCGGTGCATGATGTCGCGCGTCCCCGAGCCCATCCCTTTGGCCAGAGCGTTCCCGAAGTAGGTGGAGATCGCCTGCAGGAATGGCGTCGCTGTCATCGTCGCCACGACGAGTAGGATGTCTGACAACTCGGCCGCCGTTGACGCGGGTTGGTCGTCGCCGAGCCCGTCCTCGGGAAGTTCCGGTGGCTCGTAGGTGCGTTCGCTGCTCATGATCCCCTGCATGATCGCCGGTACTTGTCACTCGTCGAGGGTCCCAGGGTATTCAGGGCCGTCTCCGTTGCCTCGTGCTCGCGCGAAGTGGTACCGCCTGACGGCGCTCGACCTCGGCCTGCCCGGGGTGCGACTGCCTCAGAGCAGTCACACCGTATCTCTGCCGTGGGGCCGTTCGGCACAGACCGGCGCGATGTTTCCGGCCGGTCAAGGGCCATCTTCAAGGGCTGGCACATGCACACGACGCCACCCGCGGCCTCCACCGCGCGGCGGAGTGTGCCAACGCCCTGCTCGGGATCACCGCCTGGGCCCGCGTCGGGTTAGCCTCGACCCCAATGCGATTGTCCGCGCCGCTCTGGTCCTGCTCCAGCTCGAACACGGCCTCACCGCATGCAAGTTGATCACAAACCGTCACGAGTTGTTACCAAGAAGGGCTCACTGAGTGGCGTGGTGGCGGTTGCCTTGTTCGTCGCAGGGCATGCGGTTGTCGCCATAGGCAGCGGTGCACGTTCTGGTGAGGTCGTTTTCGACTGCGGTTATGGCGCCGGAGCTGATCTGGATCACGCCGCTGAAGGGCGTTCCACATCACGGATGACGAGTAGGACGCTGGTGAGCAGGGCGGTCGTCACGATCAGGGTGGCAGTGACGGTCGCGCTCTTCTTCTGGGGCAGGCACAACCCGAGGACGACGACGAGGACGGCCAGTGCGGCAAGCATGCCCCAGTAGACGGCGCTGAGGATGGCGGGCGTGGATTCGGCCACCCGTGTCTGCCGGTACTGGTCACGCTCCTTGTCGGAGGCCAGCAGTACGGCGAAGGGGTCGGCGTCGGTGCCCATGTCCTGCGATGCCGCGTAGAAGTCGTAGGTCCAGGTGTTCGGACCGGTGGAGCCGTGGCCGTGGGCCATCGCAGGCCATTTCGTTGACCGTACGGAGCGGACGTAGCAGATGACCTCTGCTTGCGGCCTCCCGCAGGCGCATCGGGGCGGAGACAGCCGTGTCAGCGCGGGCAGCAGATCACGTCGGACGGCTCGTCGTCGGCGACGCCCAGGAGGAGCGGGAGCTCCGGCTCGGAGGACGTAACGGGCACCGTGGCCACCGGGCAGGTCGACGGCGTACGAACGGTGACCGAGCAGGGCCAGCTCGTTCTGCAACGGCCCCCAGGCGCGGGCATTGCTGGACCCGCCGGGGACAAATACGAAGGCGGGGTGTGCGGTGACGCGCATGAAGCAATCCTCGTCATCCTGAGGCGAACGGTGTACTGCACGGATGACCAGGTGCCGACGGAACGCTCGGGTCAGCACCGAGTCCGAGATACCGAACGGATGCGCGCTGAGCGCCAGTTGTGCTGGATCGAGTACATGATCGAGACCATGGGCCCCGCCCCGCCCGGTACGCGCGCCATTGGATTACCGACTACCCGTTGACGCAGGCTCAGTGCGCCAGCGGGTGCGCGCCATCGAGTCCACTCGATGGCCGGCTTCCCGGCCGTGGTGCGGTCCGGGCTCCTGCGGGCGGTGCGCCTGCTGGTCGTCCGGGCGCGCCGGGTGGGGCGTCTCGGCGTCGTCACGGCGCGCGTGGCGGTTCATGGTGTAAGCCCGGCTGGCCGTCTCAGTGAACGCCTCCTGGAGGTGGCGCAGGCGTTCGGCGAAAATCGAGGGCTTACACATCCGTACGGGATTCCCGCTGGGCCCGCAGCGTCGTCATGTCCATCGCCTCGCGGGGCCCGGACGCCGGCTTCTGGTCGTCGTGCCTGGGGGTCGGCCGGCTCGGGCGGGAGCAGCTGCTCCGGCATCGCCGTCTACTGGTGGGCGACTACGTCTTACGCCCGGCCCCGCACGGCGGCGGTCGTGCTGGTGCCCAGTTGCTAGCGCACCACCGCGCCCGGCGAGTACGGCCCGCTCGTACTGGAGTGGCATGCGGGGTATCTCCCACTCCTCCGCGTCCTGGCCCGGGGCCGGTGCGCGGCCGGCTCGCCGGGAGCGGTTGGGGTTGCCGGTCCGGGTCAGAGGCGGGGGTCGGAGGTGGGCGGCGGGCGGACAGTCGGCCAGGTTTCACCGGGCGGTGTAGAGGCGGTAGCCGGCCTTCCGACCGTGTACGGTCTTCGGCTCGGTGATGTCCAGGCAGTGGGTGGAGATGGCGGCGGCCCGATCCGGTCGTCCAGGGCGGGGTCGCGGCGGTGGCCGCGCAGGACCAGGGCGAGGTGGCGGCGGGCTTCGGCGGGCAGGTGACGGCGGTGGGGGCGCCCGCCCTCGTTCGTCACGAACACCGTCGCGGTGATGGCGATGGCCGCCAGCGCTATGTCGACCACGGCGGCGACCCGGGCCCGGATCGCCCCAGCCGCAGCGCGGGCGTACACGAGGAGGGCGCCAGCGGCTGGGGCTTCTGCTTGGGCGGCTGGGTCTCGCGGGCGGCCATGGTGTTCAGCTTGGCGCGGGCACGCTCGGTGACCACGGGCAGGAAGCGCGGCTCGCCGTCGTCGTCGACGGCGGTGACGTACTCGTGCTCCAGGTCTGACGGGCAAGCGGCGATCTGGTCGCTGCGCCGGGCAGTCCAGCGGATCAGCTCGTGCGGCACTTCGGCAGTCTCCATCACCGGGCGACGCCCCGGGGTGACGGGTGCACGGCTCGGTCGCCAGCCCGTTCCTCCCGCACCAGAGGCGTGGCGTGCGGCGCCGACGACCAGGTCGACGACCTCCTCGCCGCCACCAGCGCTGCCTCGGCCAGTGGCTGCTGTGGATATGGCGGCGGGCCGACGCCAGTTGGAGCGGACACGGACGGACTCGGTGATCCGCTACGGCAAGGACGGCATCTACCGGGCCCGGCCGCCCGGCGGTCTGGTCGCCGCGCGCTTTCGCCACTACCAGGCACGCTCCGGGCGGCCCTTGCTCCGAGCCCGCGTCCGTGGGCGGGGCCGTGCGTTCCACTCGCACCGAAGGTTCGTCTGGATCAGACCGCTTTCCCGTCAGGTGCCAGGGAGGGCGCCGTCCGGACGCCGTGGTGGCGGCGGAGTGCGGAGCGGGCGGCGAGATTGCCACACATGCCGTGCACGGACGGACCGGGCGGGGTGGACGCCGAGCAGAGGTACACGCCCGGCAGCGGTGTGGTGTACGGGTCCCAGCGCGCGGTGGGCCGGGCCAGTGACTGGCGCAGGGTCAGGGCGCCTGCGGCGATGTCCCCGCCGACGTAGTTCGCGTTGTACTGGGCGTACTGGGCGGCGGAGACACCGCGGGCGGCGACGATTGTGTCGGTGAAGCCGGGCGCGTACTCCTCGATGCGCCGGCGGATCAGGTCGACCGGGTCGCGAGGGTCGCCGTGCGGGACATGGGCGTAGGCCCAGACCGGGCGCTTGGTGCCCGAGGCCCGGGAGGGGTCGGTGACGGCTGGATCGACGACGAGGACGAAGGGGTCGGGGACGCGGTGCCCGGCCACCGTGGCGTTCTCCTGGCGCAGAGTGTCTGCCCGGGTGCCGCTGAGGTGGACCGTCCCCGCCTGTCCCACGAGCGGATTGGCCCAGGGAACGGGGCCGTTCACGAGGAAGTCGGCCTTGGCCGCTCCCGGCCCGTACTGGTAGCGACTCAGCGCGCGCCGGTAGCGGGGCGACAGGCGTGGCCCGGCCAGATCGAGGAACTGCCGGGGTGCGATGTCCAGCATGACGAGAGGGACGTCGCCGAGTTCGGCCAAGTCGCGGACGCGGTGCCCGAGGTGAAAGACGCCGCCGTGAGCCTTGATGTCGGCGGCCATGGCGTCGGCGATGCGGGCGCTGCCGCCTTCCGGTAGGGGCCAGCCGGTGCTGTGTGCGGTGTGGGCAAGGAGCAGGGCGACTGCGGCGGATGGCAGCGAGGGCAGCCTGCCGACCGCGTGTGCCGCCACTCCCGTCAGCAGCGCACGGGCGGCGCTGGTGGTGAAGGGGGTGCGGGAGGTGGCGTGCGCCAGGACCCGCTTGGCCAGGAGCAGCCCGGTGACCAGGTCCGGGGGCGGGGTACGCAGGTCGGACAGGAGTAGGTCGACCACGGAGCGGGAGCGGTCGACGAGGGGCTGCATGAGGCGCGTCCAGCGGGGACCGTCCGCGCCCAGGTGCTCGGCGGTGCGGCTGATGCTGCGCCATGCCGCGGCCGCGTCGCCGCCGGGTAGGGGATGTGCGTAGGGCATGTCGGGTTGCAGCAGCCGCACCCCGTGCGCCGGCAGGTCGAATTGGCGGAAGAACGGTGAGGCGGCGGCCATGGGATGGACGGCAGCGCAGATGTCGTGTTCGACGTCCTGGTCGAACAGGGCCGTGGTGCGAAGGCCGCCTCCGATGGTGTCGGCGGCCTCGAACAGTTCGACGCGCAAGCCCGCTCTGGCGAGGGTCACCGCTGCTGCGAGCCCGTTGGGCCCGGTGCCCACGATCGCGGCGTCGGTCACGGGCCGACGCTCCAAGAAGCGCGGCGCACGGCGAGCACCGTTCCGGTGGGGTACATGTGCATCACTCCTTCATCAGCGGGGCGCACGTGACGTGGGCCTGCGCCACGAGGGGAATCTCGGTCAGACCAGCGACGCGGCGGCGAGTACGAGGAGCGCGACGCGTACAGCTGTGAAGCGGACGAGCGGCCAGCGCCCGCCGGGCCTTCCGGCGGCTTTGTCGCTCCCTGCCCGGGGGGCTGCCTGGTTCCGGGCCGACCAGACTCCGCCGGCCAGGATGAACACGCCCAGACCCCATACTTCCGGCGGTACCACCAGCCATGAGCCCAGCTGCCACACCAGGGCCAGTAGTCCTGCTGCGAACAGCACATCGATCGCCATGCGGATCCACGACGCGGGCCCAGGGACCCGGTGCCGTGAGGTCCACAGAGCGAGAAGGCCGGCGCACAGGCTGAAGACCACCGTGAGCGCGGGTGCGAATCCGCTGGACTCTGGGGGCTCCTGGGCGGCTGATGCCGCGTCAAATCCCAGTAGCCGTTCGCCGACGGCGTCCACCGGGCGGTCGGTATTCGACAGGACGACCACCCCGCGCCCGCGTGCGGGGTCCATGCCCACGTATGCGGTGAAGCCACCGGTCTCTCCGTCGTGCCATACCAGGCTGCGCCCTTGTGTGCGGCTGACGTTCCAGCCCAGGCCGACTGCGCCGTTCGGCCCCCTTGGGTAGAGGGGGTCAGCGGCTCGTGCTCCGGGGGCGGTTTTGGCCAGGACCGCGCGCAGGAGTATCGCAAGGTCGTTGCTCGTCGACCAGAGGTCACCGGCTGGCGTGAATCCCGAGGCCCGCCAGTGATCCATGGCGGGACCGGTGGCTTTTGTCCCGCTGGCGCTGGTGGGCGGGATGGCCTCGCCGCTGCGGACGATCTGGGAGTGGTCCATGCCCAACGGGTCGAGCAATTCCTCTCTAAGGAGCTTGTCGTACGGCTTCCCGGTGAGGCGGGCAGCGGTCTGCCCGGCCAAGGCCATGCCGAAGTTGGAGTACACATACGTCCCGGGTGGGCCGAGCGACGCGTCGGCGGCGGCGGTGAAGAGATCCTGCTCGGTGAGTCCGCGGTAGGGATCGCGGCCGAGCAGGCGGAGTTCGGCTTCCCTGAGGCTTGTGTCCAGACCGGTGGGCATCAGGGCGAGACCGGACCGGTGGGTGAGGAGGTCCGTCAGCGTCGCCGACGCCAGGGCGGGGTCGGAGAACCGGTCTCGCGGCAGAAGACGTTCCAGCGGTGTGCTGAGGTCTATGCGCTTCTGGTCGGCCAGCGAGGCGAGGAGCATGCCGGTCATCGGCTTGCCGATGGATCCCACCTCGAAGACGGTGTCTTTTCCCACCGAAGGATGCTCGGGATTCCCCGAATTGCCGAGCCCTGCGAACGTGGTGCGCTCACCGTCGATGAAAGCGACGGAAAGCCCACGGAACCCCTCCTCGTTTCCCACTGCTTCCCGCACACGGGCACCGAGCGCCGCGTCTCCCGTTTCAGCAGTCCCCAGGCGGGCCGGCTGAGGGAGGTAAAGGAAACAAGCGGTGGCGGCCACGGTCGTCACACCCAGCCCCACGAGGACGCTTCGTATTGTCCGGTTTGACCCCAGACACCTCTTGGCCCGCCGCCATACCGAGCCGGAACTCTTTTCCATCATTTCGATGTAGTGGCGGGCACAGCAGTGCCCTTCGCCGTATACCGCCGGACAATTTTGCGCAGACGGAGATAGTGGTCATCTCCCATGATGAGAAGCTCAATTCCGATCATGGTCAGTGAGAAGGTGATGAGCCCTGCCATGTGAATGGCGATGCCCAGATGCATCAGGACGCCTCCGGCGACAGCAAAAGGCCTCAGGGTGCGATTGAGCAACAGGAACGCGAATGCCAGCTGGAAGAACACGGTGCCATAGGTCATGAGCACCACGAGTACTGAGTTCTCGTAGAGGATGTGGTTGACGCCGGGCCAGCCGAACTCATTGACACGCAGGATGTAGTAGAGGGCAGTTCCGTCCTGCCAGTGCTCTCCTTGCACCTTGTACATGCCCGACACCAGATACACGGTGCAGACCTGCAAGGTCACCGCCATCAGTCCGGCGTGATGAAGTAGCGAAACGATCCGGTAGCGCATGGAGTCACCAGCCGAGAGCGCCGGTTCTCCGCCCTTGCGGTTGCGTGCGTCCAGGGACAGCCGGGCTCCCGAGTCAATGAAAATCATGAAGACGAGGACGATCGCCGCGACGTTGTCCCCGCCGTCCATCAGCATCGGATTCCTCTGCTGCAGCGACCAGAGGAAGACATAGTGCGCAACCGTCATGACGCGGGTCCGCCAACCCAGCATGAACAGCACAGCCACCAGTGCCCCGGTATGGAAGACCAGCTCGAACCAGACCTCGGACCTGCTGAGTGAGTAGAGCGAGAGTGAACTGCCCGAGACCGGGTCCATGAAGTTCTGCCACGGCCACACGCCGTCCGGACCCCACAGATATCCCCGGTCGAGGTAATCCCGAAGGTAGAAATAGACACCCACTGCCCCGAGAACGATCCGGGTGAGGGCTGCACCGATCAGTGAACGGCGTGTGCCGGTGAAGTCATCGAGGCGGGAGTAGAACGCCGAGCGCGCCCATTTTCCGGCAGAGATCGCATCCGTGCGCAATTGATTCATAGTTATTCCGAAACCTTAAGCGGCTTCATCCAGTCGAGGTCGTAGTAAGATATTTCCCCTTTGACCTCCCTGATGTGCCGCTCCGAAAAGCGAGGGTACTCATTGGAGACGACCCTTATCTGCACTCCCTGCACCGCGTCCCCCCAGTGGCGCCGCGCCTCCGAGGTCGCGAGAGCCTGGGCGAAACGGGTCGCGTTCTCGCGCCCGCTCTTCTCGCTCACGGTGAGTGGCGGATTTTCCGCTTTTGTGCCGCCCTTGGCAGAGTCCTTCGGTTGGTCAAGCTTGTTCTTTTTCCGGATCTCCTCCAGGAGAGGGTCGCGCCAGGACTCAAGCTGAGCCTTGACGCCTGTGGGGAGGCGGTCGACCCGGGCCGGCCACATCCGCTGACTGTGCACCTTCGCGATGTGCGGGGTGGTGATGTCCGTCCAGTCGGTGACGTCCTGCCCGTCCTGGGTCCGCACCTTGGCGCGGACCAGGATCCCCGAGTCCGCGTCGACCGGGTCCGGAGCGAAGAGATGCCAGTCCTGACTGAACTGCGGCGACATGTATCCGGTGATCACCCGACTGAGATCCTTCTGCACCGGATTGAAGGGAGTGTTGTACAGGGCAGTCATGCTGAAATGAAAGACCAATACAGCAGTGGTTGCCATGGCTGCCATCGCGACAGTGACACGCCGTGATCTGCGCCAGGACAGCAGAGACTGGGGGCTGTTGTTGTTTCCCACTCCCACTCATCCTTACCGTTGTGAAGTGACGTCCATGCGGGGGCATTCCAGCCCCCGCATGGACGTGATGAACGATTAGTCGAAGGCGCGGTTCAGATCCACGGATTCCGTGCCGTCGGACACGGCGGCGCCGCCTCGCACAAAGTAGCCCTTGGGGGCCTTACCGTACTGCTTCTTCACGTGCGCCTTAGCGGCATCATAAGCGGCACTTCCCGCAAAAGAAGCAGCAGCCTTCTTGGCTACCTCCTTCCACAGCCCACGCTGGGCCACCGTCTCGGACTTCTTCTCGGGCCCCTGCGCCGCCTCCTTGAAAGCGACGGCAGTGGTCTCCTTTGCCGGGTCCACAGAGTGGTCCGCGGAGGCGCTCGTGGACACGGCGACAGTGGCAACGGCAGCAAGAACGCCGGCTGCCACCAGAGTCTTGGTTCGCTTCATATCGTTTCCCCCAAGGAAAACTAAAGTCACCCTCAGCAGGTGCACTGGAAATTCGTCACCCACAGGCCGTGGGTGACGGACAAAAAGATACAGACCCGATCTCGATATGCAAATCGACTTCAGCAGGCCAACCGATTCCGAAATCCTGCATTTGGGCATACCGGAACATCCCTCCTCCGGAAAGAGCAGAAGGGAGTTCGGTCAAGCAACTGGAGTCCGTCAGCAGCAATCACTACAGAAAACCGGCACGCCAAGGGAAGGCAATGCCAGCCGTCCAGCCCCGTGGCGGCATTCAGGGAAATGTGAGAACCCACCCCTGAGGCGGGGTGTCACGTGACGGTGCAATTCCGATGCGAGGAAGCGCATTCGGGGTCGGACCGGCGCCTTGCGCTAAAAGGCAGGCGGCTGGACGGCAACGACAGCGATCCACCCGTACGACAAGGCAGGCGCATGTGCGCCAGTGCGTCGGCTAACCGGATTCTGGCGTGCCGCAGGGCACTGATGCCGGAACGGCAGTCGGCCCTTCAGATGGCCGGAGCAAGAGAGACAAGAACGGCCGCTGTGACGCAGCGCGGGCGTGCAGAGAGTTCAACTGATGGTTCCCCGTCATAACGGCAACGAGCGGCCGGCTTTATGCGGCTTTGCTTTAGGCATGCGCATGGTCAGTGCGCACAGATCCCCGTTGCGGCTTACTGAGCGTCGATGGTCTGGCGACGCGATGGGCACGTTACCCCAGTGATGCAGTGCAAGATCAAGAGCTATCCGGTGTGGGCTGAGTCACCGGACACAACTGAGCCGAAGCACTTGAGCGCGATTTGAGGTTGCCCGCCAAACTCCCCACGGCAGGCGCGATTTAACTGTACAGCGCAACGAAATTGCGACTCCTGCCTCACCCCGCCATCGCCCGTATGGTTGACGATGGATCAGCACCTACCGCTACGCTGATGACGCCGTGGCGATGGACCCTTCCGGGCCCCCTTGAGCGAGCGGCGTGCCCCCTGGCGGACCCTCTGGTGTTCTGGGGCTGTAAGAATGCGGCCGGTTCGAGATCATCGAGTGGCCGGAGGAAACATGTCAGAGGTCCGCAGCAATGCTTCACGGTCGCAGGTAACTGCCCAGCGACTCGGGGGACTTCTGGGGGTGATATGGTTTTCTTTTCTCGCCTTTTCGGAGTCTGATCGACCGTCGTGGCTCCGGGCCTGTTATGCGGCGACCGCTCTGGTCTTCGCTGCCGGCACGGCAGCCGAGTTGGTGCTGACGCGTCGACGTCGGCGCAGGGCGAAGCAGGACAGCTGATCTTCCCCCCAGACCGGTGGGTCGTTGTCAACGGAGTGGGTCGGCGGCAGGCCGGACTGCGGAGATGATCGTCGTGACCGCTCGCCGTCCGTGTCCGCCGACTCCACGGTCGCTGTTTCGCGCTGCGGCTCGGCCTCCTACGGCGCCTCGCGGAACGCCCTGCCAGGCGAGTTCCCTGAAGGGGCACGCGGGGGCCTCGCCCCTGCATGAGTTCCAGGTCCCGTCACACAGCTCGTCGACAGATCTCGTTGTGCCGCTGAACGCGCCACCAGTAACGGCTATGCCACGTCGCATCGCAGTACCGCCGGATCGGAGCTCCTCCGGCAGGCACTTCCCGACCACGAGTCCACCTCACCGGCCTCATGCCGGGCGGCCCGGGGTGGCGAGCGATCTCGTAGACGGTGACCGTCGTCTGCCCCGGCGGGATCGGCCGCGGAGGCAGGCCTGTCCTACGGCAACAGCAGGTGCGGAAGACGCATTGCGGACAGGTCGACCATGTTCGCAGCACTCGGTGCCTTCAGATGGTGACGGTAGCCTCCGGGCCTGAGTGGAGCCCGTGGCGGCTGCGTCCGCCACGGGCTCACTCGTGCCCGCGCCATGGTGTTGCCGGGCCGCGTGCACGGCGAAGGCGTCTCCGGTGCGGCACCACGCGGCGCCTGCCGACGGCACGGCGAGCACGGGGGTGCCGACCGGGGCGCAGCCCGTGGGCCGGGCCGCTGACGGCGCCCGTCCCACGTCGCGCGGGGTCGCGGTCATGAGCCGGTCGCACTCGCGCACGACAGTGACGGGTGTGCCCGTCAGCGCCGCCGTCCGCCGCTCGTGCCCGTCGCGGACTCGGCGGAGGTGCTCAGGAAGGCAGCCGATGTCTTCGAGGCCCAGGAGATCCTGGGTTGCGCGCTCGCGCGCAGCGGGTCGATCCAGTGGGAGACGACCAGGCCGGGGAGTGACGCCAGTTCGAGGGCCGGGCTGCCCGAAGCGTCCGGCACGGTGGTGCGGTTGGGGATCCGACCGGGCCCGGTCGGGCCCAGCGCGGGTATATGCAGCGTGCTCGCTCTCCAGTTCCTTCCGCCGAGTCGCGGGGCGGAGGGTGATGAGGGGGTCAGCGCGCCGCGGCCGTCACGGCACGGCGCTGACGGGTCGCGGCCGCGAGGTCGTGGAGCACGGCCACGGTGGTGTCCCGGCCCATGCAGGCATCGGTGACGCTCTGGCCGAACACGGGATCCTGGAGGCCGAGTTCTTGGCGCCCGGGGATCAGGAAGCCCTCCAGCTTGACGCCGCGGATGTCCGTGTTTACGGCCGCGACCTGCGCCCCGATCTGCCGGGCGACCATGGCCTGTTGCTCGTGGTCCTTGCCGCTGTTGCCGTGGCCGGCGTCGATGACCAGGCCGGTCGGCAGCCCGGCCGCGGCCAGGAGCCGTGCAGCCTCGCGCACGTTCTCGGGGTAGTAGTTGGGCCGGCCAGGACCGCCCCGGAGCACCACGTGGCGGTCGGGGTTCCCGACATCATGGCGCGGCCGTGACCGGGCATATCCGGTCACACATAAGGGGTAGCGGCATTGCGTCCGACCTCCTCCCCACCCGCCGTCGCCGGCTGCGCCTGGTCTGCCGGGGCGGCCTCCCGGTCGGCATCAGCTCTTCGTCGGGCACCGATGCACGCCGCTCGGGTTCGCGCTCTGGGCGCACCGTAGAAGCGGCCTGCTACGAGGCATCACTCCATCCGGGGGAAGCAACGGTTCAGGCCCGGGATTCCCGTACCAGTGCGTGACCGACAGCCGGGCCAGGCCGGCGCCTCCGGGGTGAGGTGAAGGACATTGGCGTATTCGGACATTGTCGTGCGAGTCACGGGCGGGTAAGACCGGGACGACGAGCTGCAACCGCCAGGGTCGCGATGGTGGCCGGTGTGCTCCGCAGGGGACGCACATAAGGCACGGCCGTACAGGACGGTGTGGTTGCCGCAAGGGGGAGGGCGGCGACGGGGTGCTTCTTCAAGTGGGCCGCGAGACGTGGCGGGCGCCTCCGCACGCCTCGGCTGTGTACGAACACCTCCGGTTCCGGGCGCACAAGACGTATCACGACGTGGGGGAACGGGCATGACGGCAAGCGCATCAACAGGCGGGACACCGGAGCCCCGGCCGAGGGGCGGCGAGCACAGCGTTCCAGAGCCGACGGGGCGGCAAGGAGGCTCCGACCCGACCGCGCCGTCCGCCGCTCATCAGCCGGTGCCGCATGGGTCCCCCGATACGGGAGGTGGAGCCGACGAGAGCTTAGGGGCGATCACCTTCGAAGCACTCGGAGCGGACCCTGCTGCCTCCCGGCGCAAGAAGACCTTGTGGCTGTCGGTGACGGCGACGGTCGGTTTCCTGAGCGTGCTGGGCGGGACGCTCCTCGGCTACTACATGATCAAGCCGAACGTCACCCGGGAAAACGAATCCAACAAGGGGTACGACGCCTCCCAAGCACCGTTCACGGCCTCGGTGCAAACGGAGTTGGGCGACCCCGGCCAGGACTGGGTGATGGTTCTCGACCGTGAACTGACCAAGGGCGAAGCGCGGAGACTGACCTCCACCAAGGACCCCTCTGTCACCCTCGCCTATCTCAAGTCACTCGGCGGCCGTCTGCTGACCTATGCGTCCTACCTGGAACACGCTCCGGAGAAGTACAAGCAGTGGACATCGGCCGACAGCGTGGAACTCTCCGGCACCTTCAAGCTGAAACTGCTGAGCACCCGGTCCGCCCCCGTCGTCATCGACGACTGGCAAGCCACCGATATCACCTGTCGGCCGAGCAGCGCGAGAACGGTCGTCGGCTACCCGTCGCAGGGAGGAGTCGCCTACCAGGGAATCCGGGTTCACGTACCGCCCCGGAGCGGCGAGCCGGTATTGACCGATCGGGACGAGGGACAGGGCGAGCCCTACTTCGACACCCACGTGATCGAGCTCGGGAACGGCCAGTCCTCGGGCGCCTTGCGGGTGGAGGCGATCGCATCGGCCGGACAGACGTGCGAGTGGTCAATCAAGGTCCACTACGTCGACGCCTATCAGAAAGAGGAGTGGCTCCAGTTGAAGGACAGCAGCGGAAAGACGCTGCGCATCCGCACGGAGTCCGCCCCCGCCGATCCCCGGCAGGCCTGGGTCTTCGGGGCCGTCCCCTGGACGGCGTGCCACCAGAAGACAGAGGAGCCGATGTGCGACTCGGTCTAGCCGGAAAGGCCGCGGTCTTTGCGGTCCTCGCAGCCTTGCCCCTTCAGGCATGCACCTCTCGACCAGGCGCGGACAGGCCCGCGTCCGGGTCTTCGGCGCGCTCGGCGCCCTACCTGGGTAACCGGGGATACGCCCTTCCGAACAGCCCCTTCACCCGCGAGGACACGGTCGTCACCGCCAGGTGTGACATGGGCGCCCGTTACGTCGGGGTCATGGTGACAGCGTGGGATCCGGAGAGCTGGAAGCCGCGCGCGACACGGTGGTTCGCCGTTCCAGAGGACGCCGTGTTCAACAATATGCCCGGCGTCGACGCGGTCCACAGCCCACTTGTCGACCTCTGCGACGGCAAATCGGACGCACCGGGTTCCTATACCACGGAGAGCCTGGAACACATCGCTCCCCGGGTCCGCGCGCTCTTCGACCTCTCGTACACACGCATGGCGGTAGTCCTCCGCGACTCCGGAGACAAGCACGCCTCACACGTCGGTTTCGTGAAGAGCGACGCACAGCACGACGACTTCGTGCGCCTGAGCGGTGCCGCGGGCGACGACGAGCAGAACGCGGTGATGTCACCGGACGGGCGCACCGTGTGGTTCACATACACGGGCCAGGACGGCCGGAAGAGGATCGGATCCCGGCCCACCGAAGGCGACCACCACCTGTCGGACGAGGGCCCCGCCGCGGGAGACGACCTGCCCCTGACCATCACCGGCAAGCCCGCGCGCGCCGTCCAGGCCAACATGGTGCACCTCGCGCCGGACGGCCGTCGACTCACAGCGACCGTGCCCAAAGTCTTCGGCACCGTCTTCGACACCTGGAACTCCTCAGGTCCGCTCAGCAGGACGTCGGCGCGCGACGCCGTACTGCTCGGCGGGTGCACCGCCGTCGTCGGCTGGGTCGGTGACGAGCGAGTCCTGTGCCGTACGTCGTCCGGTTCGTTCCGGACCATGAACGCTCGCACCGGTCGGGCTGTGGGCGGCCCGATCAACGTGGTCGGCCCGAAGGACGGCACCGTCGCGGAGGGGATGCTGGTGTCGCCCGACGGCACAAAGTTCATCGTCTCCGTCCACCAGCCCAATGCCGAGAGGGATCCCGACTACGGGTACCACACGCCCGACTTCCGGGTGGTGCCGACCGCACGGGGAGGAACGGCGAGCGGACTCGCCGACGCGGAGCTCGACGAACTCACGGTGTTCCTGAGCTGGTCATGAGCGACTGAGCGGGCCCAGCACAGGTACGTGCGCGGGAACGCCATCGGGCTCGTACGGGTACGTATCCATACCCTTCCGCGATCTCATCCCTCTCCCCCGCCGCAGAACCCTCCGCCATCGTCTGCATCAGCAGCGAGACCGATATTCGCTCCGCATGGCGCGCCTGGTCCGAGAAGGAAGTACCTGCTCACCAGCTGCGCTCGGAGGCGGGCTGGCCCCGACCAAGCGTTTGAGGCAGTAGGCCATGGCGCTGCCTCGTCCGCTCGGGCTGGCGGCGGCGGTCGCCGTCTCCCCGCAGACAGCAACCGCTTCCGCGAAGAACACCTGCGTCGAGACGACCTCGTTCTCGTCGGCGGTGACTTTCACCAGCAGCGGTTGGTGGTGGACCGGTCGCCGACCGGCCCCCGGTATCCGTGGAACCGGGCGAGGACTTCCACGACCTCGTACGGGCGCACGTCGACGGTGTTCTTACATGGGTGCAAGTGCAGGTGAACGGGATGGTGGAAGTCGCTGCTGAACCGCCGGCGTTCCACGCTGCCCAGCCGGATCAGCCGTCGGCACCGCCGCGTACGGGGTCCCGCGCGCGGTGGGCGCGCGCATGCCGTGACCTGGTGACGGTCACCCGATCATCCGGCCAGCCGGCCGGTCGGCGTGGCGGGAGCGGGTCAGCGCCCGGCGGCCAAGGAGTACGGCGCCCAACCCCAGTGGGATGGCTGCGATGGCGCCGACGAGCCCGTTGCCGGTGCCGGGGCCGCCGCTGGATGTGGCCAGGTGCAGCACCGCGAGGACCGTGCCGACCAGCCCTGCCGCGATGGCCGACATCCCGCCGGTGCGCGCGTTGCGGCCGGTGCTGATCCGGCCGTCGGCGCGGGCCAGGGCCAGCCAGCCGATGGCCAGGCCGAGCAGTCCTGCCCCCAGGGCCAGGTTGGCCCCGGTCCGCCCGTCGCCGATGATCCCGCCCTCGGCGGCCACCATCAGCGCTGCTGAAGCACTCATAACCGCTCTCCTCCTTCTCCATTCCTTCTCCATCGCTGATTGCGAGGTTTCATGTGCCATGAGCATGCGAGCCGGACCTCCGGCCGGTCTTCCAGCAGGCGCAGACACTTTCCGCTGCCGCCGCTGCGGCATCCGAGTACTGCGGATGCCGCAGACGGCGCGCCGGGTACCGCACACGCGGTAGCCGACCGCTCGTCCGTGAGCCGGACTCGCCCTTAGCCGCATGCGGCTAAGGTGCCCCGCATGGACACATGGCGGTTCGCTGTCCCGGCCGCGGTCACCGACTGGGCGATCGCCGTGGGCGTGGCGGCGCTGCTGCTGGGCACCGGTCTCTCCGGGTCACACCCGTCCGGCGGGCGCGAGTTGCTCGGCTCCGCGCTGCTGGCGGCCGGCGGGCTGGCACTGGCCGCGCGCCGCCGAGCACCACTCGTGGTCCTGGCCGTCACCGGGCTGTCCGCAGTGGGCTACCTGGCAGCCGGGTTCGAGGTGCTCGCCGTCTCCTATCTGGTCGCGGTCTACGGCGCGGTACGCGCCGGGCATCGCACCGTCACACTGCCCGTGTCCTTGGGTCTGCTGGCGGTGCTCCACCTCACAGCCCTCATCTCCCACAACGGGCCCACGCGCGCAATCATGACGCAGGCCCGGCACACCCTTGAGATCGCCTGGCTCATCGCCGCATTCGCCGCCGGGGAGGCGGTGCGGCAGGCCGAACGGCGGGCGGACGAAGCCGAGCACACCCGCGAGGAGACCGCGCGCCGCCGGGCCGACGAGGAACGGCTGCGCCTCGCGCGGGAACTGCACGACTCCCTCACCCACCAGATCTCGGTCATCAAGGTGCAGTCCGAGGTCGCCGTTCACGTGGCCCGGCGCCGCGGCGAGCAGGTGCCCGAGGCCCTGCTGGCGATCCAGGAAGCCGGCCGGGAGGCGAGCCGGGAGCTGCGCGCGACCCTGGAGGCACTGCGCGACGACGACACCGCCCCGCCGCCCGGACTCGACAACATCCCGAACCTCGTGGAACGGTTTCGAACGACCGGTCTGAAAACAATGCTCACGATAGGAGGACAGCCGCACGACGTGCCGGCAGCAGTGGGCCGCACTGCTTACCGGATCGTTCAGGAATCGCTCACCAACGTCGCCCGGCACGCCGCCGCCACCGCCGCATCGGTGCTCATCGACTACCAACCAGGCGCCCTCGCCATCCGCGTCGACGACAACGGAGAGGCCGCTTCGCACCCCGCGCCGACGCCCGGTCTCGGGCTGCTCGGCATGCGTGAACGCGTCACGGCCCTGGGCGGCCGGCTGCGTACCGAGCCGCGCGGCACAGGCGGTTTCACCGTCCAGGCTGAACTTCCCACGAACGGAGCCTCGTGATCCGTGTCCTGCTGGCCGATGACCAGCCGCTCATCCGCAGCGGCTTTCGCGTGCTGCTCGACCTCGAAGACGACATCGAGGTGACGGCCGAGGCCGCCAACGGCCAAGAGTGCCTGGCGCTCGTCAAGGAGCACCTGCCCGACGTCGCGCTCATCGACATCCAGATGCCCGTGATGGACGGCATCCAAGCAACCCGGCACATCGCCGCGGACCCGGCTCTGGCGGGCGTACACGTCGTCATGCTGACCAACTACGGCATGGACGAGTACGTCCTCGACGCGCTGCGCGCCGGCGCTGCCGGCTTCCTCGTCAAGGACATCGTGCCGGAGGACTTCCTGCACGCCGTGCGTGTCGCCGCCCGGGGTGACGCCCTGCTCGCGCCCGCGATCACCCGAAAGCTCATCGACCGGTACGTCGCACAGTCCCCCGCCCGCACTGGCAACGGCCTCAAGAAGCTGACCAGCCGCGAACGCGAGGCAGTCGCCCTGGTCGCCCAGGGCTTGTCCAACGACGAGATCGCCGACCGCTTGGTCATCAGCCCGTCGACCGCCAAAACGCACATCAACCGGGCCATGGGCAAGGTGCACGCGCGCGACCGCGCCCAGCTCGTCGTCCTGGCCTACGAATCCGGCCTGGTGGCCCCGCGCAGCTCCTGACCTCGCACCGTTGACCGGCCAGGACGCTACGGCGCCTGGCCGCCCAAGGCCTCGCGGGCGAGCTCGCCAGCACCTTCCGGCCCTTCGCCGGAGCCTGGCCTCGGTCGCCTTGTACACCCGCCGGGTGCGGCCGCCGACCACCCGCTGTTCGGAGCGCAGCAGACCATCGGCCTCCAGCCGGTGCAGCGTCGGACACAGGGTGCCGGGAGTCATCTGGTAGCCATGGGAGGCCAGCTCCTCGGTCATCCACGCGCCACGGATCCCCTCCTCGGCCGCGAGGTGCAGGCTGTCCAGCCCCCGCCCTGGCGCCTCCGGGTCCGCCTTCAGCTCAGTGCGGAACGTGCCCCGCCGCCCGCAGCGATCAGGCCGTCCAGCCATGAGCGGGTCGCCGCCGACAGCCAGCCCACGGTGGGCCGCGCAGAACCGCTCCTCGAAGGTGCTGACCGCTGAACCCACCGGCCGGGCGATACTCCCGGGCGTCGGCGGCTCCAGCCGGTCGTTGCGGCAGCGGGCCATCACTGCCTCTGCGAGCCGGGTCGTAGAACGGGGCCAGTACGCGTGCGTGAACATCCCCCTGGGGATACGCGAGAGAGCCCCGAACGATGCGGTCCGGGGGCCCCGCCGTTCGGGGTACGGCTGCTACAGCTCGCAGTTCGAGGTGCTCGATGTCTGCTCCGGACCTCCTCCAGGGAGCAAGCTCTGGCCAAGAGGCCGCGGCGGTGCACGTGGCGAACAGCGCGTCGATCACCCGCAGCGGCTTCAGGGCCCGCTCCACCCGGCTCTTCCGCCTGTGACCGTGCGGCCTAACGGTCAGTCCGCTCGCTGATCTCCGCCGGGTCGACCCTGGCCTCCAAGGCCCGCGCCGCCACCCCACGCGCCCGGGCGGTCAACCGCAGCCCCGCCGCCTAGGTCCTGTCTTGAATTGTGATCAAGGCAGGACCTGGGCGGAGCCCTCGGTTGTAGCCTGTCTGCCGCTAACTGGCACACATGTACGCATTAAGGAGTAGTGATGTTCGACCTCATCGTCATCGCGCACGTTCCCAAGGCCGAAGACATCACTCCGGTCGCTGACGCCCTGGCCCGCATGCGCCCGCTGTGCCTTGCCGAGGACGGCTGTGTCAGTTGGGAGGCGTATCACTCACACGAGGATCCGGCCCGGTTCGTCCTGGTCGAGCGCTGGGCGACTCGGGACCACTGGGAGGCCCACGACGCCGGCGATGCCATCCAGAAGATCTATTTGCCCGAGATCATGCCGCGCATCGAGCGTGAGGTGCACCCGAGCGCTCCGGTACAGCTCTGAAGCCAGGTTCTTCTTGCATCGCATTGAAGATGTTGGAGGACGACCCTTCCGTTGATTGCTCGATGACTGGTAGACGCATGGCAGGGCGCATACATAACTCACGGACCGCAATAGGGGGTTCATCGAGCCGTTCCTGCCGAAAGGCAGGTTCCGACGCCGGGCCTTGAGGCAGTCGGCCAGCATCGGGGCGCTGCCCCACGAGCACCCGTAGCACTTCGCCCCACCGCTCTTGCGATCGGTGGGGTGAAGCAGAAGTCGAATCGACCAACAGCGGCCCAGGTGTCTGGTCGGGGTCACCGTCACGTATGAGCGAAACCCGGTGCCGGGGCCTTGGGAAGTCAGCCTCCGCGGGGTGACCGCCACCTACTGCCGCCCTCACAGGGCGTCGGTTCCATCGAAGGTTCCGCCACGGGTTCTGATGCCCGATCGTGATCCACGGGTGCACAACCCCGTCTGGCTCCCGGTTGTCTGAAAGGCGCCGGAGGAAGGCTTTCCGGCGCCTTTCAGTACTGAGATACAGAGATCGGGGATCAGGTGGGCAAGAAGGTCTGGAGAGCTGTCGTGGCCGGTGGAGCGGCGGCGGTGTTCACGGGTGTGGCCGCGGTGCCGGCCGGGGCGGCCGAGGGCGGGGTCTCCTTCACCCGCGTCCAGGTGAACGGCGGCAAGCCGATCGTGATCGGGGTGTCGGAGGTCGCGGTGCCCGCCTCCTTCCGGATGGCGACCACCCGCAAGTGGAAGTGGCCGGCGGTGTTCCTGTACCGCGGCAATACGGTTGACCGACTGTGGCACGCCATCGAAACGAGCGACTGCCACGAGGCGGGTTCGGGCGTCTGCGACTTCAACGAGACGATGTACTTTGACCCCCGTGAATGGGACATGAGCAACAGCGAGGCCGGAGCCTGGAAGGTCGCGGCCGAGGTGTCCTTCGAGGGCGGTGGCGGCGACACGGACGACAAGGGCCTGACCGCCTACGTCAAGCGCAACTCCCGCCTGAGTGTGAACGCCGCGCCCGAGCCGGTGTCCAAGGGCAAGACCATCACCGTGACCGGCAAGATCACGCGGGCCAACTGGGAGACGAAGAAGTACGCCCCCTACGGAAGCCGCCTGGTGAGCCTCCAGTTCAAGCCCGGCGGAGCCACCTCCTACACCACGGTGAAGAAGGTGCACGCCAACGGCTCGGGGGCTCTCAGGACGACCGTGAAGGCGTCCGAGACGGGTGCGTGGCGTTGGGCCTACTACGGCAACGCCACCACGGGGCCGTCGACTTCGGCTGCGGACAACGTCGTGGTGCGGTGAGAACCGGTCCGTCTCGGAACCCGCTTCGAGGGTTCCGAGACGGGTTCTGACGGCGGCCGTTAGCGAACGTGGTCCAGGAAAACACGGCGGTGGCCGGGGCGGGGGCGCAGGTGGGCAAGGAGCATGGCCGGGGCTCGTGGCCGTGCCGGCGCGTCGCTCACTTACCGGACAGGCGGAAATCTCCGGACCAGACCTCACATCGGACACGGCCGGAGCCGAAGGTGATCTCCAGTGCGATCCGCCCGCTGTCCGGGACACACTCTTCGGCGACGGCCAGCACCGTCTCGCCGAGGTGGCCCGCGAACGGACCGTCGACGCTCACCGGCATCACCTCGACGCGGCCCGACTCCGCCATGTCGTACCCCGCGAAGGGGACCGACGCCTCCACGACCAGGCACCAGTCCGAACCGGTCGTGATGCGGGTGGCGACCGCCTCATTGTCGATCAGCCACACGTCCAGCGGTCCGGACGGAGCCTGCGAGCCGTACAGGTGCCACGAGGCGAGCACCCGCTCCAAACGGCGCCCGACCAGGTAGTCGGGACGCACACCGGCTCCGTGCAACGGGCACCCGCACATCCTCACGGCTACTTTCCCGGCCCAGGGTTCGCGCGCTTGTGGGCGTTGAAGCGCGCCTTCTTCTCGCGGTTGCCGCACGTGTTCATCTCACACCATCTGCGGGTGCGGCTTCTACTGGTGTCGAAGAACGCCGCTCGGCAGGTGGGCGAGGCGCACAAGGCCCATCGTCCGTCGCGTTCGCCGGAGATGACGCTGATCGCGTCGGCGGCGATGACGCCCAGCGCGTCCTCCACGGACGAGGCAGAGCCGAGCCGCCATCGCCGATCACCCTCGGGCGTCAGGACAGCCACGGCCCGGCCCTGAGCGCTGCGGTCATTGATGATCTGTACGGCGGACGCGGGGAGGGGGTCTTGGCGCGCGGCCGCTGTGGCGGCGGCGTGAACGGCTTCCCTCAGCTCCCGAGCACGTTCGAGTTGGGCGCTGGTGCAGGACTCCACGGCGAGCCCGCTCACCGCCAGCCAGTCGACGAGCCGGCCCGGTGTGGGAATCCGTTCCACCGGGTTGCCGCAGCGCTCCGTCAGGGTCGCCGTGAAGCTGGTCGCCAGCACCTTGCCGAGGCGGAAGTCAGGGAACTGAGCACACATGGAACCACCATAGCTGGTTGCGCACCGCCATCGGGCTTTGTTAGAACCGTTGTAGCCGGTTCCGCCAGACGTGGCGCCGCCGCCTCACCCGATGGCCAGGAGGAGCACCTCATGCACCGTCAAACCAGCGACGTGCAGGCATTTCAAGCGCACGCAACCGACGCCGACCTCAACGACCTGCGCACCCGATTGTCCGCAGCACGGCTGCCGGAAGCCGAGACGGTCCATCACGCCGCGCCCGGCCCTCGACGCTGGGACCAAGGCGTTCCCCTTGCCGACCTCGTGGACGTCGTGAACTACTGGCGTACCGGATACGACTGGCGGTCCTTCGAAACGCGTCTCGACCAGATCGGCCAGTTCCGTACGACCATTGACGGTCTGGGGATCCACTTCTTGCACCGCCGCTCCAGGCGTACGGATGCCACCCCTTTGCTCCTCACCCACGGATGGCCGGGCAGCATTGCCGAGTTCACCCACGTCATAGACGAACTGGCGGATCCGGAAAGCGCCGATACGCCAGCGTTCCATGTCGTGGCCCCCTCGCTGCCAGGCTTCGGTTTCAGTGACAAGCCGGCCACTACCGGGTGGGGGACAGAAAAGATCGCGGCCGCCTGGGTGTGTCTGATGGAACGGCTCGGCTACAGCAGGTTCCTGGCCCACGGCGGCGACTGGGGAGGGGTGATCACCGCGATCCTCGGCGGCAGGTTCCCGAGGCACGTACTGGGCATCCACACAACGCTCGCGCAGGCCCCGCCCGGGCTGGCAACGGAGGGCCTGTCGGCGGCCGAGCGCGCATGGACCGAGGAAACGCGCGATTTCTGGAGCCACCGTGCGGCGTACGCCAAGCAGCAGGCGACCCGCCCGCAGACCATCGGCTACTCGCTCGTCGACTCACCGGTCGGCCTTCTCGCGTGGATTCTGGACAAGTTCGCCGAGTGGACGGACACCGGAGACAGCCCGTTCGAGACGATCTCCATGGACAGCGTCCTCGACAACGTCACCTTGTATTGGCTGACGCGCACCGGTGCATCGTCGGCCCGCATTTACTACGAGAGCCACGACTCACTCGACCCCGAACTTCGGGTCGATGTGCCCTCCGCCCTCAGCATCTACCCCCGCGACATCGAGAAGTGCCCGCGAGCCTGGGCGCAGGAGCGGTACCGACGGATCGTCCGGTGGGGGGCGCCTGACACCGGGGGACACTTTCCGTCGCTGGAGGTCCCCGAGTATTTCGTCAAGGATCTGCAAGAGGGCCTCGCGGCAGTGCTGGCGGCCGCTGACTGAGGTAGGCCGTGGCAGCAGCGCCGCACGCGCGGAGAGTCTTGTGCTTTTCCGGCGGGCGAAGGTGCGCGCGACGCGAGTACGGACGTTGCGGTGCTCAGCGTTGTCGGCCTCTTCGCCGGGCATCTGCCACGACTCGCGGACGTTCGGTGCAGGGCAGAGGCGCCCCGCGACAGCATTCGGCGGGGCGCCTCGGGTGGTGGCGTGAGACTGAGCCTAGTGGGGGTCCCAATTGCCGTCGGTGGTCAGGAACTCTGGGGTGGAGGACACCTGGAAGCCGTCCGGGGCGGATTGGGCGCAGCCACCGGGGCAGCGGGGGGCGAGTTCGGTCGCCTGGGCGGTGGCGGCCGGGCCGACGAGGAGTGCCGTAGCCACGCTGCCCACGGTCAGCAGGCCGGCGGCCCAGCGAGGAGTCCACTTCATGTCTTTTCCCTTCCGATCATTCCCGATGCGACTTCGCACGGCACAGCCGCACGCGAGCAATGCCTCTGGTCTTCTGCTTACGCGACCACAATGACGGACCTCAGTGACGGTGGCGTCGCCATCTCGTCGTCATTTCGCCACAGCCTCGGATCGGGGATCTCCTGGCCCATCGTCGGGTCGACGTCGACGGGGAGTACTGCCAGAGCGCGTCCGGCAACCTGTGTCGGGGCGGCCGGCGGCCGGTCCGGGGCAGACGGCCAGGTCGGACGTGCGCCCCTCGATCCAGCTGTGGACCGGGACGTGGTCGCCGTCGCTGCCGACGTGCGTGATCGAAACTGCGGGCCCGGCGATCCGCGGGTCCGTCCGGGTTCGAGGTGTGCCGCTGTGATCCTCAGTCTCCCGGTGCCCCTGGGCCGGGGTGAGCAGTGCTTCCGTGTCACTGCCGTCGGCAGTTCCTCGCGATCACTTATTCGTCCGTCGTCCGGTGCGCGTCGACCTCGACGGTGATGCCGGGCCGGGCGCGGCGTAGCCGTGTTCTGCCTCACAGGCCGGCACGGCGGTGTGACGAAAGGCGAGGGGGCACCGTCTGGGAGGGCATGAATGACATGACCGATGAAGACATCGTCCGTGCGGTACGCGGCATCGCTGCCATGGAGGCTTCCCGTGATGCGCTGGCCGTCCGGGTCACGGCGCTGCGTACCGCCACGAGCGCCGAGGACCTGGCCGCACGCGACCGCTGCGGCAACGCCATGGCGGACGCGGACGCTCAGATCCTGCTGGAGTCGATGGAGGTGCTCGACCGGCTCGGCATGACCGCCGCGGCCATGGCCTGCTCCCACGTCGCTCAGGAAGAAGGCCTCCTGCCACCCTCCTGACCCGCACGAAACGTCAGCAAGTTCACCTCGTCGCCTCAAGCGGAGTGACAGGGGGTGCATGAGCGGCAGCTGCATTTCCGAGGCGTACGGGACGGGCAGAGTGGGATGGGTCAATCCAACATGCGCCGACGGTCTGCGGTGTTCATACTGGAGATGATTGTGATTGCAAAGGGGCGGGTGGGGTTTCTCGAGTCCAGCAGAGCAGCAGGGAGAAAGGTGCCGCATGACAGCCACTGCCAACGCTCCGATCAGCATGAAACTACAACGTCAGTTTCACGCCCTGGACACCGATCAGGACGGCTATATCGACTGGTCGGACTATGAGCGGATGCTGCAGCGTTACCGCGGCGCATACGCACTGGAGGAGTCCGATCGCAAGGTGCAGGCGCTGCGGGACGGGTACTCGGCTCTGTGGCGCGAGCTGCTGAACCGTGCGCCGGACCAGCAGCGGCTCTCAGCGACGCAGTACGTGGCGGCGAGTCAGGACATGAGGACCGGCGATTTCGACCGGACCGAGCATGTCTCTCACGCCGTGTTCGACATCATGGATGTCGACGGCGACGGCCAGATCACTCGGGAGGAGTTCTCCCGGCTCCTGGAGGTGTGGAGCGTCACCGCGCCGGAGGCGATGCAGACCTTCGACCGGATGGACGCGAACGGCGACGGCGTGATCTCCCGCCAGGAGTTCCTCGACGCCGTGCGTCAGTTCTACCACTCCGATGACCCGGAAGTTCCCGGAAGTCATTTCTTCGGGAATGTGGCATAACCCCTGGCCGCCGTTCGCCCCCTCTCGGGCGCTGTGCCTCCTGTCCGTCTTCGGCGCTTTTCCGGCAGGGAAACCGCCGTGGACGTGAACCGACCGACCAAGAGGTGATCCAGCATGGAGTTGAAGAAGACCATTACCTATCCGCGCCAGTGCGGGGGCACCGCAGTGGCTGTCTCGGCATCGGCCGCGGTCCGCGTCTCCTCATCGACAGCGGTACGGGTGGCCTCATCACCAGCGGTGCGGGTGGCCTCATCACCAGCGGTGCGGGTGGCCTCATCACCGTCGGTGCGGGTGGCCTCATCACCGTCGCCCTTGCGGGTGGCTTCCCGGTCCGGCTCTGCCCCCGCCGCGTCCGCAGGTGAAGGCGCCTGATGCACCGCCGTCTGCCCGAGGCCGCGCCCCCAGCGCCCACCCCGGGCAGACGGTCACGCCCGCTGAGGGTCGCTCTCGTGTCACTGCCCTGGCAGCTCCTGGATCTTCCCTCACTCGCGGTGGGCATCCTGACCCGGCGGGTGCGCCAAGTACGGCCGGATGACACGGTCTTGGAGGTGCACGGCGCTCTGCGGTGGGCCGATCACCTGTACACGGCCTCGGGCGGTGAACTGTCGGCGGCCGACTACGCCGAGATCGCCGAACACGGACTGCATCACGGGATCGGCGACTGGATCTTCGCCGGTGCCCTGTACGACGATCCGTCCTGGCGCCGGGGGCAGTTCACCGCGTATGCCGAGCGCGTGCACCTTGACGACCGGCTGAGCCGACTGGCCACGCGCATGCGGCACTGCGCGGCTGACTTCGTCGAGGCGGTGGCCGGTGACCTCGCCCGCGCGCGGCCGGACGTGGTCGGCTTCACGACGACCTTCATGCAGAACGTGCCCAGCCTGGCTGTCGCCCGGCGGCTCAAGCAACTCCTGCCCGCGGTGCGCACGGTGATGGGCGGCGCCAACTGCGACGGGCCCATGGGCCGGGCACTGCACCGCAACCACCGCTTCGTCGACTACGCGGTGCGGGGCGAAGGAGAGGTGGCTTTCCCCGCCTTGTTGGACCACATCGCCGCAGGCACCCCACCTCGGGACGTGCCCGGCGTGTGCTGGTGGGACGGGCATCGACCGGTGGCCAACGCACAGCCGGCCGGTGTGGTCGCCCCTGGCCTGATCCCCGTACCGGACTACGCCGCCTGGCACCGGGCGGTGGAGGAATCCGCCTCCCGCCCGTACCTGGAGCCTCAGCTCGTCCTGGAAGGCGCCCGTGGCTGCTGGTGGGGCGAGAAGCACCAGTGCACCTTCTGCGGCCTCAACGGTTCAGCCATCGGCTTTCGCAGCAAACCCGCCGAGCAACTGTGGGCGGAGATCGGCGAGGTGGTCCGCAGCCACCGCATCCTCGACCTGGTCATGGTGGACAACATCATCGACATGCGGTACTTCGAAGACCTGCTGCCCCGCCTGGCCGCCAGCGGCTGGGACCTGCGGGTGCACTACGAGGTGAAGTCCAACCTCAAAGCCGAGCAGATCCGCCGGCTCGTCGAAGCCTGCGTGGTCCACCTGCAACCCGGCATCGAGAGCCTCAACAGCCGGGTCCTGCAACTGATGGACAAAGGTGTCAGCGGTGCCCGCAACGTACGGACCCTGCGCGACTGCCAGCAGGCCGGCGCCACGGTGGACTGGAACTACCTCTACGGCTTCCCCGGCGAACGCGAGCAGGACTACCGGCCCATCCTTCGGCAGATGCCGGCCCTGGCCCACCTCCAGCCGCCCGCGGACGCCACCCGTATCGCGCTGGAGCGGTTCAGCCCCTACTTCGAGCGCCCGGAACTCGGCTTCCCCCACCGCACACCCGCCAGCTTCTACCAACATGTCTACGACCTGCCCGAGGCCGAACTCGCCGATCTCGCCTACCTCTTCGACACGCCCGCACAGGGCATCACCGGCCGGACCGAAGCAACGCTCCACGAGTGCGTGCGACAGTGGCGAGCCGCCCATCCCCACTCCAGCCTGCTGCTCACCGGCCAGGACACCGACCGGTACGTCATCCACGATCGCCGACACGGATGGCCCGAGCGCGACCACACACTCACCGGCTGGCAGGCCGCGGCCTACCACCTGCTCGAGCCCGGCCGCACACCCGCCGCCCTGACCCGCGCCCTGGCCGAGGCCGGTCACCCGGTCCCCGGCCAGGACACGAGCGCCTGGCTGCGCCGCATGCTCCGCCATGGCCTGGTCTTCGAAGACGGCAACCAGTACGTCACTCTCGCCCATCCCGTCACACCCGTACGCGTCCGGCCCGACGACCCCATCCCCGTCCCCGTCCCTGTAGGGACCAGCTCATGACCCACTCCTCCCCCAGCCTCGACCACCTCACGGCCATGGCACGCGCCGCCGGCCTCACCGCCCGCCCGCGCCCCGCCGTAGGCCCTCACCGGCACAGCCGGATCTCGGTCGCCACCGGTATCACCATCGGCACCGGCACCACCGCGGGCCAGTCCGCCGCCGAGGCCGCCTTCCTGGCCTTCCTCCGCGAGTGCGCCTCCCATCAGGTCGGCGTCGACTGGTCCTGCCCACCCGCCGCCGATCTCGCCGGCCCCGCCCTCCACCACCTCCCGCCTCCCGCAGCCCCCCACCACGCCAAGGCCCCGGACCCGCACGGCACCTGGCGTCAACGCCACCGCTACGGCCTGTGCCACTTCCGCCGCGGCCCGGGCTTCGTGTCCGTCAAGGATTCGCGTGCCCCCGACGCGACCGCCCACTTCACCCTCGACGATCCCGACCTGCGCACCGTCTTCCTGCACGCGCTGACCCCGTGGCCCGCACACCACCTCACGTCGCGCCAGCGGGAGGCCGCCCGACTCCTTGTGCACGAGAACCTCCTGTGGCAGTCCCCCGGCGGCCACCTCGTCACCCTGCCCACCAGGATGCTGCGCTGGCCCATCCCCGCCACCGCCGTCTGACCGGGGCCACCTGTCAGGCCACGCCCATGTCTGTCGCCGCGGGTGGCGGACGGGGATGGGTAGCTGCCGTGGGGACGGAGCTCGTGCGGTTCGTTCTCGTGGGCCCCCGTCGTATCTCGGAGGGGATACCGGCGCCGCTCTGCCGGCAGCAGAACAGTGGCCGGACCGGGCCCGACGATCACTACAGTCCGGTCCCATGACGACGATTACGACGCGTCCGGTCGAGTATCCGGCCGACGGTCTGACGATGATCGGGCACCTCGCGCTCCCGGCCGGTGCCGACCGCCGCCCCGCGGTGCTGATCGGACCAGAGGGCATAGGACTCAGCGACGTCGAGCGCCGCCGGGCCGACGCTCTGGCCGAACTGGGTTACGTGGCGCTGGCCTTCGACCTTCATGGCGGGCGCTATGTGAGCGATCCCGAGGAGATGCTGGCCCGGTGCCTGCCGCTGCTCGCTGATCCCGACCGGATGCGGGAGATCGGCCACGCGGCGCTCGACGTGCTGCGTGCCGAACCGCGGACCGACCCCGACCGGATCGCCGCCATCGGCTACGGCACCGGGGGCGCCATCGCCCTGGAACTCGGGCGCGACGGCGTGGACCTGCGCGCGATCGGGACAGTCAACGCGACCATCACGGGCCGACCGGGCGAGGCAGCACGCATCCGCTGCCCGGTGTGGGCCGGGGTCGGATCGGAAGACCCGATCATGTCGCCCGCGCAACGGGAGGCGTACACCGCCGAGATGCAGGCCGCGGGCGTCGACTGGCGTCTGACGGTCTACGGCGGCGCCCTGCACGCCTTCCACCACCCACCGGTCGACCACACCGTGCGTCCCGGCGTCGGCTACCACCCGCGGCACGCGCGGCGAGCCTGGCGCGACATCCTCGACCTGCTCACCGAGTGCCTGCCCGTGACGGAGGGGCTGGAGGCATGACCGCGGCCACGGCCTGGAGCTCGTCCTTCCCTGCCTCCTGGACCAGATGGGCGCAGGGTGAACCGCAGTCTCGTAAAACAAAGGAGTCCGTACACGCTGTGCGCGTACGGACTCCCGATCGAGCGCCGGGCAGGCCTTGCACCTGCATTTCCCCGCAGGAAGCGGGGCGTCTTTCCTTGGACCACCAACGCAACGCCGGTGCCCCTGTGTCGGGGCGACCAGTTCAAGATCTACTGTATCCCATGACGCGGTTTGCAGCCACACGTGCCTGGCAGCGGCTCACGGCCGCCCCGGTCGCCGATCGTTCCGATCGGTGGTGTGATGCTGTAAGGACTCAGCCGCGCGCTGTGCGCGCCCGGCCGCGGATACCGCGGACGTCGATGTGCGGCCCCTGACCATGGCGCTCGCTTCGAATGAGCGGTGCGAGGCGGGGTACTTGAGCGCCCACGCAGCGGTTCGCCCGGCATGAGAGGTCGAAATGAGCGAGCAGACCCCATCACAGGCGGAGGGCGAACGAGAGCAAGACACGCCGACGGAGCAGTCGGCGTCTGACGCCTCCGAAGCACCCCGCACCACCCCCTCGCAGGCAGAAGGCGAAGACACGGAAGAGGAAAGCCGCGACGCCACAGGGCAGGACTGAGGGCGGGAGCCACAGCACCATGTCCACGCATACGAGCATCCAGCACCGGACGGTCGAGCAACTGGGGGGCAGCGCCAGCGTCCTGGCACGGCAACGACGTGATCACGCCGAGATGGACCGGCTCATGGCGCGGCACCAGGCTCTGCCGGACGGTACGGACCGTGAACGGATCCTGAAGCAGCTGGTGCAGCTCGTCTTCAGCCACGCGTTCGCGGAGGAGACCGTGCTGTGGCCCGCTGTGCGGCGCCTCGTCGCCGACGGGGACGAGCTGACCGCCCGGGTCGAGGACGAACACCAGCAGATCAACGACCTCACCACCGACATCGAACGCCTCCTCCCAGGTGACCTGGAGCGCGAGGACAAGATACGGCGGGTCTTCTCCCTGATCCGGCAGGACATCAGGGACGAGGAAGACGAACTGCTGCCCCGCCTGGGCGACGCCGTAGACGCCGCCCAGTTGCGGCGGCTCGGCGCCGCCTGGGAGGCCGTACGCAAGAGCGCCCCCACACATCCCCACCCCGCCGTTCCCCGGCGACCACCGGGTAACGCGCTGCTCGGGGTGCCGCTGAGCGGTTACGACCGCGCACGCGACCTGTTCGGCCTCAGCACTTCCGCGGCTGCGAACAGAGCGAAAGCCGTCACGCTGACCGGTGTGCTCCTTTGCGTCGCCGCTGCCGGTGTGGCGGTGCGACGCAAACGGCGATGAGGTCGCCCATGGATGAGCCGCTCATGGATAAGTCGCCCATGCATGATGAGGAGGGGAGCAGCGGGTGGGAGGCCGATTGAACGCGACAGGCGCCGCATCGCCCCGCGACCGCGCCCGGGCCGCCGCAGAACACCGGCGAGGGAGGCCGCCCGGACCCTGGCCGGTCTCCATGGAGGCCGCATTCCGTCTGGTGGCCCGGCTGCGCGGGGCCCCGGCGCTGCATCCCCGGGGGCTGACGTGCACGGCCGATCTGGACGTCGTGGATGACGGGGGCGGGCCTTGGGATGTGCCATGGCTGGATGACGCACCCAAGCGGTACACCGCGACGGTCCGCCTCTCGCGAGGGGCCGGCCTGCCCCGGCGTATGCCCGACGCGCTGGGGCTGGCCGTACGGGTGGAACAGGTCGACGGCCCCGGCAGCCTCCTCGACCTGCTCCTGACGAGTAGTGGCCGGGGCCGGGTCACCCGCCATCTTCCGCTGCCGCGCGCGGACGCCCTCGGCGGTCCCTACTCCAGTCTGCTCACCTACCGGGTAGGGGGCGTCAGCCGCACCCTGGCCGCCTTTCCCCGCCGTACCCGCCAGGCGTCCGTCCACGGCGACCCGGAGAGTCTGGCCGAGGCGCTGGCCGCCGGGCCACTTGTCTTCGACCTGTGCGCCGAGACCACCGACCGGGCCTGGCGCCGGTTCGCCGTGCTCACGGCGCGTACTCCGCTGCCCGTACCGCGGGAACAGAGCCTCGGCTTCGACATCTACGCGCACAGCGCTCCCGGATTCACACCGGGCAACGCCTTGGCCGCCACCCGCCGCGCCGCCTACCGGGGCTCACGCGCAGGCCGCAAAGGATCGTCCAGCCCGCCCCCTCGCGTCCCCTGACGGGACATACCCGTATGGTCACAGCCTGCGGCAGTCCGACGCGCTGCTGCCGGCCGACGCTGCCGCGCCGGAGCAGATGGACGTCGTGGCGATCGTCCGACGGCCCACGGCGCCATGCACCGCGCGGCGGCCGCCTGTGCCACGGCCGTGACCGGGCCAGCGGCACGGAGTCGCCGGGAACCACCTCGCCGAGCGGCTCCTCACCGGCCTCGACCTGCGCGTCACCCACCTCACCGTGAGGGTTGCCGCGCTCGTGTGTGACGCCGACGCTCCGCGCGGCCTCGCAGCCGCCCGCCGTCTGCGATCTGCGCGCCGAGGTCCGTGACGCCGGTATCACCGCGGATTCAGGTCGTCCTGGAGCTGGCTCTGGCCTTCCCCAAGCCGTGCTCGGTGCGCGGGACAAGGTCCGCGTCCTCATCGACCGCCCGCACGAGCTCGCGCCACCGGGCGATTGCGCCTACTACGCCGACATCACCCGCTACATGGGCGGTGCGCCGGTAGTGGCGATGACCGCCACCTCGGGGTGGTCCGGGGTCGGCTGACCGCGTATCGGCAGTGTGCCGCAGCCCAGGTGGCGTGCCGGGCCACGGCCAGGGCAGCCGGGAGGTCCAGCCCGAGCACGGTGACGCCCGGCACCGCGGCCAGGTGCTCCGCGTGCCCGCGGCCGGGCACGGCCGGCCTCCGCGAGCGCGCACGCGGGGGCGCACAGGGGCCAGCCGGCCTGGGCGGCATGGGACAGCCGCCTCGCCCATCGCAGGCTAGGTGACGACTGGCCCAGAAATTCGAACACATGCTCTACTGGCGGCATGGTGCACAACAACTACTCCCCCGAGCTCGTACAGACCCAGCGCGACTGGACCCGCACCTACCAGGCCCTCGCCCAGGCCCGCGCCGATCACAACACCGTCCTGCGACGGCGGCTCATCGGCCTCTCCCGCCGCCTTGTCCAGGACGTACCGCGTGCCGAGCAGGCCGACCTGCGCCGACGCGCCCAGGAGCCGTCATGACCCGCCGCTCCCGGGACATCACCGCCGTCAGAGCTCAATCCTGGTCTACAGCAGCAACGCCGACCCGATTAGGCATCTGGTCCCGCTGCCGCTGTCCGTGCGCCGGGGTGGATCTCACAGTTCGTCGCGCGTCACTCTCCGTCGGGCCAGACAGCCCACTCCCCAGATGACCGCGAAGATCGCCACCACCCCCAGGCCTGCCGGCTTTCCGGCCACGGTCAAGGCGAGGCCGGAATTCAATGTGCCCCCGGGCTCGCGGTCGAAGCTCACCGGCCGAGCCGCCGAGGCCTGCCCTCGACCCCGACGGCACCGAAGACGGCGAGAACAGCTGGGCCTGGGAGTGGCTCAGTCGTCCTGGCTGTTCGCGTGCCGAGGCAGGCAGAACATCAGCACCCACATCAGGGCCAGCAGGCCGCCGGCCCACCACAGCACGGTGACGAACGCGTCGCGGTTGACCGTGGCGTCGGGCGAGCCGCCGGTGATGGCGAAGAACAGCACGCCGGTCAGCGCGGTGCCCAGTGCGATGCCCAGGTGAATGGCGGTGTTGAACAGGCCCGAGGCCGAGCCGGCGTCCTCGTGCGGGACCCTGGCCAGCGACAGATCGGCGAGCGGGCCGGAGACCATGCCCAGGCCGAAGCCGATCAGCGTCACCGGAGCGGTCATCGCCAGAAGGGTCAGGTCCCCCTGGTGGCTGCCGACCTGGAGCCCGTAGGTGACCATCGCGGCGATCGCGACGAGGGCTCCGGCCTGTGGCAGGCGGCGGGCGAAACGTCCGGCGGTCTTCGCCGCGACCGTCGCGCCGCCCAGTTCTCCCACGGACAGCAGTACGAAGGCCAGGGCCGCGTGGAACGGGCTCATGCCCAGTCCGTTCTGCAGGTACAGCGTCCAGGTCATGAAGAACAGGCCGCACAGCAGGCCGTGCAGCAGGTCCGCGGCCATGCCCCCGGAGAACTGCCTGAGCCGGAAGAGGGTCAGGGTCACCAGCGGGGCGTTGCCCTGCCTGCGCCGCTGGTGGCGCAGGAAGACACCGAGGACGAGGACGCCGGCGGCGAGCATGACGAAGCACCACAGCGGCCACCCCGTGGCGTGGCCCTCGGTGAGCGGGTAGAGGACCAGGATGACGGCCAGGCCGGACAGCAGCATGCCGGCCACGTCAAGCCGGTCGGCCCTGCGGACGGTCGATTCGGGGATGTATGTGCGTCCGAGGAGGAGTACGGCCAGTCCGACGGGCACATTGACCAGGAAGATCGGCCGCCAGGACAGCCCGAACAGGTCGGCCTGGGTGAGTACGCCGCCCAGGACCGGGCCCAGGACGTTGGCGATGGCCAGGACGGCTCCGTACAGGCCGAACGCCTTGCTGCGATTGTGGCCCTCGAAGGTGACGTGCATGGTCGCCAGGACCTGCGGGATCATCACGGCCACGCCGACGCCCTGGAGCAGACGGGCGCCGATCAGCATGCCCGGGCCGGTGGCCAGACCGCACAGCAGCGATGCGGCGGTGAACACGACGGTGCCGATGAGCAGCATTCTGCGACGGCCGTAGATGTCACCGAGCCGTCCGCCGGTGATCAGTCCGACGGCGACGGGCAGGGAATAGGCGGTGGTCAGCCACTGCACCGCGACCGGCCCGGCGCCGGTCGACTCCTGGATCGCGGGCAGGGCGGTCAGGACGACCGACTGGTCGAGCATGTTCATCAGCTCGGCGGTCAGCAGCGCCAAGAGGGCGATCCAGGCCGACAGGGCCATTTCCGGGCGGCGAGGTGCTGGGTGTGGGTGAGGGCTTCGGGTGGTGTGCTGCGGCTCGTTGTCGAGCGCGGAGGAAGACACGGCGGGGAACTCCTGATCCAAAGGAATCGGGGAGCCCTGCCGACAGCCGCACCGGGGCCGGAAGTCACCAAAGCCCGGGGCAGACGGCAGAGCTGCACCCGGGAAAGACGACTGCGGGGATGGGTGACGCAACTCAGACCAAGCGCGACGTCCGCCCCCGGACACGTGCGACGACACAGCACGTGGGGAACACGGACGACTACATGGCCTGGTTGATAAGACGTCACCTCAAGATCGACACAGAAGGAACAGGTAGTCCGGTTCACTGCCGCCGAGACCTCGGCACAGGAACCGCACCATCATACGCCGAGCCGGCTTTCGTCGCCGACTCCGGAGAGCTCGCGGCGTAGGCCCGGTGGGCCTCTGGCCGGGCTTGCCGTCGGGGCTGCGCTCGGTGTCACCCGTCCGGAGCCCATGTGTTCGCCGTTCGCGTGCCCGGAGCGCAATCTGACCATGGACGGGCCCGGGCGGACATGTGAGGGCCGAGCCGCACCGTGCAGCGGAGGAAGCCGGATGACTCAGTCGCAGGACGGGGCGCCCGAGGCAGTCCGGCGAGCCGCGGCGGCAGCCGACGCGGGACGGACGGAGGAAGCGCGGGAGCTGCTCGGCGGAGCGCTCGCCCAGGATCGTGACTACGAGCCGGCATGGCTGTGGCTGGCCGCCCTCGTCGACGACGACGGTGAGCGCCGCTACTGCCTGGAGCGGGCGGTGCGTGCCAATCCGGAGAGCACCGCCCGCACCCAGCTGCACGACCTGCGCCGGGTCGAGCCGCAGCCGCCGGAGGAGGCCGCCCCCTTCGCCGACCCTCCGCTGCCGCCCGACCCCGTCGGGCGGCGGCTCCCGTGGCGGCCCTGGCGCTCGCGCTGGGTCATGGCGCTGCTCGCCGCCGCCGTCACAGCGACCGCCGTCCTCGGCCTGCTGCGGCTGCTGGATGCGGGGGAGAAACCCGTTCACATCGCCGTGGTGACGAGTACCAGCCCGTCCGGCGCCACCGGCGGGCAGGAGGTACTCCAGGGCGTCCGCTTCCATGTGGACCGGATCAACGAGAACGGCGGCGTCGACGGCCATCCGATCGAACTGCTGGTCTACGACGATCACGACGACCCGGGCAGGGCCCGCACGGTGGCGCGTGACATCGTCGACGACGGCCGGCCGGCGGTCGTCATCGGACACACCAGCAGCGACACCTCCATCGCGGCCGGTGAGGTCTACCGGAGCGCCGGGCTGCCCGCCATCACGCCCACCGCCACCGCCGAGAAGATCACCGCGGGCAACCCCTGGTACTTCCGCACGGCCTTCAGCAATCACGCTCAGGGCACCTTCATCGCCGCGTACCTGCGTCACGCGCTGGACAAGTCGAAGGCCACCGTCATCAGGGCGGACACCGACTACGGCCGAAGCCTCGCCGACGGGTTCACCACCGCCTTCGACAAGGCCGGCGAGGTACACCGGACACTCACCCTGGACGACCGGTCCGCGGACCCCGCGGAAGTGGCGCGGGCCGTGCGGGCGGTGCGGTCCGACGGCGCCGCGGGCGCCGTCGTACTGGCCCTGAACGAGAAGCCGGCCAAGGCCGTCCTGCGCGGTCTGCGCACGGCGGGGGTACGGGCCCCGGTGGTCAGCGGTGACATCCTGAACAGTGACCGTTTCGCCGACGTGCTCGCCCGGATGTCGCGGCAGGAGCGGCCGCGAGTCCCCCTGACCGACGGGTTCTACGCGGCATCTCCGTTGATGACCGACAGTCTCAGCGGTGCCGCGCTGGAATGGGCGCAGTCGTTCCGGTCCGAACACGGAAGGCTGCCCTCCTGGCGTGCCATGGCCGCGCAGACCGCCGCCGATGTCGCCGTGCGGGCCCTCGCACGCTCCGGCATGGACGCCTCGCGCCCCGACGCCCGCGAGCGCGACGCGGTCCGTGCCGCCTTGGCGGCGATGGACAGCCCGGCCCACGGGGTCCAGGGCATCCACGGCACGGTCTACTTCGACGCCACCCGCTCGCTGCGGCAGCCCGTCACCATCGCCGTGGCGGAGGACAACGCCATGGTCTCCGCCCCGCTCCAGCTCCAGCCCTACGACGGTGATCCCGGCGTCGATCCCAAGGCGGAGGTCGCCGCCGGACGAGCGGTGGACTTCGACGGCCAGGTTCTGATGCGTCAGCAGATCGTGTCCACCGGCATCAACGTCAACGAGGTGAATGCCCTCGAAACGCGCGCACGGACCTATCAAGCCGACTTCTTCCTGTGGTTCAGGTATTCCGGCAGCGACGACGTGACGGAGGTGGAATTCGCCAATTCCGTCGACCCGGACCTGGACAAAGGCAAACCGGTGCGGTCATCGGACGAGAACGGCATGAAGTACCGGCTCTACCGGGTCACCGGAACCTTCAAGGTCACGCTGGACTTCCATGACTTCCCGTTCGACCGACAGCACCTGACCCTCGCCATGCGCAACCGCTCCCTGCCCGACTCCCGCGTCATCTACACGATCGACCGCCGCCTGCTCGAACTGGACCTGAAAACGTCGCTGCGCAGCGGAAGCGACACCAACGTGTGGGCCGAGCGGCTGCCGGGCTGGACCGCCACCCACATGACGCAGTACAAGAACACCGTGGGCAGCACCGCCGTCCTCGGTGAGACCGACATCGGCCAGAGCGCTCCCGGCATCTACTACGACCAGTACACGGCCGACATGACCATCGAGCGGGACGTCGCGCCCTTCCTGGTCAAGAACCTGCTGCCCCTGCTCCTTCTGGTGCTGGTGACCTACATCCCCCTGTATTTGCCGCGCAGTTCGGGATACACGGGCGTCAGAGTCGCCTCCGGCACCACCGCCATCCTGTCCACCGCGGTGCTGCTCACCACCGTCACCAGTTCGTTGCCGGATGTGGGCTACGGCGTGGCCATCGAATGGGGCTATTACGCGTTCATCCTGCTGGCCGCGCTCTGTGTGCTGCTCGCCCTGGTCAGCGGCCGGCTCGCCGAGGGGAACAACGTCGTGGGCTGGCGCAACCTCACGTTGGCCGCGCGGATCGCCTACCCGCTCTACTGCGTCGTCGTGGTCCTGATCTACGTGTGGAAGTACTGCTGAGCGCCGCTCACGGCGTGCCCCGGGCTCGTAGTCGGGCCGACCAAGCCATCACGAGGGCCGCTCTCAGAAGACCGCCCGCACGGCACGCGGCGCGTTGGCGGTGTGCTCCGGAACCGGCGGCGGCCAGCGGTCGAGGAAGGCCGTGACTCTCTGGAGGTCCCCGCGTCCCTCCAGCGGCACCGATATGGGCCACCAGTAGGCGACCGCGCTCGGGGGCCGGCAGCATCTCGCCGGAGAGGGCGTCCAGGCCTTGGCCGGTCCAGCCGTCGCGCGCGCTGTACCAGTACGCCCCGCGCAGGAGCTCGCCTCGCAGACGCGGACCGTGGTCGCCGTTCTCCACCAGACGGGCGCTGGTCACGACCAGGGCGCGGATGACCGCCGCCACCGCGGTGAGAGCCTCGGCGGAGCGCCGGTAGTCGTCGAAGGACTCGGCGTACGGCGGCGGCCCGCGAAATCGTCCATCAGTGACCGGTACAGGTCCACACTGGCCCGGTACCGCGGGTGGTCGCCCACGGGAAGCGGTGACCCCCCGACGACAGGCGTCACGGAAGGAGACACCCACAGCCCCTCTTGGGTGGCGCAGGCGGCCGGCGCCTGCCGCAGCCGCAGCAGATGTGCGTGCAGTTCCTCCCAGAACTCCTCCTCCACTCCCACCGTCGGTGGCCGGCCCTCGTGTCGCGCTCGTTCGGAGGCGAGCCGCCTTGGGCCACCTTGCTGCGCTACGACCTCGACGGCGGCGCGGTACAGCGCGTGCCGCGTTCGTAGGTCTGGACGCGGCGGCCGCGTACCTCCGTGTCCGTGCAGCGTGTGAAGTGCTCGACGAGGACCCTGCGCTTGACGGTGTCGCGTGCGCTGCCGGGGTGGCCGTCGGCGTCCGCGACGATCAGGATGCGGTGCTTGCCCAGCATCGCCCGTCGTATGTGCCGGGGTGCGGTCTCCTTGCCTTGCAGCGTGCCGGAGGCACTGGGGCTCTGGGCGAGGGCCAGGTCGTCGAGGGCCGCGAAGGAGCCGGGCGACACCTCGGCGGTATCGCGGCGCAGGGACGGGATGAAGACCACGCCGTCCCCCGGCCGGGAGGCCCGGGCCACCGTTTCGGCGGGGGCCAGGACGTCGTCGACGCGGCTCTGCGGGGTGCGCAGGCCCAGTTGGAGCGGCAGCAGCGCGGCGAAGACGGCCAGAGCGAGTGCGACCAGCGGACGCCAGGAGCGTATGAAGGTGCCCGCTGTGGCACCGATGAGCAGAGCGAGGCCGACGTTGGCGTAGAGGACGTAGCGGTCTAGGTAGAGCGGTTTGACCAGGGAGAGGAGCATCAGGGCGAGGAGGGGGAACGCCAGGAGAGGCAGGCCGAGGGAGACCGCTGACAGGGCACGAGGCGTTGGCGGCGTGTTCGGGTGCCGTTTCAGCAGAGCTGCGCACAGCAATCCCAGGGTCAGCAGGAGCAGGGGGGCCAGTGCGGTCGACCAGGTGAGCGGGCGTATCCAGGCGATCTGCTGGGCCTGCGAGCGGCTGGCCAGGATGACCGGCAGCGCACCGGCGGCGACCGCTGCGGTTGCCGCCGGCCAGCGGGTGAGGAGCCGCCGGGTGGCGCCGCGCCGGTGCGCCATGCAGACGGTCGCCGCGTGGGCCGGTAGGACCAGTAGCGAGAACCAGTTGAGTAGCGCGGCGGCGAGCATGGCTGCCGCGTACCCCGCCCAACGTCGGCCCGCCGGGCCTGCTTCTCCGCGGCCGTCCACGAGGGTCACAAGGAGCAGCGTCGCCACCGCCACGGCGGCCACTACCAGGGCGTACGACCGTCCTTCCTGCGCGTAGTGCTGAGTGCTCGGCACGAGGGCGAAGGCAGTGCCCGCCGCGGCTCCCGCACGGGGCCCGGCCAGTCGTCGGGCGGTCGCGGCGGTCGCGGCGGCGGCCCCGGCCATGGCGAGGACGGAGGGCAGGCGCAGGGCGATGAGGCTGTCCCCGAGGATGGCGAAGACGCCGTGCATGAACAGGTAGTAGACGCCGTGGACGACGTCGATCCGGTCCAGCATGTGGGCGAGCTCGGGCAGCGTCCTGTGGGCGGCTGCCCACGTGGCGGCCTCGTCGCGCCACATGCTGTTCTCGCGCGTGAGGCCCCACAGGCCGAGAAGGAGCGTGAGCGCCGCAGGTCCGACTATGCCGAGTGCCGTTCTGAACGGGGGCGCGGATCCGTGCGCGGGTGGCACGGAGTTGTTGAGTGTGGGCATGACGGCACTCCCGGCGCGGCGTGAGGGGGTGAGGGGGTGAGGGCGACTGGGACACCGGGCTGCCGCCGGGGAGTCACGATCACGTTCCACACGCTAGGCAGCGGCGCGATCGTGATCGTCACCTGCGGTGACGAGTTGTCAGGTACGTCGCGAGAGTGACCATGGACCGGCGTCGGCCCTGGGACGTAGCACTTCTGTATCGGCAGGCACGCCCCAGCGTGGTCCGGGGGCTCTTCGACCGGGCTTCGGTACCGGTCCTTGCTCGACGTGGGCGGTGGCTGACGCCCGGAGGGCCGACGTGCCGATGAGCCGATGTGCGATCAACGGTGCGACCGCGTGTCAAGCACGTCGCGGCGGCCCGTCCCACAGCTTCGGAAGGACGGGCCGCCGCGTCTTCTCACCTGGTCAGCAGGTCGCGGTGTTCAGGATCCTGATGCCGGTCACCGTGCCATACGGCCGCAGGTCGACCGTGTAGTTGGGCAGGATGCACAGCGGGCCGCCGCTGGCGCGGCGCAGCAGCACCGCGTCGTCGTTGCGAGTGTTGACGACCTTGGTGGCCCCTCGGCTGCCTTGGAGGTCCTGGTAGCCGGAGGTCACGTCCTTGAACTGCCCTGTCTTGGTGCTGCCCTTGTAGAAACAGACATACGGCCAGTTGCACGAGGCCTGGGCGCTGACCTCACCGGACTGCTGCTGACCCGCGGCCGACGCCGTGGGGGTGATGGTCATGCCGAGGGCGACGGCTGCCGTGGCTACGGCGAGGAGGGCGTGCTTGCGAACGCTCACGGTACGGCTGTCCCTTCCTGACGCGGGCCGGGTCCCCCCGTTGGGTCCCCTGCTGGCCCGTGACCTGTACGGCGCCCATGGTCAGCGGGCGCCGGGTGGTGCTGGCACGAGAAGTTACGGGCGGGAGCAAGCCGTGTCGTCGCACGCTCGGTTGAACCTCGGCTCCACCCACGACGGTATTCCGGTGGTCCCTGCAACTTCCGCGGTACCGCACAAAGTTGACGACTCTGGGCCTTGCTCGGGCTGCACCAGCATGCGGGTCGGGCGCGGTTCGCACGAACGGGGCACACACGCCGCTGTTCGCGCCGATGCTCAGGTCCGTGGCGCCGGGCGGAAGGACCTCGTCCTGCGGCAGGTACGAGCGGTGCGTGACGACGTCCTCGTAGCGGTGGTAGAAGTACCGGGCTTCGTGCCGGTTGACGCGCTCCGCGGCCGACAAGTCCAGGACGGGGCAAGGGCAAGTGCAAGGCCCCAGGTCCGGTTCCGAGGCCGTGACGGCCCCGGAACCGGCGCGTTCTCGGAACACCAGTACCAACCGGCCGCCCAGACGGAGGAACCGTGAACCCTGAGCCCGTTCCCACTCATCGCCCCTGATCCGAACAGCGGCGGCGGCCCCCGTTCCGCTCCCCGCCCTGCGGGCCGCAGCAGTCCGACGCCTGCGCGCGCCGCTCAGCACGACTGGATACGAGGTGGGGGGCATGAGCAGCGGTGACGAGGCGGACGGCGTCCGGTCGGGCTCGGTGCCCGCCCCGCGCGGCGCTGGGCTCCCTCTGCCGCCACCGCCGTACCGGGCGGGCCGCACGACGGTGACATCACCGACGGCCTGAAGGAGGCGTACTGGTCCGTGGTACTTGGGCTCATGGCCCTCGGTGGCGGTGCTGCGCGAGCTGTTCGCCGAGGGCCCCACTCCGGACAGGGTGCGCGCGGCCATCCCCCAACTCCTGGTCGTGGTCGGGTTCCTGGCCGTCCGGGCGCTGCTCGAGGCAGGCGTCGCGGTCACGCAGGCCAGGGTGACGCCGAAGATCCGCACCGCGCTGGAGTGCGAGTTCCTCACCCTGACCGCACACGTGCGGCTGGAAGTCGTCGACGACGCGGACTGACACGACGAGGCGTACCGGGCCAGTGACCGCGGGCTGTTCTACGCCCGGCAGATCGTCGGTCATGGCCCACGGGTCCGGCTGATGCGACAGCCGCCCACCGGGCGGCCGACTCGGCGCTGCCGGACGAGGAACGCCAGGCCGTACCCCGCCTCGCCGCCAGCCACATCGCCTGAGGGAAGCCGAGGAGGTGCTCCGTGACCTCCTTGACTGACTCCCCCGGCGCCCGGCCCGCGCTGTAGCGGCACCGCAACTTCCGCCGCAATCCGACCGGCCAGGCAGCCTGGCGTGACGGGCAGCTCGATCAGCACCACGGCGATCCCGTGCTGGCGGCTGCGGGCGCGCCGGCCGCTCCCGTGTTCGCGGCGCGGACCGCATGTTCAGGCGTCCGCATGGCGCGGGAGCCGCTCGATCCCGGGTGAGTATGCGGTCCTGTCGAGATCGCGGGCTTTCCCACCCACCGGCAGACGCCTGAACCGCAGCTCAGTCGGTGGGTGTCTGGGGCTGCTCTGTTCCGGAAGTTTTCGCTGCCGGGGCGACTGCGGTGTAGAAGACCGAGTTGCCCTGCCTGGTTCGCTCCGCTCGGCCCTTGGCGACCAGACCCTCCACCGTGGTCCGTACGACGGTGGTCTTGATGCTGCGCTCAGGGTGGGCCTGGGCGAGCGCGGTGGTGATCTCGGCGGTGGAGCGCGGTTCGCTCTGCTGGCGGAGGTGGGCGCTGATCAGTTCGACCAAGGTGGGCGCGTCCTGCGGTGTGCCCGGCTTGTCCGCAGCCGCCTTGGGTGTCTTCTTGGCTGCCTTGGCCTGGGTCCCGGAGCCTGCCGAGCTCTTCGCGGGGGCCGCACCGGACCTGCTCACTCGCTGAGCGGGCACCTGCTTCTTACGTGACGTCTTCTTGGCATGGGGCGCGGGCGTGTCAGGGGTCTCGAGGACCTGCTGCACGTTCTCCAGGACCCGGCAGTCCTTTTGCAGCACCCCCAACTTCTCCTGGAGCACCGCCATTTCCGCCTCGATGCGCTGCTGCTCCTTGCGGTTCGCTTCCAGGTCCGCAGCCACCTGGGCGGCGTACTGGGCATGGACACCGGCGGTTGCCGATGGGGCATTTGACATAAACAGTGGCCTTTCGTGAGGAACTGGCGTACCTGTGCGCCGCAGAGCTCGTGCAACGGCTTCTCACCCCAGAGGGCGCTGTGCACACCCCTGGTCCCTTGCGTCCTGCCCGCGGCGGCAGTAGCCCCTGTGCGGGGTGAAGCGTACGCGCTGGCAACTCCGGCATCCGGGCGGCGTCAACTGCTACGTGACCAGCTTCCCGTCCAGGAGACGCCTCCGACCAGGATGGCGGCAGCTGCTCATCCGTCAACCGGGGCGCAGGACATCGTCGAACGCCGCCCGGGCGGTGGTGTGTTCCGGCATGGGGGTGAGTGTGGCGGTGCCGGGGCGGGGGCTGACGACGAAGGAGGGGCGGCCGGGGGTGACCTTCTTGTCCTGCCGCATCAGCTCCCACATCTGCTCGAAGGAGACGGTGGCGTCCAGGCGGGTGGGCAGCCCCACCCGGGTGAGGGCGTCTCGCGTGTCGCTGACGATGCCGTCGGTGCCGGTGAGCAGTTCGCAGACGCGGGCCGCGTAGACCATGCCCAGGGCCACGGCTTCGCCGTGGCGCAGAGTGAAGCCGCTTGCCATCTCGATGGCCTGGCCGGCGGTGTGGCCGTAGTTGAGGTGCCGGCGCGGGCCGCGGTCGGCGACATCGTCGGCGAGGAGCCGCGCCTTGACCCGTACGCTCATCTCGATCAGCCGCAGATACCGCTCGGACTGCTGTGAGGCGGCACGGGCCGGATCGGGCAGGTCGTCGAGAATGGCGGGCTCCGCGATGAAGCCGCACTTGATGACCTCGGCAAGACCGGAGCGCAGCTCGCGCGCGGGCAGGCTGGACAGGACCGTGTCGTCGGCCACGACGCGTTCGGGCTGGTGGAAGGTGCCGACCAGGTTCTTGCCCGAGGGCAGGTTGATGCCGGTCTTTCCCCCGATGGCGGCGTCCACCAGGGCCAGCAACGTCGTTGGCGCATGCACCAGGCGGGTACCGCGCTTCCGCGTGCCGGCGACGAAGCCGGCCAGGTCGGTGACCGTCCCGCCGCCGAGGGCGATGACCAGGTCGTTGCGCGTGAACTGCGCCTGGGCCAGCGCCTGGTAGCAGTGGTTCACGATGTCCAGGGTCTTGGCGTCCTCCCCGTCGGGTACCTCGATCACGACGTGTCGGGCCCCTGCCTCCGCGATGGCTCGAAGGGCTTCGGGGAACAGGGCCGCGACCGGGCGGCTGGTGATCACCGCAACGGTCCGGGCGCCGTCGACGGCCTCCCGCCATGTCCCGGTACGGTTCAGCTGCCCGGAATCGAACGCGAAGGGGTACGTGATGCTGCCGGCCCTGACCACGACGGTTCTCGGTACGGGCCGAACGGGTTCCTCCGCCATGTGGAGCATGCCTTCCCTGACAGGGCGCCGCTCGCCGGGAACGAGGCCGCCCACGAGGTGCACATCGGCGGACAGCGGGGCCCGCGCTTGTTGTGCCGTTTCCACCCAGTGCACCGCGGCAGCCGGTGCGCAGCATGTCGTACTGAGCCGTCCGGCGGTGTTGTCAAGGACGGGGCTGCGCAGGGCGGGCAGCGGCCCGGCCCCGCACCTTCGGCGGCAACATCATCGAGACCGGCACCGACTCCTACCCCTCGCCACCACCCGCGCCGACGCCCACCGTGAACGCGTTCACCCGGCCACAGGTGCCGGAGATGCCGCAGCCGCCCGCCCGGCACCGGCACCGGCACCGGCCCCTCAGGGTTCTTGTCTTTCGCCGCCAGGAAGAGTTGGCCGACGCCCGACCCCGGGCCGCGCGCACGCGGGTTCCTTGAGCCGCAGCCGTGCCCAGAGGGTGTCGGGGCGCAGCGGGAGGGTGGTGAAGCGGATGCCGGTGGCGTCGCGCAGGGCGTTGGCCAGGGCGGGGGCGATGGGGTTGAAGGCGGCTTCACTGCCGGGTTTGGCGCAGTGCAGCTCTCCGGTGCCCGGGACGAAGCGGACGTCGGTGCGGGGGACGTCGGCGATGTGCGGGACGGGGTAGGTGCGCAGGTCCTGCGTGGTGACGCGGCCCCGGTGATCGGTGCGCAGGTCTTCCGTCAGCGTGGTGCCGATGCCCTGGGCGACGGCACCTTCGATCTGGCCGCGCAGTTGCCGGGCGTCCAGGACGGTGCCCGCGTCGCCGGCGTGGACCGAGTCCAGGAGGATGACCAGTCCGGTGGCCGGGTCGACGGCCAGGCGGATCCACTGGGCGTTCGCCGTCAGGCCCAGGGTTACGGCGGTGGCGTCGCAGGTCGCCGTGGCGGTGAGTGGCCGGCCGGTCTGGTGCGCGGTTTCGTACAAGGAGGTCAGGGGCAGGGGTCGGCCGCCGCAGTCGACGGTGTCCTGGTTCAGGCGGCAGTCGTCCGGGGCCGTACCGGTGTGGGCGGCCGCGGCGTCGAGGACGGCCGAGTGCAGGCGTCGGCAGGCGTCGTGGACGGCGCGGGCGGCGAGGGTGGAGCCGGTGGAGACGAAGCCCCCGGTGTCGTGGGCGAGCAGGTCGGTGTCACCCTGGCGGAGGTGGACGCGGTCGACTGTGGTGGCCAGGGCCGTGGCGGCGATACGGCGGTGCACGGTGGTGGCCTGGCTGCCGAACTCCGGGGCGCCGGTGCGCAGGTCGTAGGTGCCGTCGGCGCGCAGCGTGGCGCTCGCCTGGGCCAGGTGGCCGTCGTTGGGCGCGGTGGGGGTGACGGTGACGGCCATGCCCTCCCCCACCAGCCAGGACGGGCCGGGAAGCGCGGGCGGCGCGGCCCTGTGGTGGGCGCGGGCGTCTTCGATGAGATCCAGGCAGCCGGTGATGCCGTGGTCGGCGACCGGCCCCAGGCCATCGGCCGTCACCGCCGGAGCGGACTGCCCCGGGCGCAGGTAGGCCCGTCGGCGCAGCGCCAGGGGATCGAGGCCAGTGGCGTGGGCGAGTTCGTCGAGGGCGGATTCGACGGCGAAGGCGATCTGGCCTGCGCCGTAGCCGCGGAAGGCGCCCGCCGGGACGTTGTGCGTGTAGAGCGCCCAGCCGTCGATCTGCATGTTGGGGCAGCGGTAGAGGTTCACGGCGTTGGCGCAGCCATGTCGCAGGACGTCGGGGGCGTGGTTGCCGTAGGCGCCGGTGTCGGACAGGACATGCAGGCGCAGGGCGGTGAGCGTGCCGTCGGAGCGGGCGGCGATCTTCACCCGGACCCGGAAGGGGTGGCGAGTGGTGGCGGTGAACTCCTCCGCCCGGGTGTACTCCAGCTTCACGGGCCGCCCGGTGCGCAGCGCGGCGAGCACCGCGACGTCCTCGGTGAGCATCTCCTGCTTCCCGCCGAACGCCCCGCCCAGCCGCGCGGCTGTGACGTGCAGCCGATCAGGTGACAGGCCGAATACCTCGGCCAGGCGCCGACGGGTCAGGTGTGGGGCCTGGGTGGTGGTATGGACGCGCAGCCGTCCCTCGTCGTCCTGCCAGGCGAGGGTGGCATGGGTTTCCAGTGCGGCATGCTGCACCCGGTGCGTGCGGAACGTCTCCTCGAGGACGTGGTCGGCTTCGGCCAGCCCGGTGTCGATGTCCCCGATGCCGATGTGCACCTCGTCGGCGATGTTCCCGCCGGGATGGACGTGGGGGGCGTCTGCCGACAGAGCGTGTTCCGGGCCGGTGACAACGGGCAGGGGCTGGTAGGTGACGCGCAGGCGCCGACAGCCCTCCTCGGCCGCGGCTTCGCTGTCGGCGACCACCGCCGCGACGCGCTGGCCCGCATGGCGCACGACGTCGTCCAGAACGCGGGTGTCGGCCGGGTCCGCATCGGCTCGTTCGTGCAGCGCGGTCGAGAAGCGCAGAGCGGGTGCGTCACGGTGGGTCAGTACGGCGTGGACGCCCGGCACGGCCAGGGCGCCGGTGGGGTCGATGCCGGTGATGCGGGCGTGCGGGTGCTCGGAGCGCAGCAGCCTGATGTGCAGCAGTCCGGCGGGCTCCGGTCGGTCGAGGGTGAAGCGTGCCCGGCCGGTGACGACATCCTCGGCCCCCACCACAGTGTCCGCTGCTGTGAGCTGCTCGTCAGTGGTGCGGCCCTCACGACATGCCTGCACGGCTCGTGCAATGGACTGATAGCCGGTGCAGCGGCACACGTTGCCTTTGAGGCTCTCGGTGAGATCCGTGCCCTGGCCGTGGTCCAGGGCGGCGGCGGTCATGACGAATCCCGGGGTGCAGAAACCGCACTGGAAGGCGTGGGCGGTGGCGAAGGCCTGCTGCACGGGGTGCAGCGCGCCGTCCCGCGCCAGGCCCTCCACCGTCGTCACGCTCCGCCCCTCGGCGCGCAGGGCCGGGTAGAGGCAGCTGTGTACGGACATGCCGTCCACGTGCACGGTGCAGGCGCCGCAGTCACCGCTGTCGCAGCCCTTCTTCACTCCGAAGCAGCCCTGTTCGCGCAGATAGGTGCGCAGGCACTGCCCGGGCCTCGGCCGCCCGGACGCCGGTCGGCCGTTGAGCAGGAGCGAGAAGGTCATGTCGGGCTCTCATCCGCCAGTGCCCGCCGTGTCTGCTCGGCCAGGTGGTGGATGAGGTGACGGCGCCACGCCGGGGCCCCGTGAACATCGTCCACGATCAGCTCCGCGCCGACCGATCGCTCGATCTCGGTACGCAGCTCGGCCGGTGTGGGCAGCCGTTCGAAGGACAGGCATACGGGGTGTGTTGTGGCCGCGGTGAGTGTGAGCGCGAAGCGACCGGAGCCGGGGGCGATCGCGGCGATCACCAGAGCGGCTGAATGCCCGCCGGGCCGCAGGCTCACCCGGCGCAGCACCGTGCGGTGTGCCAGGGACGCGGCAGGCAGCCACAGACAGCGCAGCATCTCCCCCGGCCGCAGATCCGTCCGTCCCGCTCCGGTGACGAATTCCCTTACGGGCAGTCGGCGTTCGCGGCCATCGGCCGTGCGCAGGACGCACACGCCGTGCAGGGCTGTTGCCATCGACACCATCGGTGCGGCGGGCAGAGCGAGACATACGTTGCCGCCCACCGTGGCGGTGTTCCACACCTTGAAGGACGAGGAGAACGCCCGGCAGCAGCCTGCCATCAGCGCGCGCGCATCCGGCCAGGGCCCGTCCGGTCGTACGGCGAAGGCCAGCAGTTCGGCCACCGTACATGTCGCCGCGATCTCCAGGCCGCCCTCGTGGACGGTCAAGGGCTGCCAGTCCATCCGGCCCAGGTCCCACAGGCGCGTCACCTGCGGCTGGGGGGTGGAGAACAGCCAGGTGCCGCCGGCCAGCCATGCGTCCCCCGCCTCCCACCGCACACCGTCGCGTGGGTCGAGCACGGCCCGGACCTCCGCAAGATCCATGTCCGTCCGCCTCCGCCTGACGTCGAACGGGCGGTTGCCCGCGCCCGCAACTGTGCCGACTCCCGGCCGGCGGGTGTGCGCTCTCAGTGGAGGCGGGTCCAGGGCTTGTCGCAGATCAGCTTCTTGCCCGGGCTGACGCATGAGGTCTCGTACACCTTGCCGTCAGTGGTGATGGCCTTGACCCACACGTTGTCTCCCTGCTCGCTGAGGGTGATGTCACAGGCGCGCGCGGGGTAGCCCTTGTTGTCGGAGAGTTCCTGCCACCTGATGTTCTTCGCCTTGCTGTCCCAAGCGCCGGCGTAGGCGTGGCCCTCGGCGAGGGCGACGGTGTGCTCCTCGTTCTTGTTGGGCGCGAAGGAGTCGATGGCCTGGCAGTGCGGCCCGCCGTGGCGGGGCTCGGGTGCGGCATGCGCCGGCGCGGTCAGGGCGGCCAGGGCCACGACGAACGGGGTCACGATGCTCACGGTGCGGCATGCGTTGGCAGTCATTGATCCTCTTTGCTGATCGGGGGTTCGGCCCGGAACACTCACAGGCCCAGATCCCTCATCGGCGGTTGGGGTCAGACACTGAAGACAGCCGATGTGATGATCACTCCCATGGTCGTACGGTCCTGTCCGGTGGGCACCGGTGGTCACGATCACCTTGCTCCCGCTCCCCGCTCCGGAGTATCCCCACAGGTGCTGCGGATGCCGCGGAAGGTGGCGAGCAGGAGCATGGGCACATGGACGATGACCACGGCGTCGTGCAGGCGCACCGGGACGGAAGCAGCCAGGTCAGCGCGGGCGGCACGGCGTCAGGCGACGCGACATCCCTGGCCCGGGCGGCGCGCGAGGCTGTCCTCGGCCATGGCTGGCACCTGATGTCCTCGGCCACGGTCTCGCGCTGCGTGGACGCCGGCCCCGGCGCGTGGGAGCGGTTCGCCGCGCACTGGGAAGAACTGGTGACGGATCCGTACGCAGCCGAGAAGGGTACGCGGCGTCTGCGGCGTTACGGGCAGTTCCTGCTGTCCCGGGACGGCGAGGTCGCGCCGTTGGGCCATGAGGCGTTCGTGCAGCCGGAGGACAGCAACCCCCTGTACGTGGATATCGAACGCCACTTCGAGCCACTGACCGAGGCGTTCCGGGCGGAACCGGTGCTGTACGCGCTGATCCGGCTCCTCGGCAGCGTGGCCGGCGGCATGGGCGATGCCGCTGAGTGGATCGTCAGAGTGCATCCCTTCCGCGTGGTCGCGCAGGCGGACGGCCTGGCGCAGCCCACCCCTGAAGGGAGGCACAAGGACGGCGTCGACCTGGTGTCCTCGCTGCTGATCGGCCGTGCGAACGTGACTGGCGGCCGCAGCACGGTCTATGCCGCGGACGGCCGCGAGATCGCGGCCACCACGCTCAGCGAACCCGGCAGCCTCCTGCTGAGCGACGACCGGACGACGTGGCACGCCGTCTCGCCGGTCCGCCCGCAGGACACCGGCCTGCCCGGCCACCGCGATGTCCTGGTGACGACGCTCACCGCCCGCTGACGTCGCCTCCGGGCAGCGCACCGCGGGCGGTGGCCGGCAGGAGCCGGTCCACGACCGCCTGCGGACCGGCTCCGCCGGCCGCCCAGGCCCGCTGCCGGGCCGCTCCGTCACCGCGGCGGGAGAGCCGGTCGAACAAGGCCACGACCTCGTCCAGGTCCCCGGCCTCCTCCAGCCTCGGCCGCAGGAGAGCCAGCACCTCTTCCGCCAGGGCTGCCACGGGCCGGTACTGGCCGGTGACCGGGTGGAAGCCCTTGCCGCTCCACCCGTCCCGGGCGGCCCGCCAGCACGCGGCCCGCAGTACCTCCGCCTCCCAGACGGGTCCCGGGGTGCCCCGCTTCGCCAGGGTGGCGGCGGTGACGGTGAGCGCGCGCAGCAGAACGGCGATCGCGACGGTGTCGTCGAGGTCCTGCTGCACGTCCATCGCGCGGATCTCCAGGGTGGGCACCCGCGGGTTGGACCGCAGGTCCCAGAACGGCGTTGCCGCGTCCAGCATGGCCTCGCTCTCCGTGAGGGCCGCGGCCAGCCGCTCGTACTCCTCCGACGTCGCCGCGTAGGGCGGCGGGCCCAGGCAGGGGAAACGGCTGCGGATGACCGACCGCCAGCTGGCGTAGCCGGTATCACTCCCCCGGTCGAACGGCGAGTTGGCGCTCAGCGCGATGAGCAGCGGCAGCCAGGGCCGCAGGTGGTTGGCCGTCCGCACCGCGAGCTCGCGGTCGGGCAGGTGGACGTGGACATGGAGGGCGCTGATGGCGAAGTCGTCCATCATGCTCCGGTACTGCGCCCGGCCCGCCCGGTAGCGCGGATGGTCGGCCACCAGTGCCGGCCCGGCCTCCTGCATCACCGCCGTACCCGACGCACACAGAGCAGCCCCCTCGGCACGAGCCGCCGTGACCAACGCTCCACGCACCCGTTGCAGGTCCCCGCGCAGCTCGTCCGCGGACCGGCACGGCGAGGTGCGCCCTTCGACCTGGCACAGGGAGAATTCCTTCGTCACCAGGTCACCCACGTCCACGGCGGCGCGGTCGGCCACCGCCGGTCCGGCCGGGAGGGGCAATCGGATGCGCGGGTCGACCAGGAAGAACTCCTCCTCCACCCCCACGGTGGATACGGCAAGGGAGGGGTCATAGGGCGGCGGGGATGTGTTCACGCTCCCCAGCATCGCGGCAACACGGCCCCGGGGGGCGCACCACACGCGAACAGGGAGCCACACCGGCCCATCCGCACCTCGCGCCGAGGTGCGAGGCGGTACGGGGTCAGTGGGGGACGGTGGCGGCCGGTGGAGTCCACCGGCGGGTGGGCGGCACCGTGTTGGAGACGCCGTAGTCCTTCTTGAGGTGTTCGGGGATGGCGTAGTGCATGACGCGTCCGCGGGTGAGGGAGGAGAGTTCGAAAATGGTGGTGAGATGGCCGAGTCGGTCCAAGGCCCAGGCGCCGAAGGGCGAGCGGTCCTCGATGGTCTCCAGGACGCCGAGGAGGTGTGGGACGGCCTTGACGACGGTGTCCCATGAGGTGCGGGGCACCTGGAGCCAGTCGGCGCAGGTGTCGCCGACGAGGTGGCGGACGAGAGCCGAGATGATCGGGTCGAAGAAGGTTCCGGGTACGACCTCCTCGTAGAGGTCGATGAGCTGCCGGGTCAGGTGCGTTCCTTCTTCGGACGGGCCCATGTGCCGGATCATGTACAGGTCGAGGAACGCGCGGGCATCGTCGAGCGTCCTGGGAACGGCGTCCTGGTCGACGCCGAGCATGGCCCCGACCACACGCCAGGCGTAGAAATAGGCTTCCGCGCCCTGTGCCGACATGTGGATGCCGAGGCGGTGCAGGCTGTCCAGCACCAGCAGGGAGAAGAACATCTGCCCGCCGATCATGTCCTCCTGGCAGATCGGCGTGCCGAGCGCGGCGGTGTCCCACCGGTTCTCGCGTACGAGGTGGTGGCGGATGGAGGCGTGCAGGAGGCGGACCTTCTGCGCGGCGGGGATGAAGCGGCTGCCGGCCTCGAAGGCGTCGGGTCGCATCAGGTAGACGGTGAACTGGCCGGTCTCGGCCATCCGTTTGGAGGGGTACTTCAGCCCATGGGTGGCCGACAGGAGCTTGGCCACGTGCGGGACGACGTAGCAGGCGGGCATGGAGGCGAAGGACAGTGCGGTGGAGATGTGCACGTTGTTGTCGATGAAGAACAGCCGGGCCTTCTCCATCTCCCCCCAGTCGACCCAGGCCGGCGGGACGCTCGTGGCCCGGAGGTACTCCTTCGCGACATCGGGCAGCCCGTCCGGCAGCGGAGCGCCCGCGGTGGAGACATAGCGCATCAGGGTGTTGAACTTGCCCACCTCCCCGCGTTCGAAGAGTGTGGCGACGGTGGCGTCGGCGAGTTCGTCACCGGTCTGCCGCAGGGCGTCCATCGAGGCCTCGGTGTACGTCATGGCAAAGCTCCTTGTCATCCACGCGAGGTGGCATACGGCAGGCGGGCGGGTCCGCTCGGGGCGGCGCGGATGTGTGCCGTTCGTGCGCGGGGGTCAGGACACGCGGACGGCGGCCGAGTGCGCCAGAGCGGCCAGGGCGGCGGCGGCATGTGCGGGTATGTCCAGCTCGTGGAGGGTGTCGAGGGCTTCTTCGACCCGAGCGGTGATCATGTTTTCGACGCGGTGGGGTGTCTTCAGCCGGCGCATCACCGCGCGTACCGCGTGCAAACCGTCGTCGTCCAGGTCGCCTCGGCCCAACAGGGCCCGCAGCTGCTCACGGTCGGCGTCACCGGCCAGGCGCCAGGTCTCTGCCAGCAGAGCCGTGGGCCGGTGGCCGCGGACGTCATCGGCGTTGTCCTTGCCGGTGTGTTCCGGGTCTCCGAACAGGCCGAGCAGGTCGTCCCGCAACTGGAACGCCTCGCCCAGGGGCAGCCCGTAGGCGGAGTAGCCCTCGCGCAGCCGGGTATCGGCCCCGGCCAGGGCGCCGCCGATCAGCAAGGGCTGCTCGACGGTGTACTTGGCGGTCTTGTACCGGATCACCTTCAGTGACGCCGTGGTGTCCGGCTCGGCTCCGGTGCGCAGGATCTCCAGGCACTCGCCCGCGATCAGCTCGCGGGCCAGTACCGACCACAGCGGGCGGGCCCGCGCCAGATACGCGGCGGGCAGGCCGCTGGTGGCGAACAGCTGTCCGGCCAGCCCCATCAGCAGATCCCCCACCAGCATCGCCAGCGACCTGGCGGCCGCTCCGGTGTGCGGGCGGTGGCGTACCGCGGCGCGCAACGCGACGTGCGCGGTGGGCCGGCCGTGCCGCAACGCGCTGTCGTCGATGAGGTCGTCGTGCACGACCGCGGCTGCGTGCACCAGTTCCATGGAGGCCGCCGCCCGCACCAGCGCGTCGCTGTCCGGCTGGCCCACCGCGCGCCAGCCCCAGTAACAGAACGCCGCCCGCAGTCGTTTGCCGTCCGCGACCGCGGCCTCCAGTTGGTCGGCCACCGGCCCCAAGGCCGGGTCGACGGCTGCGAACCGCTCGGCCTCCTGGGCGATGAACAGGCGCAGCACCTCGTCGACGCGGGTCTTGAACGCGGCCTGCTTCCACCGGTCAGGCGTCATCGCCGGCCCGCCGAGCCAGGGCGTGCCGGGCGAGGATCTCCAGCTGGGCCGGGGGCACAGCCGCGTACCGGTCCAGCACCAGTCTTCCGCGCGCCATCAGATCGTCCTGGGCCTGCGCCGCCAGCTCCGCGGCATCCCCGCGGCGCAGCAGGCCCCGCACCGCCCCCACAGCCGAACCCACCACGCTCACCGCCAGATCGGCCAGCCCGGCCACCACCAGGACCGCCTGCTCGTCCAGGCCCCCGCGCCCTTCCGCTGCCCCTTGCATCACGCCACCCCCACGCCAGCACCCGCGGACGGCGCCGGTCGCACGCCGTTCCTCCCAGCATCACGACACCCCGGGCATAGAAGCGGAGGAAATCACGATCGAGTGATCACATCGCTCGCACGTACGGATAATCACCTGTGGCGGCCCGGACGTCGGAGCCTGCCTCAGGTCGGCTTGCGCCATACGGAGACGTGCTTCGCGGAGTCCTGGGTGAACGGGGCCTCGTCCCAGTCCGCGACGCGACGTTCCAGCTCGAGTCCGGCGATCCGTGCCATCAGGTCGAGCTCTGCCGGCCAGGCGTACCGATGCCGGGAGGTGGCACGGCGGTAGCGGCCGTCCTCGCCGTCACGGGTGAAATGGTGCGAGACGAGCACCTGCCGGACCAGGTCGAAGGTGTCGAAGCCGAGGTGCTGCTCGGAGACGTCGAACGGCACCGCGACCTGGCCGGGCGGCAGGAGCCGCAGCGGCGGCACCCCCAGCTCGATGACGAATCGGCCGCCGGGCCTCAGATGCCGTGCGGCGTTGCGGAAGCACTCGACCTGCTCGTCCTGGGTGAGCAGGTTCGTGATGGTGTTGTAGACGAGATAGACGAGGGTGAACTCGCCGGGAACGACGGTGGTGGCCATGTCCCCGATGACCACCGGGAGCATGTCCTCGTCGATCTTTCGCCGCAGCACCGCCGCCATGTGCTCGGACAGTTCGATGCCCACTACCGGCACGCCGCGTTCACGGAGCGGGACTCCCACGCGTCCGGTTCCGATGGCGAACTCCAGCGCCCGGCCTCCTCCGGCGAGTTCGGCCAGGAAGGCGAGGGTCGGCCCGAGGACGGCGGCCGACGAGGCTTCGGTCTCCTCGGCGTCGTAGCGGTCGGCGGTCGCACGGGTCCACAGTTCGCTGCTCGTCACGGACGGACACTTTGCCGGGTGCCGAGGGGTGCTGTCGACGCATTTGCGTTCTCGGCGGCGCGGCGCGTACGGCCGTACGAAAGCCTACGGCCGCGGTCAGGTCCGGCGCGCTTTGCCGGCCCCGGTCGCAGGTACCGGCCGCCGCAGCAAGTAGACGCCCGCGGCCGACACCAGAAGCGTCATGCAGGCGATGAACACCAGCCCGGCGCCCTCCAGACCCATCGGGCCCGCCAGGAGCCCGACGCCGATGACCGGCAGCGAGATGCCCGCGTAGGCCACCACGAACAGGGTCGAGATCACAGCCGCCCGCCGGTTCGCCTCGGACGCCTGGGCCACCGCGGCCAGCGATCCGCGGAACGCCAGTCCGTGCCCGATGCCGCCGACGAGCGCGCTCAGCACGACCAGCGGCAGCAGCTCCCACCACAACGCGCCCGCCAGCAGTGCCAGCCCGGCGAGGAGCGCGGCGCAGCCCAGCGGCAGTGAGCGGGTCGACCCGACCCGCCCGACCACCAGTTGACCGGCGGTCGAGGCGAAGAAGGCCAGCGCGACGACCGCCCCGCTCAGCGCGCGGTCGTGCACGTTCAGCGACTGGGCGAGGAAGGAGGGGCTGACCGACGTGAACACGCCGAACAGGGCGAACCCCACGAAGGTGGCGGCCGCCGCCGGTCCGAAGACCGCCCGGACCCGCGGCGGCAGGCCGGGCCGCTGCGGCCGTACGGTGCTCAGCGGCCGCCGCTCCCCCACGGTCTCCGGAAGCCGCAGCAGGACAGCGGCCGAGCAGGCCACCAGGGCGAGATGGACGGCGAACGGCAGGTGCAGCGGCCAGTCCGCGTACTGGGCGAACACCCCGGCGAGCAGCGGGCCGCAGCCGAGCCCGCCCATGTTCGCGGCGGTGGCCAGGAACGTGGCGCGTGCGCCGCCGCCGGGCGGCGCCAGCTCCATCACGTACGCCGTGGCGGCCCCGGTGAACAGGCCCGCGGACAGCCCCGACAGCAGCCGCCCCGCATACAGCCAGCCCAGCGAGGTGGCGGACAGGAAGCAGACGGCGCTCGACGCCGCGCATGCCAGGCCCCACAGGAGGACGGGCCGCCTGCCCACGGTGTCCGAGGCGTTGCCCGCCAGCAGCAGTACGCCGATGACCCCGACCGCGTAGACGGCGTACACGACGGTGACCGTGAGTTCGGAGAAGTCGAACTTCTGCTGGTAGAGGCCGTAGAGGGGGGTCGGCAGCGTCGTACCTGCCATGCATACGGCGAACACCGCCCCGCTGAGCAGGCTCTGGCGCCGGCCTCGCAGTTCACCGTCCATACCGCCGACGGTAACCGCACGCTCCGTTGCTCGCGGCGCGGTGCGCGGCCGTCCGGGGTGGCCTTCCGTGGGTCGCTTCCGGCGCCGCCCCGGCCGTGTCCGGACACAGGCCGAGAGGCATTCCCGCCGCCCGCGACGCACAGTGGATGGCATGACGGACGACGACAGGCCGGCTGCGGCGGCGGCGCTGCGCGGTCTCGACCCGATGGTCTCGCTCGCCATGTGCGTGCAGGCCGGGCCCGGTGTCTACGCACTGCTGCTGGGTGCGGGCGTGTCGCGGGACGCCGGTGTGCCCACCGGGTGGGAGATCGTCTCGGATCTGGTGCGCCGGGCCGCCGTGGCGCGGGGCGCGGACGAGGAGCTGGCCGTCGCCGATCCGGAGTCCTGGTGGGCCCGTCACGGGGACGGGGGGCCGCTCGGCTACTCCGCCCTGCTGGAGGCGCTGGGCGACACCCCCGCCGCCCGGCACAAGCTGCTGCGCGGCTACTTCGAGCCGGATGCCGAGGACCGTGAGGCGGGGCGCAAGCGGCCCGGGGCGGCGCATCACGCGGCGGCCCGGCTCGTGGCGCGTGGCTCGGTGCGCGTGGTGCTGACCACGAATTTCGACCGGCTCACCGAACAGGCGTTGGCAGCAGCGGGGGTGCAGCCGCAGGTCATCCACAGTCCCGCCGGCCTCCGCGGGATGACGCCGCTGGCACACGCCAGGGCCACGGTCGTCAAGCTGCACGGCGACCTGACCGACCTGGAGGCCCGCAACACCGAGCGTGAGCTGGAGCAGTACCCGGCGGCCTGGGCAGGTCTCGTGGACCAGGTCCTCGACGAGTACGGACTGATCGTGTGCGGTTGGTCGGCCCAGTGGGACCACGCGCTGGTCGGCTGTTTCGATCGCCGTGCCGCGCGCCGCTACCCCGTGTTCTGGGCCTCCCCGCACCGTCCGCGGGGCAAGGCCGCGGAACTCGTCGCCCGGCATGGCGCCGTGGTGGTCCAGGGCCCGACGGCGGCGGAGTTCTTCCCCGGTCTCCTGGCGCGGCTGGAGGCCCTGGACCACCTGTCGGCGCCGCCGCCGACCCGTGAGCTGTCCGTGGCCCGCCTCAAGCGCGCCCTGCCCGACCCCGTGCGCCGCATCGACCTGCACGAGCTGCTGGACGCCGAGGCGACGCGGGTCGTGGAACGCCTCACGGACAGCGGCCGGTACCCGCCCGGCGAGCACACGCCGGATCCGGACGCGTACCGGGAGAGGCTGGAGAGGTACCGGAGCGACTGCGAGACGCTGCTGCACCTGCTGGCCGTGGGCGTGTTCCACGACGAGGCCGGGGTGCACGCGCGGGTGTGGGTGCGGGTGCTGCAACGGCTGTTGAACGTCCCCGGGGACGGGCGTGAACAGCGGGGTCCCGGGCTGCGTCACTACCCGGCCCTGCTGGCCCTGGCCGCCGCCGGCAGCGCCGCCGTACTGGCCGACCGCGACGACCTGCTCGGCCGCCTGCTGCTCGAACCGGTCCAGGCACATCCCCGCCCGTCACGGCCGGGCTCCGGCCGGTCCGCCGCAGAGCCGAAGCCCGCCGTGCTGGCCCTGTGCCCGGCGGACATCCTCGGCTCCGGTGAGCGCGTCAACGCCTTCCTGGACGTGCCGCATCCACCGTCGCTCGTCCAGGCGGCGCCCAGCACGTGGCTGCGCCGGCGGCTGCGGGACGTGCTCGCCGAACCGGGCGCCGACGGCGACCGCGCGATCTCCGACGCTTTCGACACCTACGAGTACGTGACCGCGCTGCTTCAGGCCGACCTGGCGGAGATGCCCGAGACCGTGGGGGAGTTCACTCTTGCCGACCGGTGGGACGGCGAGGGGCGGCTGCGGGTGGCCGCCCGGGTGCAGGCCCGCTTCTCCGACGCCTGGCCCATGCTCGGCAGCGGCGCGTTCCACGGCGAGGTCCAGCGGGCCCACACGGCCGCGGCCGTCGTCGACGTCCTGTGCGCCGAGCGCTACGTGGAGACGGTGGGGCGTCAGCCGTTCCGATGACAGCGACAGCGACAGCGACAGCGACAGCGACGTGAACGGGGAGCGCCGGCGCGAGACGCGGGCGGGCCGTCACACTCCGGCGGAGCGTGAGGAGGCCGCGTCCCCCGCCGTGGCGCCGCCGTTGACGAGGCGGTCCCTGAACTCCGTATGGCAGAACTGGTACACGGGCCCGACGCGTCTGAGGACGTTGAGCAGGCGGGCGTCCTCCATGAACGCCACGGGATGACGCGGCAGCCCGCGCGTCGCGGCGAGCCGCAGGCCGGTCTCCCGGTACGCGAAGTAGGCGGTGCTCGACATGGCGAGGAGTCCGGCGGCGAGTCCGACGGACAGGTTCGCTTCCGGGGTCCACAGCGAGTAGGCGAGGACCTGCACGCCCGTGTCGTCGCTCTCCGCCAGGTCCGCCAGGACGGTGATGATCCATTTGGCGAGCAGCGGCACCACCGCGAAGATCATGAGCGCGACGGCGACAGCGCGGTCGCCGCGCAGTGTGGACTGCGGGGTCTCCTGTTCCAGGTCGGCCGGCACATGGGCCCAGCGCAAGATCGCCAGCCCTGCCCCGAACAGGACGCCGAAGAAGGCCCCGAGCATGGCTGTCGTGGTGAACCTCTCCCACCAGGGCAGGTGGGCGCTCCAGGGTTCCACGACGGAGAGCGCGGCGCCCAGGCCGATGCCCACCAGCATCCCCCGGCCCATCGACGCGGGGAGCATGGCCCACAGCAGACGCCTCGGGGCGCGGAACTCCAGCCGGGTCGGGCGGGAGGAGCCCCTGGCCGGGTCGAGTCCCGCCATGATGCCGACGATCAGCAGGAAGATGCAGGAGTGGTACGTCGCGTCCTGGCTGACGAGTGCCAGGTCCCCGGGGAGGTCGATGAAGGAGACCTCGGTGGCGGACGTGCCGGGCTGCTGCCGGATCGACAGATACGACAGGGCGCCGGCCAGTTCGGTCCCCAGCCAGTAGAGCAGGACGAACACGAGGGCCTTGCGCAGCCGGGCGACTCGACGGCTCGTGCCGTCCGGGTGCCACCCGACCCGCCGCCAAAGCAGTGAGACGCCCAGCACCGCGAGGGCCAGCAGCGCCATGAACAGGGCCCAGACGAAGGCCGCCCGTAGCCAGGTGTACGGTGCGACCCCCGACGCCAGGCCCGCCTCGGCGGGTTCGACCGTCCTCGCCCAGCTCTCGATCACCGCCCCCACCGCCAGGGAGAGCGGGAGGACCACGGCGCAGCCGACTCCCGAGCGGCGCGCGATGTTCGTGACGGTGGGCAGCCGTCGCCGGTCGCGCCGCGGATGCCCGGTCCGCGGTCCCGCCGGCCCGGCCCCGTTCCCGTCGCCCGGCCCGGCCCCGTCGCCGCCCGCCCAGGCGAGCCGGATCACCGCCGTGACCGCGACGGCCGTGGCGAGCGTGATGGCCAGGAAGCAGACCAGCCGCGGGAACGGGGAGAGCGCCCAGTGGAAGTACTCCCCGGCGACGCCCCCGGCCCCGAGTCCGGCCATCGCGCCGGCGACCGGCGCGGACAGCGGTCCCGCCGGGTCGGGTCGCAGCGTCCGGTGCAGTTCCCACCAGGCGATGTCGTCGGTGCCCTGATGCTTGACGTGCGCGGCGAGGAAGGTGAGCGTCCTGGAGGCGTCCTCGGGCCGCCAGCGGGCGGCGGCGGTGCGGCGTACGTCGGGGACCGAGGGCGCCGACGCGGTGGGCTGTGCGGAGAAGACCGCGGGGACCAGCGCGTCGAGGAGTTCACGCTGGAGGCCGGCCGCGTCGGTGCAGCGGGTGAGGTCGGCCGGGTCGCCGGCCGGTGAGGTGTGGACGGTGCGGGCGAGCCAGACGTTCAGCGGCACCGACAGGGCTCGGGACACGGCGCTGCGGGGCCGTTCGGTGAGTTCGTCGATCACCGGCTGCCATGCGGCGGTGCGTCTGGGCGGGACGGCGCTGCGCAGGTAGTCCGCCACGTCCGCCGGTTCCACCGGTTCGGCGACGACCACGGCCGCCGCGGTGATCACGTCGGTCTCGGCGACCACGCGGTGGTACTCGGCCGTGCGTGAGGTGAGGATCAGGGGGCTGTGCACGGCGACGGCGTGGTTGACCGCGGCCAGCGCCTTGGGCCGCAGTTCGGCGGGGAGTTCGTCGGCGCCGTCCAGGACGGGCAGGATGCGCCCCTCGGCGACCAGTTTGCGTGTGGGGTCACGGCCGTACGTCTCGTGGTTGCGCAGCGCCGGGTAGTCCTCGTGGATGCGGCGCGCCATCCAGTCGAGGAGCGTCTCCTTGCGCGGGTTCCACGGGGCCAGGTCAAGCAGGACCGGGACGGGTTCGCCGGGCTCGGGGGCGCGCAGGAGTTCTCGTACGAGCAGAATCGCGAGGGCCGTCTTGCCGGCACCGGGATCACCGAGGATGACCAGTCTTCGGCGGGGCAGGGCGCGGAAGGCCTCGGCGAAGGCGTGGATGTCGTCGCTGCGGCCGGACAGGGTGCGGCCGACCATCCGCGCGTGGTCGCCGGCCTCCGTCTGCCCGCTGTGCCAGCGCACGGCCAGCGGGTGGGGGTCCAGCAGCCCCTGCGCGGCGGCTTCCTCCGTCCACTGGCGGCGCACCATGGCGGCGAGCGCCTCCGCGGCCTGGTCCAGCTCCGCCTTGGTGGCGGGCGCGGCGGGGCGTGTCCGGTGCCATGACCAGCTGAGCAGGCCGGCGGTGGCGGAGATCAGGACGCTGAGCGAGGTCGCGGCGGCCTGTGCGCCCGCGCCGACCACGAGGGCCACCACCGTGGCGAGCGCCGCGATGCCGACCGCTCCGATGGCCCAGGGCCACCAGGATCTGTCCTTCCTCATGTGGTGGTGGTTTCGATGTCGTTGCGGAACAGGCAGAGCTTGGCGTCCTTGGCGTGGAAGTACTTGTCCACCTTGTAGGCGATGGTGGCGAAGTCGAGCCGGCCGTCGCCGTTGAAGTCGCCGAGGGCGATCCGCCCGGCGCTGTCGGAGGACACCCGCCACTTGGTGAACACGCCGGCGGCGATGTCCAGCGCCTTGTAGTAGAAGACGCCCTGCCAGGGGTACGGGCCCCGCAGGGCCACCAGGAACTCGTCGTCGCCGTCGTCGTCGAAGTCCGCGCAGATGATCTGGTGGCTCGTTCCCTCGCCGAGCTCGTTGGGGTCACCGAAGACGTCGAGCACGATCCGGCGCCAGGTCGCCCCGGTCACGGGGGTGCCGGGGCGTTCCTTGATGTACGCCGCCACGGTGTTGCCGTGAAAGGGCTCGGTGGCCACGACGTACGCGTGCGGGTTGGCGCCGATCCGTCCGGCGCCCACGTCGCTGCTGCCCTTGAACCCGGTCTGCTCGAAACGCTCCTGCTCACCGGAGCCGATGTGCGTGGTGGTGAAGCGCTGCTCGCGCGCGTCGTAGTGGAGCCAGGTGACACCCTCCTCGGAGGCGAGCAGGACCGAGTCGAGGTGCTCGCTGCCGGGCAGCGGGTTCTGCTGGATCTCCGCTCCGTGGATCATGCGGAAGTGGCTGTCGTCGATGATGTGCTTGTCCCAGGGCCTGCGTACGTCGTCGTCGGGGCTGAACAGCACGACGGGGATGAGGGCGTGGACGTGGCGGCCGCTCACGGTGGGCAGGGCCATCAGCTCCAGTTTGCGGGTCTGGGTGAAGTGGCCGAGGCGCAGCCGGTGCATGCCGGTCTCACGCCCGATGTAATGCCGCTTCCAGCGGGTCTCGGAGTCGAACTTCCCGGTGTTCTCGATCCAGTCGATCTTCCCGCCCTGGAGGTCGGGGTCGTCGATCCGTCCGCCGGCGCCGTACAGCTCGTAGCAGACCACGAGGTCGGGGTAGCCGTTGCCGGTGATGTCCCCGTAGTGGGCGCCGATCGGCATGTGGAAGCCGTCGGCCACCAACTGCCGCTGCCAGCCGGGGTTTCTGTACCAGTAGATCTCGCCGAGGTAGAGGCCGTGGCCGACCAGGTCGGGCCGGGTGTCGCCGTCGATGTCGGGGGCCTCCAGCCAGTAGCCCTCGTTGAGGTTGTCGTGCAGGACCTCCCGGGTGAAGCGGGGGACGCGGATGTCGAGGGGTGTGCTTGCGACGCCCATGGGGGTGCCTTCCGATGCGTGTGAGGGGGGGTCAGTTCAGGGCCTCGGCCAGGTAGGCGCGGGCGGTCTGGGCGTAGTGGAGCGGCGGGTGTCCGCCGCGCGGGTCCTGCTCGGCCTCCACGACCAGCCAGCCGCGGTAGGAGTCGCCCGGGCGCAGGACCTTGAGGAAGGTGTCGAAGTCGATGTGGCCGTCGCTGTCGCCGGGCACCGTGAAGACGCCCGCCTCGACGTATTCGCGGAAGCTGCCGTCGGCCAGGGTGCGGTCGGTGTGGACGCCGCCGCGGACGTTCTTCAGGTGGACGTGGGTGATGCGGTCGCGGTGCCGTTCGACGATGCCCGTCAGGTCGGCCCCCGCCCAGGTGAGGTGGCCGGTGTCCAGGAGGAGGCCGACGTGTCGCGGGTCGGTGTGCCGCATGAGCCGGTCCACGTCCTGCTCGGTCTGGACGCCGGTGCCCATGTGGGGGTGGTACGCCAGGGTGAAGCCCTGGCGGGCGGTGATCTCGCCGATCCTGTTCAGGCCGTCGCACAGATCGGTCCACTGCTCGTCGGTGAACTCCGGCTTGTTGCTGCGCAGGCTGAGGGCCTGGAGGTGGACGGACCTGCCGAACTCCGCGGCGCCGATGACACGGGTCTTCACCGGAGGGCCGCCCGCGTTGAACCGCTTGAGGAACTCCAGGACCTTCAGCAGGTCGCGGGCGCAGCGCTCGGGACCGTCGGGCACGGTGAAGTACGTGCTCACCCACGGTTCGCTCACGCTCAGGCCGCGCAGGTGCATCGCGGCGGTCAGCGCGTGGACGTCGGTGGTGAAGGTGTGTCCGATGCTGCACCCTTCGAACCCGGCGAGCGCGATCTCGCTGAGGCACTGTTCCATCGGGATGTCGTTGCCGATGAGCGGGAAGTCGTCGCTGGTCCAGCAGGTGGGGGTGATGCCGAGGTGGATGCCGTCCGGGGGCGGGGATACGTGTGCCGGCATGGTGGGGTCCAGGGGTCGGGGAGTCGGTCAGTGTCCGGGGTGGCCCTTGACGATGGTGTCGGCCGCGTGCACGGCCGTGGCGACGCTGGTGAGCGTCGGGTTGGAGGCGTTGCCGAAGGGGTGCAGGCCGTTGCCGCCGAGGTAGAGGTTGTCGATGTTCCACACCTTGGAGTACTCGTCGACGACGCTGTCCAGCGAATTGGTGCCCATGCGGGTGGTGCCCGCGATGTGCAGCGGCAGGCCGGGGGTGAGGAAGACGGGTTCGGAGCCGGGCATGAAGCCGCCGAGTGCGGAGGCGGTGCGCAGCATGTGTTCGTTCATGCGGTCCGTCTCCTTGCGTTCGGCCTCGTCGAGGCAGAAGCGGAAGGTGGGCTGGGGCATGTCGAAGGTGTCGCGCAGGCTGCGGGAGAAGGTGACCTTGTTCTCGGGCCGGGGCCGGGAGATGCCGAACCAGCGCAGGTCGACGATGAGTCGGGGGTCGACGTTGGGCGGTACGGCGCCGTAGGTGAAGGCGTCCCGGTGGATCTGGCAGTGCCAGGGGCGTTGGCCGGTGACCAGCAGGGCCAGGTTCGGGTCCCGCTCGTCGGGCGGGAAGGGCACCGGGTCGGCGCACTTGTCGCCGGAGCGCAGCCGCTTCAGCTGGGCGGCGCGGTAGCGGGCGACCCGGTCGGCGGCTGCCTCGGCGGGTTCGTCGCCGTGGCCGGTGGTGGTGCGCAGGATGTCCTCGATGTGGTCCATGTGTTCCTGCTGGAGCACCACCTGGCAGAAGGCCATGGGCTGTTCGGTGAGGTAGCGGCCGAGTGCGGGCAGGGTGACGCCGGAGTTGAACAGGAGCTGCGGCGTCGGGATGACACCGCACGCCACCACGTACGTCCCGGCCCGCAACCGCACTTCGTCGCGTACGTCGCGCAGGTTGCGCACCACGGCGTACCGGACCTTCTGGTGCTTGCCGGACCCGGTGATCTCCAGGCGGACGCACTGGTGCTCGGGCAGCAGGGTGAACGAGCCGCGCGGCGGCGTGTGGGAGGGGTCGGCGAGGTCACCGAGGACGGTGTCGGCGGCCGACCACGTCACCGCCGACGTCTGGGCGGAGTCGGCGCGGTCGCTGACCGCGAGGGGCAGTTCGCTCACGTCGGTGAACTCCGCCCCGGCCCGCTGGAGCACCCGCTTGACCAGCAGGTGCCGGGCGGAGGTGGCGAAGACGGAGGTGTTCCGGGCGAGCAGGGACTCGGCCTCGTCGTAGAGCTCGTCCATCTCCTTGTCGTCGATGGGGTAGTCCTGGCCGCCGTACCGCCGTTCCACCTCGGGGTGGAAGCGGGGCACGGCGCAGGTCCAGTGGGTGGCCATGCCGCCCACCGCGTACGTGGCGGCCGCCGCGGGCAGGTTGAGGTGCTTGCGCTGCTCCGGGTTCTGGTTGCGCAGCGAGAAGCCGGCGTACTTGTCCGGGTCGTACGAGAACGCCGAGGGGTCGAGCGTGAGCACCGGCTCCCTGTTGGTGGCGGTCGACAGAGGGAGGAGGTTGCCCTTGATGACGGACACGAACAGGTCGATGTTCTTCTGGAACAGGTAGCTGTTCTTGAGGTGTTCGCCGTAGCGGCGGGACAGCTGGGCCCCGGCGTCGATCATCAGGACGTGCTTGCCCTCCTCCACCAGTTTGCGGGCGAAAGTGCACCCGACGGGTCCGCTGCCGATGATCAGTACGTCGGCCTCGGTGGCGATGGGCACATCGGTGTCGTTCATGGACGTCCTTTCGACATGTTCTCGTCGTCGACGCTGGTGATGTCCGTCGTACCGCTGAGCCACAGGGCGCTGTTGACGAGCCCGACCATGCTGAACGCCTGCGGCGTGTTGCCGAGGTGGCGGCCGGTGGCCGGGTCGTACTCCTCGGCGAGCAGTCCCACGTCGTTGCGCAGGTCCAGCAGCCGCTCGAACAGCTCCAGCGCTTCCCGGCGGCGGCCCGTGCCGTGCAGCGCGTCGGCGAGCCAGAACGTGCAGACCAGGAAGGTGGCCTCGGCGCCCGGCAGACCGTCCACGCCACCGTCCGCCTCCGGGCGGTAGCGCCGCAGGAGACCGTCCTCGCTCAACTCCCGGCGCACCGTGTCGACGGTGCCCCGGACCCGTGGGTCCTGCCACGGAAGGAACCCGACCCGCGGCAGCAGGAGGAGCGCCGCGTCCACACCCTTCGACCCGTAGAACTGGGTGAAGGTGTTCCGTCCGGCGTCGAAGCCCCGCGCGCAGACCTCCTCGTGGACGCGGTCACGCAGCTTCTCCCAGCGGTCCACCGGCCCGGGGCAGCCATGACGCCGCACCGAGCGCACCGCCCGGTCCAGGCCGGCCCACGCCATCACCTTCGAGTGGACGAAGTGGCGCGGCTCGCCGCGCACTTCCCACAGACTCAGGTCCGGTTCCCGCCAGTTGCCCTCCAGGAAGTCCAGGAGCGCTCGCTGCATGTTCCACGCCGTCTCACTGGCGGCCATCCCCGCCTCGCGGCCCACGTAGAGGCATTCGAGGACCTCGCCCCATACGTCGAGCTGGAACTGGCGGGTGGCGGCGTTGCCGACCCTGACCGGGGACGAGTTCTCGTATCCGGAGAGCCATTCCAGCTCGTACTCGGGCAGCCGCCAGGCACCGTCGAGGCCATACATGATTTGCAGGTCGGCGGGGTCACCGGCGACCGCTCTCAGCAGCCAGTCCCGCCACTGCGTCGCCTCCTCCAGGTACCCGGTGCCGATGAGCGCCTGGAGCGTGAACGTGGCGTCGCGCAACCAGCAGTAGCGGTAGTCCCAGTTGCGCGGGCCGCCGAGCTGCTCGGGCAGCGAGGTGGTGGCCGCGGCGAGGATGCCGCCGGTGGGCCGGTACGTCAGGGCCTTCAGGGTGAGCACGGAGCGCCGTACCGCGTCGTCCCACGGCCCGCGGTAACGGCACCGGCTCATCCAGGCCCGCCAGAACCGTTCGGTGGCCTCGATGGCCGTCAGCGCCTCGACCGGCCTGGGACGGCTGACGAGGTGGGACGGTTTGTGCGTCAGTACGAAGGGCACCTGCTGGCCCGCTTCGACGGTGAACTCGGCCCGGGTGGTCAGGTTCTCGCCGTACACCTCCACCGGGGTGTGCAGCCAGAACGCGTCCGGCCCGGCCACAGCCCGCAGGCCCGTCCCCGCGCGGTGCACCCACGGGATGATCCGGCCGTAGTCGGGACGGAGCCGGAGGTCCATCCGCATCGGCACGTGTCCGCTGAGGCCCTCGACCACGCGCACCACGTCGGCGGCTTCGCCGCGCAGCGGCATGCAGTCGACGACGCGGACGCCGCCGTCGGCGGTGTGCCACTCGCTCTCCAGGACCAAGGTGTCGTCCCGGTACCGGCGTCGCGTCGCGGTGCCGCCCGCGGCCGGGGCCAGCAGCCACCGGCCGGCGCTGTCGTCGTGCAGCAGCGCGGCGAAGCACGCCGGCGAGTCGAACCGGGGCAGGCACAACCAGTCGACCGACCCGTCACGTCCTACCAGGGCGCCCGAGTTCAGGTCGCCGATGAAGGCGTAATCCTCGATGGCACTGACCATTAGGACACTTCCCTCACACCGGCTTTCCTCGCGCGGACCGCGGGTCGCATACCTGCGCTCAGGGCCGTACTGCGCACGCGGCCGTAATTCGGAGAAGACGCATCGGCACAGCGGCGGACCCGACTGGAACCCGTCGGGTGGCGGCCTTCGGCAGGGCTGCGCGGCCCTGCCGCCGACAGCACGCGACACACGAAGGCATGCTGATTTCTGATCTTGATGGCCCAGGAGCCGGGCCGGGCGCGCACGGGGGTGCCGGGCGCATGCGGGTGGACCACCACCCAGTGCCCCGGCCGTCTGGCGCCACGCCCCGACTGTCGGCACCTCATCCAGGGTGGCACAAAGCGGAGGCAAGCGCGATTTGTCATATGCCGGAGGAGTGGTCAGGAAGCCCGCATTCACGGCGGCGGTGTCGGGGGCGGTGTCGGGGGCGCTTCCGTGAGGCCGCGCCTCGCCGGGCCGTTGCATTGACGACGCACGGCTGTGCTCCGGAAAGCCTCACTCCATTTCAGCCGGAGCACGTCGCCGAAAATGCGGTGACAGCCGGAGATCGGGCACGTTAGCGTCCGCGGGCATGACCCCTTCACTGGAACGTCCCCCTCTTCACGCCGACGAGCGCACCGCGCTCATCGGCTGGCTGGATCTCCAGCGGCAGATCCTGCGGTGGAAGTGCGAGGGCCTGAGCGAGGCCGATGCGCACCGCTCCGTCATCCCGACCTCGCCGGCGACGACGATGGCCGGGCTCATCAGCCACATGCGGTGGGTCGAACACACCTGGCTGGAGGTGCTGTTCCTCGGCGGCGACGAGACGCAGAACCCGTCCTTCGACGAAACGGACGAAGACGCCGACTGGAACACCGACGGCGTCACGCTGAAGCAACTGCTCGCGGATTACGAGGCCCAGTGCACCCGGAGCAATGAGATCGTGGCCGCGGCCTCACTGGATGACATCGGCCGCCATCCCGGCTATGGCTCCGGCAATGCCAACCTCCGCTGGATGCTCATTCACCTCGTCGAGGAGACCGGGCGGCATGCGGGGCATGCGGACATCGTGCGCGAACTGCTCGACGGGGTGAAGGGGTACTACTAGCCTTGACGCAGGTGGTTCTTGACGTGACGGGTGGCCGGCGGGGCACATGTCACCTCGTACCGCGAGACCTAAGCAGAGGAACAGAGTGCCGGATCTGCAAGATCTGCCCGCTTCGACGACGGACCACGACGGATCCGCGGTCGTGCGCGTGCTCAGTTACAACGTCCGCTCCATGCGGGACGACGTCACCGCCCTCGCACGGGTCATCCGGGCCTGCCGGCCCGACGTCGTCTGCGTTCAGGAGGCACCGCGGTTCTTCCGTTGGCGGAAGGCCGCCGCCCGTCTCGCGCGGACCAGCGGGCTCGTGTACGTCTCGGGCGGCGCCACCGCCTCCGGCCCGATGGTCCTCGCCTCGCTCCGTGCCCACGTGGAGCGCGCCGAAGACATCCTGCTGCCCCGCACACCGGGTCTGCACCAGCGCGGCTTCTCGACCGCCGTGCTGCGGTTCGGCCGGGCCCGGTTGGGAGTGGTGAGCTGCCACCTGAGTATCGACGACCAGGAGCGCTACTCGCAGGGTGAGCTGCTTCTGGAGCGGCTGTCCGCTCTCGGGGAGCCACACGCCGTCGTCGGGGGCGACTTCAACGACCGGCCGGACGGGCGCACCTTCGGCCTGCTCAGCGACGCCCTCCAGGACGGCTGGGCGACGCGGCCGTGGGGGCGGGAGCACACCACCCGGCTGGGTGACCCGCTCCAGCGCATCGATGCCGTCTTCGCCACGCCGGGGGTGCACGTGCTGGGGTGCGGAGTGCCGATGGGCCTGAGCGGGATTCGTGAACAGGATCTGCGCGCGGCCACGGACCACCTGCCCGTGCTGGCCGCTGTGCGCGTTCCGGCCGCCTACTGATCGTTCCCCGCCGGCGTCGACCGTGGGGGTGGGCAGCGGGAGGGGGCGCCGCGTTCGACGCGGTGTCGGAAAGGGCCGCTTGGACCTCCCCAGGTTTCCGCGGCCCTCTCCTGATCAACCTTTCATCCACTACCCCGACGTGCTGCTTTCACGCCTCCCCTCCCCGCAGCTGCCGGGGTGGGGCCGCTCTCATCGGGGTGCTCAACCACCCCGGCAGCGGATCAGGGGCGTTTGCGTGGGCCGCCTGTCGCCGCGCGGCGCAACGGGCTCGTCGTACGGGTGCGCAAGCGTCGGCGGCGCCACAGCGACAGGGCCAGGGGGACGATCAGCAGCGGAAGAAGACGAATCGCCCAAGTGCCCTTGGATTCCGTGTCCGCTGTCGCTCCACTGCTGGTGGCTGCCTCGCGGGGAGTGGGGGCGCCCACCCATAGCGCGCCGTCGCTGCCGGTGGCGGCAGGGGCACGGAGGGAGCGCTCCACGTGCTCGGGAAGTGTGCCGAACTGCGCCCCGAACGCGCCGTCCGACTCCTGGCGGAGAGGAACCCTGGTGAGGTCGACTCCTCCGTACACATACCGCCTGACGTATGTCGTGCCGGCGCTGGTGGACCGGTCCGTGACCTTGAACTCGCCCTTCGTGTAAGAGGCGCGGAACTTGTCGAAGGTGTGCCATGGTGTCCAATCTCCGGTGATCCGCCAGTCGGTGATGTCACCCGAGTTCACCAGTTCGCCGTACGAGGTGTCCCTCGTGGCGCTCAGTTCGCGATACCACTCGGCGGCCACCCGGGCGAGGTAGACGCGGCGCAGGGCGGCGTATTCAGGCGCGGTGTTGATGGCCTTTCTGAGCTCGGGCAGGACGAGGGCGCGGTCCAGCTGTTCGTTGTGCTCCTCAATGGCCTGATCCTGGTGCGGGCAGGTCGGGGTCTCGCCGGACCTCGCGGAGGCCGCGTCGTGCTCCGTCTCCACCTTGACGTCGAGGGGCGCGTCGAGGATGTAGAGCTTGTCGCCGTCCTCGTATACCGACGCGGGGGCGGGGACGATCCACGTGCGGGACGCAACGCAGTCGCCCCGGATGCCGTTCCAGAACCGTTTGCCGAGCGCGGTGTGCGGGTGGATGAGCCGGCCCACGGTCTTCTTCATCTCCAGGTCGGCCTCCAGCAGGACACGTCCGGCGTCCGTGCGGCCCAGTCGGTGGTCGACGATGCGGTCAGGCTGGTCCGGGTGGAGGTTGACCCAGAAGTCCGCTGGATCGAGGGAGAGCCATACGAAGAACGCGTCGGAGCTCTGGGACGCCACCGCGCGTCCGGTGCTGGTGCGCGCGTCGCCCCGCAGCGGATCGAAGTCGGCAGTGAAGGAGTACCGCAGACCGCTTCCGTCGCCGGGGTCCGCGAGATGGCGCAGCTCCATGCTGGAGAAGTCGATGCCGCCCGTTGCCATGCCGGGGGCGGCGAGCACGCTGCCCAGGCCGGTGGCCGCCTGTTCCGAGGACCGGCTCCCTGGGGTGTCCTGCGTCGCGGCGCACGGATCGGCGGCTCGGACGGCCGCCGCGAGGACGAGCGGCCGTCCCGCCGGGCCGATGGGCGCCGCGCCCCGGTCCGAGCGAGCGCCCGGGGCCGGAGCCGGGCAGTCTTCGGGGCGGGCGAAGATCGTGGCGAGCAGGGGGCCGCGTTCCTTCTCCAGCACCTTCCTCACCCCGTTCTCCCCCTCCAGGTCGATCTGCAACTGTTCGTAGGCTTCGTCACTGCGTGTGCGTCGTTCCTCCTTGTAGGGCTTCTTCACCTCTTCGATCTTCATTTCGCGCGCCTCGGGAGACAGGTGTGCGGCTGCCTTCCGCGCCTGTGCGACGGCTCTGTCCAGGCGCAGGAACTCCTCGACCGTGAGGCCGTATCGGCGCCCGTAGACGAGCGGCGTCGCCTTGGAGTACAAGGGAGCGCACATCTCGCACTGCTGGCGTTCCGAAGCGCCCAGGACGACGGCCTCGTCGCCGATGCCGAGGTCGTCCAGCCGCTCCTGGATGAGCTGTTCGGAATGGAGCGACCGTGCGACGTTCAGCGCGCCCAGGCCGAAGAGGTGGGTCACCCCTTTGGCATGCAGTCGCCGGACGACGGATGGCTCCAGGTGACGCCGTACGCCGGCGAGTGCGACGGGCGAGGACCGCCACACCCTGTCGCCCTCGATGGTCAGGGCGGCCTCACCCATGAGGCGCTGGATCTGTACGTCGGTGAGGCGTGTGGGATCGAGGAAGACGACCGCCCCGTTCCGGTTCGCGTCGAAGGCCACGTCCTTGGCGCGCTTCCCCAAGGCCACGGCCAGTGAGGAGTTGCGCACTTCCCACAGCAGGAAGCGCAGCTCCGCGATGGGCCGCAGGGCCGGCCTCAGCAGCGGGTTCCCCTGCGACTTCGACAGGTCCTTCCCCTGGGCGGCCCCGGCCGGCCGTCTGTCGCCGCTCCCGCTCGGCCGTGTTTCGCCCGTATCGCTCGGCCGTTTCTCGTCCGAACCGCTCGGCCGATTCTCGTCCGCCGTGCCCGGTCGTGCGTCGCCCGCCGTGCTCACCGGGACCGCGCAGAGCGATGCGAGAAGTGCCAGCAACAGTGCCGTCAGCCCTCGTGTCCAGGCCTGCCCGCACGACAGCGGGCCGGGCAGGGGACGGCGTGACGGCGAAGGCAGGATGAGCCTCGGCATCTAGGGCCCCTCGTGTGGGCGGCGGGTGACCGTGCGCGGGTCCGTGTCGCACTCCGTCGAGGCGGTCGCACCCGGGTCAGGCTCCCCGCCGCTCACGTCGTCCATGGGGTCCGCGTCGTCCATGCGGTCCGCGTCGTCCATGCGGTCCGCGGCGTCCCGCACCGGGTGGTCGGCCACGGCCTGGGTGAAGATCTCGTCGATCACGGCCAGATCGGCCTCCGTTTCGGCCCGCGAGCGGGAGCACGCGAAGGCGCACCACAGCCCCGCGGTGAGGACGGCGAGGGCCCACGCACCGGCCACCGCGCCACCGGCGATCGCCTCGGGGCACTCGCCGATGTGCAGGGGCAGCCCGCCGTGGTAGGTGGGGGCCGCGCACTGCGCCGAGGCGGGCGAAGGGGTGCCGAGGACGAGGATGGCGGTGGCGGCGGCCAGGGCGGAGTGCCGCACGATACGGGGACCGGTCACGACAGTGCCTCCCGGGCGGGCAGCGGGGACGGTTCGGAGGTGGGCATGCCCTTCAACTCCGCCACAAGTGCACGGAGATGCTCCGCGGACGGGATGCAGCTGTCGGCGCCGGGCCGTCGACGGTGCCAGCGCTGGGTGGCGAGGTCGAGCTGTGCCTGCTGGAACCGCACGAGATGGCGGAGTCCCGCGATGCCGTCGCGCCGCCACACCCGCAGCTCCAGCAGAAGGCGGCGGCGCGGGCGGAGCAGCAGGTCGATCTCCGGCCCGGTGACCGTGCCACGGCCGGACGCGGCCTCGGCGCGCAGTGCGTGAGCCACGCCGGCGGCCTGGGCTTTCAGGCCGCGGCGCAGGATCAGTACGCACAGCGCCACGTACCCGCCCGAGGTGAGGACCGTCATCACCGGGATGCCGACGAGCAGCCCCACGGTTTCGTCGGAGTACCACCGCGCCCTGTGTCCATCGAGCCGCATGAGAATCACGTCCGTGCCGAAGTGCGCGCCGATGGCGGCCATGAGTCCGCCTCCGACGGTGAGCATCCGGTCCCTGCGGACCGGCAGCCAGCGGGCCGCGCCGATCCCGGCGCCCGCGAGCGCGGTGAACGTCGCATGGGCCGCCAGGAGCCCGACGACCTGCCGGTCCCAGAGCTGGCTGTAGTGGTGTGCGGAGTTGACGAGACCCAGGTGGTGCACGGTCTCCGTGAGGTTGAAGCCGAGCCCGACCGCGGCGCCGAGGACCGTTCCGGACACCACCCCGTCGATGTGGCGACGGACGAGCAGGAAGAGCACCAGGACTCCGGCGGCCTTTCCGCATTCGGTCATGACGGCCGTACCGAGGGGAAACAGCGTGTAGAGCTCGCGGAAGCCGTCCAATGGGTGCTCCCACGAGCCGGACATGAAGTAACCGGGCACGGACCGCTGCATGCACGTGATGGTGACGAGGCCGAACCCGCCCCCGATCAGCGCTCCCCACCCGAAGCCGGCCAGCAGCAGCCATCCGGGCATCCGCCGGTAGAGCTGCACGCGGTGCATCAGGAGCAGCGCCGACAGCGTGAAGGACAGGCAGAGCAGCGACTGCGGTACGTCACCGCCCATACCGGCCAGCGGCATGATCGCGAAGGGCAGGAGCAGAGCGCCGAGAATGCCCCACTGGCAGGCCCGTGCGGTCTGCTCGGACCGCATACCGGTCGCGCGGCGGGCCTCGGGTGTGCCGGACGTGTGACGTGCCTCCCGTGTGCCGGACGTGTGCTGTGCCGTCGGTGTGGCGCCGGATCGGGTGAGCAGCAGCATGAGGCCGAGCAGGGCTGCGACACCCCACCCGATGGGAAGCAGGACCCGTGTCACACGGAAGGGCGTCGGCTCCGGCAACAGGAAGACCTTCAAGAACGCCGAGCGCGAGGTGGGTTCAGGTGCCGTCCAGGAGATGAGCTGGGCGGCGACGTACATACCGGTCAGCACCAGCGCCACGGCGATCGCGCCCACCAACCCCGCCCGGGGGGCGTACCTGGGTGGCTCGGCCGGCTTGGGCGGCAGGGACGGCAGGGGTGGCACGGGGGGCGAGGCTTCGGGGCGCGCGGTCATGAGGCACCGCCGATCTGTGGGAGGTCGGGCAGGCTGGGGTACGAGGTGGGAAGGCCCGGCACGGAGGTCGGCAGACCCGTCGGCGGCGCCCCGGGGACGTCGGCCCCAGGACCGGCCGGAAAGCCGGTGGGAAGAGTGGTCGGCAGGTCAGTTGGCAAGCCGCTCGGAAGGTTTGTCAGCCCCGGTGGAGTCGGTACGTCGACGGGAAACGGCAGCGCCGGAGCGGTGGAGAGACCGAGCAGGAGGGCGATGCCCGCGGCAGCGAAGCCGATCGCCCCCACCACTGTCATGAGACGTACGTAGGGCCGGGGACCGAGCTCGTGCTCCGGCTCGGTCTGGGGTTGGGGCTGGGGCTGGGGCTCATACGGTGACCTCTGTTCTGTCACCGTCCGGTCGCCGCCTTCCGGCCGGTCGACCGAATCGTCTTCTTGTACGGCGGATGCCATGGTTCCTCCTTGGATGGCGCGGCGTGACGGCCGTTTCGTCGGGCGCCTCAGCGACCGCGGCCGGGACACGGCTCAACGGCTCGCACCTCGCGACTTACGGCTCGCGGCGTGCGGCGTGCGGCCTGCGGCCTGCGGCGTGCCACTCTGGTCAGCTCGCGCCGAGGGCGTTGGCGGCGTGGGAGCCGAGCTTCTTCACCAGGTCCTTCGAGCGGCTGGGCCCAGAGATGCCGTCGACCTGCCTGGTCGCCTTGGTCTGCAAGGTCAGTTGCACGAACCCGTGCCATTCGCCCGCCGCCTCGACTGCCTTCCGCAGCTCGGCCCCGCCGATCGTGCAGCCGCTCCGGACGGTGGCGCCCGGTCTGGCGGTGGGCAGCCGGACGGTGCACGAGCCGACGTCCCTGTACAGCGGATCGCCGAGCCGGTAGCCATCCTCGTCCTTGTGCATCACAGCCGTGAGGTCGAGTGCGTACCGGGCGGCGACCGTCTCGCGCGGCATGCGGTTCGTCAGGCTGAGGGTCACGGTGGCGGTGTGGCACAGCGCCCGGCACGCCTCATCGACGGTGTGCGAGACCTCTTCGTCGGTCGGCTCGGCGCTGATCGGCACGACGGACGGCAGGGAGCGGATCGCCGAGCGCATGGCCGCGTAGGTGTCGCGCGCGGTCGCCGCGCTCTCCTTGCGCACCGAGAGTTCCACCGCCGCCGTGTCGAGCATGTACGCGTAGGACTCGGCGTCGCTGTCGTGCCGGGCGTCGAGCCCCGCGTAGCCGAGCAGCCGGTGCGGTGCCCCGGCCGCGACCCAGTAGGTGCCGGCCCCGGTGTGCTCGTCCCCGGCGACGGCGACAGGCACGGCGTCAGCGGGCACCCCGGCCGGCCGCGGGAACCGCTCGGCAGCGGCGGACGGCGCCGCAGTGGCGGACGGCACCGGCGGTGTACCGCCCTTGGCACTGCCGTTGCCATGTGCCGCGGACGTCAGGGCCGTGCCGAGCGGGGAGGGGGCGAGCCAGTCCAGCTTCAGCCCGAGCACGTCGCGGGTACGGGCCGGCCGGCGGATCTCGACCCAGCGGCGGGCGTGCGCCTTGGCTTCCTCGACGCCCAGCATGTGCAGCATCACGCGATCTGCCTTCACGAACAGTGCCGCGCCCGCGACCGACACGACCTGCGCCTCGTGACCGTCGGCGGTCACGGTGCCGAACACGTCACCGCTCCCCATGGCGCGCAGGTCGGCGGTGACGCCAGTCGACGCGGGGGCACCCGGCGACGACCCTTCCGGAAACCGGTCGTCGTGCCGCCACGAGGCCGACCAGTGCAGAACTCTGGCCCGCTCGACCGCCGCGCCCACTTTCTTCAACGACGACACCGGCGGACGGTCCGAGCCCGTGTCCGGGCTCCGCCCCGAGCAGGAGAGCAGCAGGAAGGCGCCGAAGACCGCGAGGACACCGCGAGCGAGGACTGGAAGCCTGCGCGTCCATGCGCGACAACCCCGGCTGTGATGAAGGCAGTTGGTGTCGAGCTTGGCGCCGACGACGCGCACGTGGCCGCTCCCCGTATTTCGGCCCTGTTCCGCCCAGCATGTGCGCCGCTCACCGGAGTGCAACGAGAGGGGGACAGGGTCTGGCCGGTCTTCACCGCACCGAATCAATGACGTTGACCGGTAGAACGCCTTGACGTGGGAAGGGTTACGCACCCGTCGCCGCGAAGGCCGCGCCGGCGCCAGGCCGCGGCCACCGCGGTCATGAACTCCTCGGGCGCACCGGTGAGGGGAGGCAAGATGTCACTGCTGCTCCACGGCGAGGAAGTACCGGATGCCGCGTCCCGCTACTGCGCGCCCCCCCTCGGCACGAAGCGACGAGTGCTACGTCCCGGCCGTACCGGATTCCCTGTCGATGGACTCCTGGTAGACGTCCGCATAGGTGCGGGAGTCCTTGATCAGGCCGTCGCAGAACGCGGCGACATCGGCGCCGGTGAGTTCCAGGACCCCCTTGCCCGCGGCGGCGCCCTCCTCGAAGAAGTCGACGATCCCGGGGAGCAGAGGTCCGTCGGTCAGGTCGATCGGTCCGACCTTGAACAGGTACTTCTGCATCTCCTTGTAGACGATCCGGTAGTCCGGCGGGAGCGCCTTGACGCGGGCTTTGTGCGCCCGCCACTGCTTCTTGCCCTCGATGATGTCCTGGATGCCCACGTCAGCCTCCCAGCCGGCTCAATTTCCTCGCGACGTTCCTGTTCAACTGCTCGCGCCACCGGTCGCGATAGGTACGCGCCCCTTCTCCGCCCGCCAGTGCCGTGCAGAAGCCGCGGATGTCGTCGCCGAGGACCTCGTGGACGCTCTGCCCGTCCGCCGCCGTCTCTTCCAACAGCCCCAAGGCGGCGTCGAGGATCGGCGTCAGGTTGCGGCCGGTGAAGTCCCCGTGGGGAAAGAGGTGGGCCTTGATCTGTTCCCATGCCGCGCGGTAGTCGTCCGGCAGGGCCTCGGCCCGGGTTTCGAACGCCTTCCAGTCCCGGGTGAGGTCGCTGCCCGTGACGGTGTCCCAGAAGCTCATCTCCCGCCCTCCTTGAGCTTGTCGATACGCGATGACAGGTACTGCCACTTCGTCCAGAACTTCGCGAGTTCCTCGCGTCCCGCGTCGTTGAGCGCGTAGAACTTGCGGGGCGGACCGACCCCGGACGGCCGCTTCGTCACCTGGACGAGCTTGTTCCTCTCCAGCCGCAGCAGGATGGTGTAGACCGTCCCTTCGACGACGTCGGTGAAGCCGAGCTCGTTCAGCTGCCGGGTGATGGCATACCCGTAGGTCTCCTCGCTGTCGATGATTTCGAGCACGCACCCTTCGAGCGTGCCCTTCAGCATCTCCGTCAGGTCGTCCATCGTGAGCCTTCCTCGCCTTACCGGTATTACGTGTTAACGAGTACCACTATACGGTATCACTCAGTACCGGGTGATTGCGGGTGCCCGCACCCGCGCCGTAACACCCTGTGCCCCCGATTCGTTGGGCCCGAGAAGCTGGTCATGACCGGAAGGACATCCGTATGGGCACAGATGAGGGGCCCGCGGCGGGCGCGCCCGGCGTCGTCGGCGGACCGGCGCCCGGTGTGACAGAGGCCTTCGCCGCGATGTGCGCGATGCCGACGGGGCCTTCCCGGGTCGTGGAGCGCGCCGCCGGAGGCGTGTGGCGGCTGCCGGGCGCCGCGCAGGCCGTCAGTGAGGCGCTCGCCTCGCAGGATGCGGCCGTGCGTGAGCGGGGCTGGCTCCTGGTGTACGCACGTGTGGTGCAGGAGATGGAGAGCGACCGGGACTGGACCCAGGAAGCGGCGCAGTGGCTGGACCGCGGCCGTGCCGACTGGTCCGAATCGGCCCGACTCTGCGCGGATGTGGCGTGGCGCGCCCGCGCGGCGCACCGCAGCGCACTGGTGTTCCTCTCCTCCGACCAAGTGGCGGCCACGGCCGTGGACACGGCCCGGGGGCGCGCGCTATGGCACTTGTTCCTCACCACGCTGCGCTACGACTTCCGTTGCTCGGCCATCAGCCGGTTCTTCGCGCGCGTCCCGGCGTCTGTCGCTCCGGCCGTGGATCCGTACATCGCCGCCCTGCGCGCTTTCGCTCTGCTGGGGCGTTCCGACAAGGCCGGGCTGCCTCTGATGGAAGAGGTGCTGCGGCGGGCCGGTGACGACGGCAAGGTGCTGCACACGCTCTTGCACGGCCTGTGGCTCGGTGAGCGGCTGGACGATCAGGCGCGGCTGATGCTCGACCTGCTCGCCGCCCCCGTGTTCGCCGACGGCACCGATCCCGAGGCGGCGTTCCGCAAGGCCGGCGCCCTGCGGATGGCGGGAGACCACGCGGGTGCGCTGGAGGCGATCGAGGCGGCCATCGACCACCTGGAGCCGACGGAGGTGGTGGTGCACGCGGACTGTGTGCGCGAGCGGGCGCTGATCCTGGCCGACCGCGATCTCCGGGCCGTGGTCGACGGTGCGCGCGATCTGCTTGTCCGCGCGGGGCTCCAGCCGTGAGGAAGCGCTGAGGAGGCCAGACGCCACTGAGCCCCTGGTACCGCCGGCGGGCGGTACCAGGGGCTCAGTCGTGACGGTGACCGTTCAGAGGACTCCGCGCGTGGCGCGGGTCAGGGGGCCCTGGCCGCGCTTCACGTTGGCGCCTCCCAGTGCGTAGGCACCGGCCAGCATGGCGACGGCGCCGCTGCCGACGCCCACCGCGATCGCCTTGCGGTTCTTGAGCACCGTCCACGTCGTCGTCGCCGCTTGCAGCGTCTTCCCCGGTACGGCGGACAGCAGTTCGCCTCCCGCCTTCGCCTTCTCACCGAGCGTGGCGGTCAGCGCCGCCGCGCCTTGTCCGGCCTCGGTGGCCGATGACTTGACGCCACGGGCCGCGGAGCCGGTCTTGGCGGCGGCTCCGGAGGTGGCCTTGGAAGCGGAACGGGCCGCGCTTCCCGTGGCCTTGGCCGTCGTGGCCTTGGCGCTCTCCGCCTTGGACCGGTCGGCCTTGCCTTCCGTCGTGGCGTCACCTACAGGGCTGGTTCCGTTCTTCGCCGATTCACTCATACCCTCCGTCTGACCCCGTCTCGTTGTTCGAAACAAGCATGTGTTCGCTTGGCGCCCATCGGCCCCATGCGGCCGACCGGCCCCATGTGTCCGGGGCTTCGCGCACCAGCGGTCGGGCAGCCGGCCCGGGCCGTCACGTGATCACGGGCGGGAAGCCCGCAGGTGCCGCCACCGGGCTGACCGCCTGGGTCACCCGGTCCATCTGTACGTAGCTGGCGGTGTATTCGACACCTTCGGGTACGAGGTACTCCAGTTCGGCCGGGTTGTTCGACATCTGACCGTAGGTGCGGACGGTGAAGGTCACGCCGTACCAGAAGGGCGCTCCCGCGTTGTTCTGCGCGTGGCGTGTGCAGGCGAGCAGCATCGCTTTCAGAGGCTCCTCGAATCTGCGGTTGAAGTTCTGGTTCGTGCTGTTCGTCATGGGCGTCAGGTTGATCGAGACCCCGTGGCCGCCCAAGTTGTCGTTCCACAGGTGGCCTTTGATCCAGCCGTCGCCGTCCCGCTGGTTGAGCTCGTTGACGAGCGTGCATTCGGCGGCCCCCGGACGAGAACCCCCGTAGGTGTTCCCGGGCGCGTTGACACTCGGCCCCAAGGTGACCGCGACACTGGATCCGCCTGTGCGAGCCAGCGGCCCTCCGTACGGGTTCACGGGGCCGAAAGCAGGAGTGCCCCACACCGGCGGGTGCCTGTCCCAGGCGAGGAGCGGCAGGTTCCCGGTGGCACCCCGGGTGGCGACGCGCTGCACCCGGACCTCCGCGCCAGCAGGTGCTCCGGTGGACCGGTCCTCGCCCACCGGCGACTTCCGCTGTACGGGCCCGCTCATCGCACGGGTGGCGTTGGCCTCGGCCTCACGCTCGAACCGGTCACCCGGATCGGAGACGCGAAGTCCCGCGCCGTTGTCAGTGCCGGCCACGGGCCCCTGACGTTGCTGGATGACGTGGGTGAGTTCGTGGGCGAGGGTGTGCTTGTCGCCGCCGCCGTCGCCGATGACGACGTGGTTGCCGGAGGTGTAGGCGCGGGCGCCGACCTCGGCGGCCGACGCTTTCGCGGCACTGCCGGTGTGCAGCCGGACGTCGGAGAAGTCCGCGCCGAGGCGGGCTTCCATGTCGGCGCGGGTGGACTCGTCGAGAGGCCGGCCGCCACCGCGGAGGACATCGTGGACGGCGGACCTCTGTACCTCCGGTACCGCCTGCTGGTGTCCGCAGCCCGCGCCGTGCTGGTGTTGTTCCTGCGCCCCGAGGTGGCCGGCCTGACGGAGCATCTGGACGACCGCGGCGTTCCCGGCCGTGCCCTGTAGTGCCATGAGCGCCTGGGGAGAGGCGTCCCCGGCGGCCACGCCTTCTGGCGCCTGGGTGCGGGCCGGTGCCCGGCGGGACTTCTTCTCGTCGGCGGGGCTGGGGTTTTCGCGGGTGCGCATGGGGCCTTCCGGGGAGACGGACTCGGGGTCCTCCCTGGATACGTGACGCGGGCCCCTCCCTGCCAGGTACTGATGGGCAGTGTTCGGTGTCTGAACAGGCAACGTGAGCGCCGCTCGCCCACCGCTTTCCCTGCTCGCCCCGCTCATGGCCGGCGGCCCGGGGCCGTCGTCCGGCGGGTGTGGCACCGGTCGCCCCGGGCAGCGGGAGGTTCAGGTCTCCACGGCCGGCCGGCGCTCCGTGCCGCTCTCCCCGCGCAGCCGGCGACGCAGTGCCGCGAGCCGCGGGTGGCGCTCGCTGAGCTCCGCCGAACGGCGGTCCAGCTCCTGCATCAGGCGCTCGGTGCGCTTGTCGAGGTCCAGCTCGTCGAGGATCCGGTCGACCTCGGCGAGCAGCGCGCCGTGCAACTGCCACTGCCTGGGGTGCTCCTGCACGTCCTCCAGCAGCATGTCGGCGACCCGGTCGCGGGTGGCCCGGCTCGCGGCCAGGGCGGCGGTCAGGCGCTCCTCGGCCTGCTCCGCGCTGGCGGCCACCTGAGTGGTGACCAGCCGGGCGAAGCTCTCGATGGCCTCGGCCAGCTGCTCGAACAGTTCCTGGAGGCCCGCCGACACGTCCGGCGGGAACAGTGACTCCTCCGTACGGAACTTCGCCAGGTCGGTCAGGCTCCGGGTCAGCACCCGCAGTACCACCGCGCAGATCTCCAGGGTGTCGAGGCCCGTGCGGAGCACCACCCGGAACAGCATCCCCTCCCGTACGCGCGGGTTCATCCTCAGGCTCTCCTCCGCCTGCCGCAGCGAGGCGTCGACCTCCACAATGTCGTGGTCCAGCCGCCGTGCCTCATGCAGCCGGGCGGCGGCGTGCGGGAAGGGGAGGTGCCCCTCGGCGATCTCCGCGCCCATGGAGCGGAACATGCGGCCCATCCCGCGCGCCAGCCCGTCGATGGACGTCCCCGCCGACTGCGTCCACACCGGGGGTGCGAACAGCAGGTTGAACAGCAGGCCCACCCCGGCGCCGATCAGTGTCTCCAGCACCCGGTGCCAGGCCGCCGACGTGGCCTGGGAGACGCCCAGGACCAGCATCGCGCTGATCGCCACCTCGGGCACGAACTCGTTCACCCGCACGAAGCGGCCGATGATCAGCGAGGTGAAGATCGTCAGGCCAAGGCTCCACCAGGTCAGCCCGACCAGGGCGGTGAACCCGATGGCGATGAGCACGCCCACCACGACCGAGTTGACGCGCCGGATGCCGGTGGTGAGTGTCGCGTAGAGGGTGACCTGCACGACCAGGAGGGCGGTCAGCGGTGCCGTCAGGGGCGCGGGCTGTGCGGGCAGGACCATCAGGGCGACGACGAAGGAGATGACGGCGGCGGCCGTGGAACGCAGCGTCTGTACGGCGACGGGTTCGGTGGTCCGCCGCACCAGTTTGATCACGGGTGCTGATACGTCGGGCATCCCATTCACGTGCCCGATCATGAGCCACTCAGCACACTTCAGCACCAGGAACCCCCCGGACGCCGTTGCGCACCGCCCGTCACGCGGTACCACCGAGGTACTGACCGCCGGCCGCCGGGTCGCGGACGCGAGAGCGCCGCCGGGAGGTGTTCCTCCCGGCGGCGCTGCGAGCCGCTCCCGGCGGTCGCCGTTGGATCAGGTGCCCGGTTTGCGGCCGTAGACGAAGACGTCGTCGCCCTTGCGCAGCAGGTCCCAGTACTTCACGGCGTCTTTCTTCGTCATGTTGACGCAGCCGTGCGAGCCCGGCGGGGACCAGACGCTGATGCCGACCGAGTGGAAGGCCTGGCCGCCGTCGAAGAACTGGCTGTACGGCATCGGCACGTGGTAGATGCTCGACACGTGGTCGATGTCCCGCCAGTAGACCTTCTTCAGCCCCGTGCGGGTCTCGTGGCCGTCGCGGCCGGTGCGTACCGGGACCGGGCCGTACTTGAGGTTCTTGCCGTCCTGGATCCAGCTGAGCTGGAGCGTCAGGTCGACGCAGGCGATGCGCCCCTTGTCGGTCGGGCACTTCCCCGCCTTGTCGGGGTTGTCGCCCACCGCCTTCTGCTTGGTCATGAGATCCATGACGCCCCAGGTGATGCTGCCCGCGTACCCGGCGTTCGGAGTGATCTTGTGCTTGGTCTGGAAGGCCTTGATGGCCTTGCAGTCGGCCGCCGACTGCTTGCCGTCCACCGGGCGGCCCAGGAACCTCTCGACCTGCTTCTGGTACGGCCCGGTCTGCGTCGAGCACGACGCGGCCTGCGCGCTGCCGGCGCCGAGCGCCACCGTGAGCGGGGCCACCAGTGCGGTGATCCCCAGGGCCACGGCTCCTCGTTTGCGTATGTCCCCCACTGCTGCCTGCCCCTCGCTCGTCATTCGTCCGTGGGTCGGACCCACCTGTTAGACACCGGGTACCCAGGGTTCGTTGCAGGACAAATTGAGACAGGCGTGTAACAAGAGGATGATCTTGCCGCGGCAGCGGTCAGGCCGGGTGCCCCGCGGTGATGTCGCTCGCGTCGTGCAGCGTGAGCGCGGTCCGGTCGTCGCCCTGGCCGTCCACGGTCGCGTGCGTGTGGGGGGCGATCGGGTCGAGGACGAAGGCGACGTGGTCGCCCCCGTCGTACCGGTCGTGAATGCGCCCGGTGAACCACGCGAGGGCGTCGGCCAGGACGAGGGCTCCCCCTGGTCCTTCGTGCCACGCCAGGCCGTCGAATTTGTCGGTCTCGGCGCTGCAACGGGATCCGAACCGTGCGGCGAGGTCGTGCCGGTTCCGCGGCAGCAGGTGGACCGCGAGGGTGTCCGCCGCCAGAGCCACGCGGTAGGTGTGGTTGGCCTTGGAGAGCCACACGGCGAAGCGCACGGGCTGAAGCGAGCACTGGCTCGCGAAGCCGACCAGGCAGCCGGCCCGCTGTCCGTCCGCCGTCGCCGTGACCACGTACACGGAGGGATCCGCGAGTGCGGTGAAGGCCGCGATGTCTTCCTCGTCCATGTCCGCCTGCCAAAGGGTCGTTTCGGGCCGGCCCGCCGCCGGCCCGCATCACCCCACCTGCGCTCTCGGCGTCCGCCCGCCGAGCGGCGCCGACACATGTGTCGCCTGCCCGGGCAGGAGTGGTGGTGACGGACGTATGCCCCGGGTGGGCGGGGTGATGCGTGTCGAGCCGACAAGGCCCGCGCCCCCCCGGCGGGACGAGTCGTAGGTGAGCAGCCGGTCGGTGTCGACGGTCGCGCATTGGTGGGCCGGCCCTCTTCCCGGGGCAGGACGCGGTCCCGGGTGAGCCGACCGGAGCTGCCGGCGCAGCCGGGTGGCGGCGCCGTCCACGTACCGGTCACCACGCCGTCCGCCGCTGTTCATCAGCCGCCGGGCAACGCCCTTCCCCGGCCTCCTGTCTCACTGGGCGACCGGAAGCACCACCGCACACGTACACCCTGAAGGGTCACTTCCGCATGCGTATTCACCAGACCATCGCAGCCACCGCCACCCTTGCCCTGGCTCTCGGCACGGCCTGCTTAACGGGGGCGGCGTCGGCCTCCCAGGCCGCTCCGTCCGCCGCTCGGGCCACGGCCTCCGTCGTCGTCGCGGACGGCGAGCTCTGGTACAAGGCGGCGCCCGGCCAGCAGAACAAGGTGACGGTCGACGAAGAGATCGACCACCGCGGTGAGCACGACTCCTACTACGTCCTCACCTTCCACGACCAGTACGACATCGCCGTCTCCGCCGAGGCCGCGGAGTGGGACGAGTGCGTCCACCCGCAGGAGGGCGATCGGACCGCCGTGCGGTGCGCGGTGAAGATCCCGGAGAACTCGGACGACTCCGACAGCTACGACATCGACCTCGGCGACAAGGACGACACCGCGACCCTCGCGCCGGACAGCCAGGCCTGGGCCGGGATCTACGGCGGCGAGGGCAACGACGTCATCAAGGCGTCGGCGTCCGCGCTCCTGTACGGCGGTGGCGGCGACGACCGCCTCGAAGGCGGCGGCGGCCCGTTCGGCTTCGGGCCGTGGGGCGACGCGGGGAACGACACCCTCACCCGGTGCAGCCAGGACTGCTTCGGCGGCCCCGGCGACGACTCCCTGACCGGCACCGGCGAGGACAACACCCTGCACGGCGAGGACGGCAACGACGTCCTGCACGGCAAGGACGGTGCCGACACCCTCTACGGCGGCAAGGGCAACGACAAGCTGTACGGCGAGGCGGGCGACGACACGCTGTGGGGCAACAGCGGTGACGACGTCCTCTGGGGCGGCACCGGCACCGACAAGCTCTCCGGCGGCCCGGGCCGCAACGAACTCCACCAGGACTGAACAGTCCCGGTACCGGAGTCACCGCCACGTCCGGACAGGCGTGCCGCCCCCGGCCCGAACCCCCGGGCCGGGGGGTGGCCCGCACGTTCCGCACACACCCGGAGGCCCCGGGGGGTCAGGCCGAGCCCGTGAACACCTCCGGGTTCGCGCAGTGGGCGAGCGGCTCGCCGCGCAGGAACCGGCCGACCTCGCCCGCCACGATCCGGGCCGCCTTGTGCGCGACCTCCTGGCTTGCGCCCGCGATGTGCGGCGTCATGACGATGCCGGGGGTGCGCAGGAGACGCGAGCCGGCGGGAACGGGCTCTTGGGGGTAGACGTCGAAGGCGGCGCCGGAGAGCTGCCCGGAGTCCAGGGCGTCACACACGGCGTCGTAGTCGAGAAGGGCGCCGCGGGCGCAGTTGACGAGAACGGACCCGCGCGGCATCCGTGCGATCTGCGGCGCGCCGATCATGCCCGTGGTCTCCTCGGTCACGCGCGCGTGGAGGGAGACGACGCGGGAGCGGGTGAGCAGCTCGTCGAGGGAGACCTGCCGGGCGACGCCGGCGAGCGATTCCCGGGCCACGTAGGGGTCGTGGACCAGGACGTGGGCGCCCATCGCCGCCAGGACGTTGGCGACGCGGCTGCCGATGGCGCCGTAGCCGATGAGGCCGACGGTGGCGCCGTCGATCTCGATGCCGCAGTTGTCGTAGTCGTAGTAGTCGCCGCGCCATACGCCCCGTCGCAGGTCGGTGTGGGTATCGCCGACGCCGCGCGCGGCGGCCAGGAGCAGGGTGAGGGTGTGTTCGGCGGTGGCGACGGCGTTGCGGCCCGGGGCGTAGCACACGGCCACGCCGTGCCGTGTGGCCGCCTCCAGGTTGGCGTTGACCGGGCCGCCCCGGCTGACGCACATCAGTTTCAGGTCGGGGCACTCGGCGAGGACGCGTTCGGTGAGCGGCGCCATCTGCGTGACGCAGACCTCGGCTCCCTGGAGGGCTTGAATCAGTTCGTCCTCGGTGCCGGACGCCTCGTGGACCTCGCCGACGGGGCCGAAGGGTGTGTGCGGCCAGGGCAGTGCCAGCTCCCGCACGGAGACGTGCGTGGTGCCGGCGGCCCTGCGGACTTCGTCGGCGAGCAGGCGCGGGAGGACGAAGTGGTCGCCCGCTGCGAGGACGGTGGTGCTCATGAGGGACTTCTTTCCTGAGGTCTTCCGTGGCGAGGGTCTACGGGGAGCTACGGGGACACGGGTGCGGGGGTCGTCGGCGCGTTGAGACGCAGCAGTGACATCTGGCCGTCGCGCAGCCGCAGTTCGGTGAGGGCTCCGTTGTGGAGCGCGGGGAACACACGCCGGTAGTCGGCGAGCGGAATGCCCAACTGGCGGCAGAGCAGGAGGCGTACGAGGGTGGAGTGGGCGACGACGAGGACGCGGCCGTCGGGGAACTCCTCGGCGAGGTCGGTGAGCGCCGCGCCGGCCCGCGCGGCGGCCGTGCGGGGGTCCTCGCCGCCGGGCAGGTGGTGGGCGACCGGATCGCGGAGGAACGCGGCCAGTTCCTCGGGGAACCGTTCGCGCATCTCGTCGCGCGTCAGCCCCTCGCCGCGACCGAAGTCGACTTCGAGGAGCCGTTCGTCGATACGGGGCAGCAGGCCGAGCGCCTCGGCGGCGGGCGCGGCGGTGAGTCTGGCGCGGCTCAGCGGGGAGCTGGCCACGGCGTCGATCGGCTGTCCCGCGGCCCAGGCGCCGAGCTCGGCGGCCTGACGCCTGCCGCGTGCGGTGAGGGGTACGTCGGTGCGTCCGGCGTAGCGGTTGCCGTCGTGCCAGATGGTCTCCCCGTGGCGTACGAGGATGAAGTCGGTCACTGGCGTGTCCTTTCCTGGCGGCCGGGGGTGCCGGTCGGGTGAGCGCGGGCCCGTTTCCCGGCGTGCGCGGCGACGGACGCGTCCAGCCAGCCCCGCTCGGTGAGCGCGTCGACGAGGGCGAGGTGGACGGGCATCCAGCGGGCGGTGCGCGCCGGGTCGGGGACGATCTCCTCGCCGACGCGGACCATGGCGGCCGCCGCGGCCCGCACGTCGACGCCGGCGGAGGTGGCGGCGAGGACCGCCATGCCGATGGCGCCCTCGGCCTGTTCGGGGACGCGGACGGGGCGGCCGAGGACTTCTGCGCGCAGCCTGTTCCAGTAGCGGTTGCGGGCGCCGCCGCCGGTGAGGGTGAGCGGGCCGTCGACGGGGGCGCCGATCAGGTCGAGGTAGTCGAAGCAGAGCCGCTCCAGGCAGGCGACGCCGAGGAGGTGGGCGTGGAAGCGCTCGGCTTCGCCCGCGGGCTCGCCGAGGAGGAACGGCCGGGCGTGCGGGGCGCGGAAGGGGAAGCGTTCGCCGCCGGTGGACACGAGTGGGTAGGCCACCGCGTCCGTGTCCGACTCGCCGGCCAGGGCGGTGAGTTCGTCGAGGTCGGCGTCCGGGAACTCGCGCGCGAGGACGCCGGCGCCGCTGCTGGACGCGCCGCCCGGCAGCCAGCTGTCGCCGGGGCCGCGGTGGCAGTAGACGACGCCGCCCGGGTCGCGTACGAGATGGCTGCTGACGCCCTTGAAGACGAGGGTGGTGCCGAGTACGGAGTTCCAGGCGCCCGGGGTGAGGGCGCCCGCGCCGATCTGCGCCGCGCATCCGTCGGTCATTCCCGCGACGATGGCGGTGCCCTCGGGGATGCCGGTCACGTCGGCGGCATCCGCGCAGACCGCGCCGAGCACGCTTGTGGGGCGTACCACCTCGGGCAACAGGCCCTGGGGCACGGAGAGTTCCGCGAGCTCCCGCTGCGGCCAGCGCTCCTCGGTGAGGTGATAGCCGGTTTTGAGGGCGTGGCTGGTGTCGCTCGGCACCTGGTGCCCGGCGAGCCGCCAGGTGATCAGGTCGGGCTGGTGGAGCAGCCGGGTCCCCGGGACCGTCGCCGCGGGTTCGTGGTCCAGGAGCCACAGCAGCTTGGGCAGGGCCCAGGAGGGCTGCATGGAGCGGTAGCCGAGCGTGTGCCAGAGGTCCGCGCCCGCCTCGTCGACGCGTACGGCCTGCTCGGCGGCGCGCCCGTCGTCGTACATCAGGCCGGGGGTGAGCGGTGTCCCCGACGCGTCGGTGAGGAGGATCGTGCCGGAGGTGCCGTCGATCGCGAGCCCGCGGATCCGGTCGGTGTCGATGCCCGACAGGGCCTCGCGGCAGGCGGCGGCGAGCGCGTTCCACCACTGCTCGGGGTCCTGCTCGTGGCGGTTGCCCTCGCGGTGGCCGGTGAGCGGCCGGGACGCGGCGGCGAGCACCTCGCCGGTGGAGTCAACGGCGACGCAGCGGGCGCTCTGCGTGCCGAGGTCGAGGCCGAGCCAGACGGCGTCCGGGGGCAGGTGATCAGGCACGGTGCGCTCCTTCGGGGTGTGCCGTACGGGGATCGTGGTGTGCCGCACGGGGGCCGTGGGGAGGGGCGGCCCGCCACCCTGCCTCGCGTGCGAGGGTCCGCCAGGTGAGGAACGATTCGTAGAGCCGCGTGTAGTGGGCGGAGCGCTCCGGGTCCGGCTCCCACCTGTCGTGCATGCGCACGTACTTGGCTGCCGCGCTGTGCATGCTGGTTTCGGCGCCGCTGAGCACGAGGCCCGTGAGGAAGGCCCCCTTGGCGCCCAGTTCGGTGTCCTGGGAGCGGGCCGTCGGGACGCCGGTGGCATCCGCGATGAGCGCGCACCACTCGGCGCTGTTGGCGCCGCCGCCGCACAGCCGCAGCTCCGTGACGGTCGTGCGCGAGGCGATGAGCGAGTCGCGCAGGACGAGCGAGAGGCCGTCGAAGACGGCGCGGGCGATGTCGGCGCGCGTGTGCTCCAGGCCGAGTCCCCAGAAGGCTCCGCGGGCGTGCGGGTCGAGGAAGGGGGCCCGCTCCCCCGCCGGGGAGAGATACGGCAGAAACATCAGGCCGCGGGCGCCCGGTTCGGCGGAGAACGCCAATGCGGCCAGTTCCGGCGGCCCTTGGAGGCCGAGCGTGCGGGCGGCCCAGGTGAGGACCTCGGCGCCGTTGAGGGTGGGGAAGGCGCGCAGGACGCGGTCACGGCCCTGGTAGGCGATGTTGATGCCGGACGGCTCGCCGCTCGTGTCGATGTCCTCGCGGACGATCTCCGTGCACAGCGTGGTGCCGAGGATGCCGCAGGCCTGGCCCGGGTTGACGACGCCCGCGCCGCGGGCGGTGGAGGCGATGTCGTACGGCGCCATGACGACGGGAAGCCCGGCGGGCAGGCCGAGTTGGCCCGCCGCCTCCGGGGTGATCTCGCGGACGCGCTCCTGCTCGCCGAGGACCTTGGGCAGCAGGCGGGCATAGGGGGTGAGGCCGAACAGGGCGACGATCCGCGGGTCGTAGTCGCCGGTGGCGTGGTCGAGGAAGGGCGCCGACGCGTCGGACTCGTCCGTGGCGGTCACCCCGGTCAGGCGCAGGAAGAGCCAGCCGGCGGCGGTCAGCGAGGCGGCGGAGCGGTCCAGGCGTCCCGGGTCGTGGGTGGCGAGCCAGCTGAGGAGGGCGTTGGGCATGCCGCTGCACGTGAGGGAGCCGTTGCGGCGGAACGCCTCTTCGAGCAGACCTTCGCGTTGCCAGCCGGTGAGGATGTCGCCCGCGCGCCCGTCGGACCACAGGATCGCGGGCCCGGTGGGCCGCCCGGCGGAGTCGACGAGCCAGGCGCCGTCGCCCTGCGCGGTGAACGTCACCAGCCAGACGGGGTCACTGATGTCGGACAGGACGTTGCGAACGGTGTAGACGACCGTGTTCCACACGGTGTCCATGTCCTGCTCGGCCCATCCGGGGTGGCGGCGGTGCACCTCGGTGGCCAGCCGCGAGACGGCCAGTTCGTTGCCCTGGTCGTCGAAGACGACCGACTTGATCATCGTGGTGCCGACGTCGATGGCGAGTACCGACATGGTTTCACGGTCCCTTCGTGATGGGCGCGCCGACGTTGCCGTCCCCGGCGCCGGCGGGCAGCGGCTGCGGCAGGCGGGCGGGCGGTGCTGTCTCCGGGGCGAGAGGCGCCGTCTCCGGGGCCGCGGTCCGCAGGGTGAGGGTGAGCAGCGCGCTGACCGCGTGGAATCCGGCGAAGATCCACACGACGCCGCCGACCCCGAGCGGCCCGAGGAAGAGGCTGACGACGAGCGGGCCCACGAAGGCGGAGGCGCCCGCGCCGAGGTTCAGGGCGGCCATGGCCTGCCCCTTGTGGGTGGGGGCGATGGCGGTCATCAGCGCGGAGAGCGGCACGTACCCGGACAGGGTCGCGCCGTACAGGACGGCGACCAGGACGCACAGGGCGTACTGCGCGCCGGCCGTGGACGGCACGTAGTACAGGGCGAGGGTGGACAGGGTGCAGCCGGCGCCGCCGAACCAGGCGACGGTGGCGCGCCAGCCGACCCTGTCGCCGACGATCCCGAAGAGGAGGTTGGTGACGATGTTGGTGGCGAACATCAGGGCGAGCAGTCGCAGCCACCGCGCGTCGCTCAGGCCGATCTCCTTGACGAACCATGTCGGGAGCATCACCAGGAAGCCGAACTGCGAGGCGGTGTTGAGCATTCGCACCGCCGCGCCCGCCCCCACCCGCGGCTCACGGCAGAGGATCGTGAGGCTGCCGACGAGACCGGCCAGGGGGCTCTCCCCCGGCGGTGCGAGACGTGCGGCGCCCGTGCGCTCGCGGACCAGGAGCAGCGGTAGAAGCCCGCCCGCGACGACCACTCCCAGCGCCGCCCAGAGGGTGCCCAGTTCACCGACGCGCGGGATCAGCACACTGGCGGTGAGCGAGCCCAGCGTGGGCAGCCCGGCCGAGAAGGCCGACCAGAACCAGCCCATGGCGCTGCCCATCTGCCGCGGCGGCGCCACCGCCGCGATCCATACGAGGAAGGCGTAGGCGAAGAGCGGGAAGGCGAGGCCGCGCAGCCCGTAGCCGAGGAGCAGCAGCGGGTACGCCTTGCTCGGGATCGCCACCGCCAGGAAGAAGACGTGCGTGACGGCGAAGGCGGTCAGGCCGAGCCACATGACGCGGCGCGGTCCCCACAGGTCGGACAGCGCCCCGGCGAACCAGGCGGCGACGGCACCGGTGATGCCGTACACGGTGAAGATCATCGCTACGCCGGAGGCGGGGATGCCGAGGCTCTCCAGATAGGGCGAGAGGTAGCCGGCCTCGACGCCGACGCCGGTCATGAAGATCAGGAGCCCCAGGTAGCCCCAGGAGAGGGCGGGCGGTATGCCCAGTCGTGTGAAGACGGAACTCGGGGTGTTCGTCATGGGCTCCCCCTGCGGCGGTGGCGGCGGTGCGTGCGGGCAGGCCCGAGCTAACAGTTGGCCGAAATCTGACGTCAATCGCCCCGCGGACTTCTCGCGTGGGCGGGGGCTGCCGCCGTGTGACGACGGCTTGGCGCCCAGCCCCTCAGCTGTGCGAGGCCGCGGCGACCATGGGACCGCCGTGTGAGATCCATGAGATCATCACGCACGGATTTCACATGGCAGGGCAGGCCGAAAGCGCGGGAAGAGCCGGAAGGCAGGGGCCGGCGCGGCAAGCGAGGCCGGCCCGGAGGGCGAGGGGAACGGCATGGCGACGACGGACCGGGGCCGGGACCGGGCTGATGTGCGCGAGGAGCGGCGCGTACACATCCGCGAGTCAGTGGTCGCGAACGGTTTCGTGCGCGCCGCGGACCTCGCCGAGGAGTTCGGCGTCAGCCTGATGACGATCCACCGCGACCTCGACTTCCTCCAGTCGCAGGGCTGGCTGCGCAAGGTCCGGGGCGGGGCGACGGGTCTGCCGTCGGCCCAGTTCCACGGCAGCGTCGCCGAACGCATGGCGACGATGGCGCAGACGAAACACCACCTCGCGCGCGCCGCCGCGCGCGAGGTGGTGCCGGGGCAGACGGTGCTGCTCGATGACAGCACGACGTGCCTGCGTCTGACGCGCCTGCTCACCGAGCGCACCCCGCTGACGGTGATCACCAACTCGCTGCCCGCCATCACCGCGCTCGCGAAGGAGCCCGGCATCTCCCTGATCGCCCTCGGCGGCAGCTACTTCCCCGCCTATGACGCGTTCATGGGCCTGCACACCGCGGACAGTGTCGAGGCGTTCCGCGCGGACGTGCTCTTCATGTCCACGACGGCGGTGACTCGCGGCCGTTGCTACCACACGTCTCCGGAGACAGTGCAGGTCAAGCGCGCCATGATGGCGGCGGCGACCCGTCGGGTGCTGCTCGCCGACCACACCAAGTTCGCCCGCGACGGCCTGTACGCGCTGGCCCCGCTGTCGGACTTCGACCTGCTGGTGGTGGACGACGGCCTCGCGCCCGGGGAGGTGGGGGCGATCCGCCGGGGAGGGACGGATGTACGGGTGGTGCCACGGGCCTGAGCGGACACCACCGCGCACGCCGGGCGGGGGTTGTGACGCCTTGCGATCCGCGGCGTCCTGCCGAAGAGGCCCGCGGGGCAAGACCACGAACGAGTGACACACACCGTTCGAGTGCATCGCCTCACCTCCGGGACGCAGCCGGAACGGCTCCGCCCGCCAATAGAACATCCGTCCACGATCTGCCCCCGGGAAGACCGTTACGGAGCCCCGAACGGGGGCGTTCTTGGAGCACCAGTACCCCTCGTGCGCCCAGATGGAGGACGCCATGACTTCCGTACTCATCTCCGTGCAGCAATCACCAGAATTCGAACATCGGCGGCCTGCCGCACGCCTTCCCGCCTTCGGCAGGCGGCAGGTTGACGCCGCCGTCCGCCGCTCGGCACGACCGGATACGGGGTGGGCGGTATGAGCGAGCCCACCGATGCGTCCGCCGACAGCGTTCCGGGGCCGCGCACCACCCCGCCGTCTCCCACGCCCGCGGCCAAGAGCGTCGGATCGCAGGGCGGGTCTGGCCGCCTCCGCGAGACCGAGCCGGACGCCCTCTCGGAACAGCCCGCCACTGAGCCGCAGTTGCGGTACGTCGACCTGACCGGGAGCCGCGAAGCGGCCGGCCGCTCGATCCGGATGCGCGACATGGCCCGGCGCCTGCCCCAGTTGGTGCGCCGGTCGCTGGCTCTCGCCTGGCGGGTCGACCGGCGTGCGACCACCGGCCTCCTGCTGTGCCAGGCGGCGGCCGGCGTGATGCAGGCCTTGGGCCTCGTCGCCATCGCCGGTACCCTGACCGCGCTTCTGACCAGTGGTGACGTCTACCACCGGCTCCTTGAGGCATGGCCGTCCGTGGCCCTGCTGGCCACCGCGTCCGGAGTGCGGGCACTCCTGGGGATCACCGTCGGCTGGCTCTCGTCCCGGCTGGGGCCCCTCATGTCCCGCGAGGCCGAGCAGATGCTGCTCACCGCCTGCGCGGAGGTGGAGCTGTCCGCCTACGACGACCCCGGCTTCAACCGTGACCGCGAGGCCGCCGACCGCGGTGCCCAGGTCACCGGGGACCTGATCGACGAGGGGCAGGACCTGATCGCCTCGGCGGCGTCCTTCCTCGCCGGTGCCGCCGTGCTCGCCGGGGTGAGCTGGGTCCTCCTCCCCCTTCTGGTGGCGGCCAGCCTGCCGCAGGCCCTTGCCCAGGTCAGCGCCGCCCGGGTGCGGTACCTGGCGAACCTCCGCAGCAACGGCGACAACCGGATGCTGTCGGTACTGCGCTGGCACATCTACACCAAGGACGCCGCCGACCAGATCAGAGCCGGAACCATGGCGGACTTCCTGTCCGGCCGGTACCGGCAGACGGTCGCGCGGATCAACCGCGAGGACCGGGCCGCCGCCGACAAGGGCGCCCGGATGTCCCTGGTCGGCGCGGTGTGCGGCGGACTGGGGTCGGCCCTCGTGTGGGCGGCCGTCGTATGGCTGCTGGCAGGCGGTCGCATCAGCGTCGGACACGCGGGGACAGCCGTCTTCGCGCTACAGACGGTGGGCCAGTCGGTGCGCGGGCTGGTGGCCGTCGGCGCCCGAGCCGTACGCACGGGCCTGTACATGGACGACTGGAGCGGCTTCCTGGACAAGGCCGGCGGCTTCCGCATGCGCCGGGGCTCGCACCAGCCGGAGCCGCCGGACCGGATCGAGGTCGAGTCGGTCAGCCACCGCTATGCCGGCAAGGAGCACGACGCGCTGTCCGACGTCTCCCTCACCCTGCGCCGCGGCGAAGTCACCGCCCTCGTCGGGTTCAACGGCTCGGGAAAGTCGACCCTGTCGAAGCTGGTCAGCGGCCTCTACCTGCCCACGAGCGGGCAGGTGCTGTGGGACGGGGTCCCCATCGGCGAGGCCGAGCCGCAGAAGCTGTGGCGGCAGGTGGCCCTCGTACCCCAGGACTACGCGCACTGGCCGTTGAGCGTGCGCGAGAACGTGACCCAGGGGCAGCCCACGGCCCGCGGTGACGCGGCGGTGCGAGAGGCCTGCGAGGCGGCCGACGCCGACGAGGTCGTCGACAAGCTCCGCGCCGGCCTGGACACCCTCCTCGCTCGCGAGTGGCTCAACGGGGAGGAGCTGAGCGGCGGCCAGTGGCAACGCATCGCCCTCGCCAGAGCGTTCTACCGCGAAGCCGGGCTCCTGGTCCTCGACGAGCCGACCGCGAACCTCGACCCCCGCGCCGAGTTCCGGATCTTCCAACGGCTGCGGGACCTGGCACGGGACCGTGTGGTGCTGCTGGTGACCCACCGCATCACCAACGTGCGGGTGGCCGACCGGATCGTGGTCCTCGACGAGGGCAGGGTCGTCCAGGAGGGCACGTACGAGGAACTGGCCGGACAGCCGGGGCTGTTCAGCGAGTTGCTGTCCTACCAGGTCACGTCCGGCCTGGACGGCGAGCAGCAGGGAACACGCCCATGACCGTCCTTGGCGGCCCGGTACCCGTACGGGCGGCACCCTTGTCCGGGTGAGGTACCCGGGCCCGGGCAGTAGCCGGGAGCCGGAGGCTGCGCGGATCTCGTCCACCCGGTCGGGCGCCGGCTCTCGTGGGGAGAGAGCCGGCGCCCGCCACAGAGCGCGACGTCACGACCGTGTGGCGGTCCCGCACCCCGCTTCGGCGGCTTCCCGGGTGCGCCCGTCCATCGACGTGCTCCGGTCGTAGGGGTCGACGTCAGGGCCCCTGCCCGAGCCGGCGGCAGCGCGCTCGGCGCCGAATTCGGGGGTGAAGTAGCCGGTCACGGCGCCGCAGCCGCCGTTGGTGTGGTCGACCTTGTACGAGGAAAGGGAGAAGGTCCCCGGCTCGGTGACCACCTTGTCGGGGTCGTCCCAGCTCATCACGATCTCGCGGCGCACGATGGTGCGCACGACCTCCTTGCTGCCCGCTTCGGCGCGCACGACGGGATAGACGAAGGTGACATCGGCGGTCACCTCGACCGCGCCGCGCTCGCCTTCCCGAAAGGTGAGGCGCCCGCGGGCCTTGACCACATCTCCGGCCGGCCGCACCTTCGACTTGTCGAAACGGCTGAACAGCAGCAGGGGATTGTTCTTCCGGCTGGGCGCGCGGAACGCGGCAGCCAGGTAGTCCTGGACGTCCTTCTGCTGCGGGTTGAGCAACGCGATCGCCTTGTCGGGCCGCTCCCCGCGCAACACACCAGGGGCCAGGCCGGACTCGACGAGAAAGTCCCGGGAGCGGTCAAGGGCGTGCTCGACCTGCGTCCGGCTCATCCAGCCGGTCGCCCGCGCGGCCGGCAGGTGGATCCCGGCCGCCCCGTCCCCCCACCGCGCGGCGGGTGATCCTCTGAACGGCTCGTCCACCGTGGGCCGTTGGGCCGCCGGTGCCGCCGGCGCCTGCCCCGGACGTTCCGACTCCGCGGCGAGCGGTGCGTCACTTCCGCCGCCTCCGAACCATCCCGTCACCATCCCCGGGTCCAACGCCACCACCAGGAGCCCGGCCGCCACCAGCAGACCGACCACGTACCGGCCCTTGCCCCGGCGCCCCTGGGTCGGCCGGTACGTCCGCCACCCCTCCGGCTGACCGGGCTCGTCCCGCAGCCGCCGCGCCACCGACCGGGCCCGCGCCGATGGTTCCTCGGGCGCGCCCTCCGTCCCGGCCTCGGCCTCCCGCAGAAAGCGCGCCCACTCCTCATCCGATATGGACCCACCCTTACCCACGCCGCTTCCCCGCCCTTTCTCCTGCACCTGGTCCCCTGGTCATCCGGTCACTCCCCGGGCCCGGTCCGTCATCGGTGCATCATCACACGGCGCGGCCGTGCCCTTGCGGGCGGCAGGAGGGTGAGAGGAACGGCCCCGGCGGTCACTGGATCGTGGCGTAGACGATCTCCTATGTTCCGGAGCGTTTCTCCCATGGATCGGCCACGTCGCCCCGGCTGTACTGAACGCATCGAATCGACCGACCGAGACAAGCCGGGAGAGACCATGACCCAGCACGACAGCCAGGCCAGGACAGCCCTCGTGGTCGTCGCACACCACCGCGCCGATTCCCTCACCGCGCACACGGCCCGCCGTGCCGCTGACCGGCTCGAAGCCGCCGGGTACCGCATCGACTTGCTCGACCTGCACGCCGAGGGTTTCGACCCCCGGATGAACACGTCGGACCAGCCGGACTGGGGCAACAGGGAGAAGGCGTATTCGGAGGAAACACAGGCCCATATGCGGCGCATCCTCGACGCCGATGTCGTCGTCGCCGTCTTCCCCGTGTACTGGCAGAGTGTGCCCGCCATCCTCAAGGGCTGGATCGACCGCGTATGGAACTACGGGTTCGCCTACGGCCGCAGCAAGCCCCGCCTCGCCGGCAAGCGCATGCTGTGGCTCGGCCTCGCCGGTGCCACCGCCGACGATCCCGTCGTGGAGGGGATGCACACCGTCCTCGAAACCAATCTCAGTGAGGGCATCGCCTACTACTGCGGCTTCTCCCACTCCGCCGTCGGCCTGCTCACCGGCGCGGAGGAGCGTCCGCAGCGCGTCGACGCGGAAGGCAACCTCCTGCTCGGCGAAGCGGTCTCGGGCGCCGAGCGAGAGGCGCAGTACGCCGATCTCGACCGGCGTGCGGGGGAGTTCGTGGAAAGGTTCGTCGCCGAGGGACTTGTGGCGGCCTGACCGCCGGGCGGCGACACGTGTCTCGTCGGCGCGGTCGGGTGCGGCCGGGCGCGGTTCTAGGAGGGGGTGGCCGGCAGGAGCACGGAGGAGTCGGGTTCCGGTCCCGTGTCGAAGCCTCCGAGGACCGCGAGCCGGTCCAGGTCGACGAGGGCGATCCGGTTGGCGCCCAGCAGCGAGACGTACGCCAGGGGGCGGGTGGGGTGCAGTGACACGGCGGCCGGGGTTCCCTCCAGTTCGAGGGAGCGGATGCGGCGCAGGCCGGTGCTCCACACGGTGAGGGTGTCGGTGGCGATGTCCGCCACGAGCAGCCGCTCGTCGTCGAGGGTGTAGACGCGCAGGGGGTCTCCGCCCACCTCGCGGCGCCGCCGGACCTTCAGGGTGCGGGCGTCGAGGGCCACCAGCGAGGAGCTCTTGCGGGCTCCGACGAACAGTGTCTTCTCGTCCCGGCTCAGGCAGCTGCTCTCGGGCAGTTGGCCGGGGGTCGCCAGGAGCGGCGGGGCGGAGGCGTCGTGGGGGCGGACGAGGCTGACCGTGTGCGACAGGAGTCCGGTGACGTAGGCGCGTTCGCCGTCGCGGCTGAGTGTGAACAGGTGGGTCTTCACGCCGTGCGTCGGTACCGCTCGGGTGGGTGCCCGGTCGGTGGCCGGGTCGTCGAAACCGAGCAGTACCGCCTTCTCCTCGCTGAGGGCGTACAGCCGGTCGTGCCGGTCGATGCCCATGCCGTGGACGCGGTTGAACGGGCGGGTGTCGATGGTCCGGGCCAGGGAGCGTTCGGCCAGGTCGATGACGAAGACGGCGGCGCCGCCCTCACCGACGGTGGAGGACATGCGTACGCCGTAGTGCCCCACATAGGCGAACCGCCGGCGCGAGTCGACGACCATCTCGTGCGGGTGGTCGGGCAGCGGGACGGCTCCCAGCCGCTGCCCCGACGCGGTGTCGTAGAAGCTGACCGCGTGGCCGCTCTTCTCCACCACGGCCAGGACGTCGGCCGGTGCCTCCCGAGGAGCACCCGCGGCACCCGCGGGCCCGGCGGCGGGCGCGGTCAGGCCGCCGGTCAGGGTTCCCGCCCCTGCCGCTTTCATCACCGTTCGACGCGTCACCACGGTTCCACACCTCGGTCTCTCGACAGTTCGCCGTCACCGCCGCAGCCCCCACGCGTCTCGCTCCGGGGTGCGGTGGAGCGTGCCGGGTGAAAAGAATAGGGAGGCGGGGTCGGCGCCGACAGGTGGGGCGAGCTCTGTGCGGCTGAGAACGGTGCCGGTGTCATCGGAGATGAGGAGCAGCGTGGAGATCGGTTACAAGCTGGCCGCCGAGGCGTTCGGTCCGACGGAGCTGGTGCGGCAGGCGGTGCTCGCCGAGGAGGCGGGCTTCGACTTCGTCGAGATCAGCGACCATTACCATCCCTGGCTCGACGACCAGGGCCATTCGCCCTTCGCGTGGACGGTGCTGGGCGCCATCGCGGCCAAGACGTCCCGGATCGGCCTGGCGACCGGGGTGACGTGCCCGACCGTGCGCTACCACCCGGCGATCATCGCCCAGGCGGCCGCGACCCTCGCCCTGGTGTCGGAGGGCCGGTTCGTGCTCGGTGTCGGCTCGGGCGAGCGGCTGAACGAACACGTGGTCGGGCAGGAGTTCCCGGACTCGGTGCGGGTCCGGCACGAGATGTTCCGGGAGGCACTGGAGATCATCCGGCTGCTGTGGCGCGGCGGGTACCGGTCCTACGAGGGCACTCACCTGCGCCTTGAGGACGCTCGGGTGTTCGACCTGCCCGAGGAGTTGCCGCTGATCGCGGTGGCCGCCAGCGGTGAGGTGTCCGCACGGATCGCAGCGGAGCTGGGCGACGGCCTGTTCGCGACGGAGGACAAGGCGGAGATCGTCCGGCATTACCGTGACGCCGGGGGCGGCGGTCCGCGCTACGCGGAGGTGCCGATGGCGTGGGCGTCCGACGAGCACACCGCGGCGAGGGCGGCGCTGGACACGTCCCGGTGGGCGGTGACCGGCTGGAAGGTCATGAGCGAGCTGCCCAACCCGGTCAATTTCGACGCGGCGACCACGACCGTGCGGGAGGAGGACATCCTGGAGAAGTTCGCCTGCGGGACGGACCCCGCCCGGTATCTGGAGGTCGCGCAGAAGTTCGTCGACGCGGGCTTCGACCGGCTGGTCATGCAGAACGCGGGGCCCGATCCGGACGGCTTCATCGACTTCTACCAGCGCTCGCTCGACGGCCCGATGCGACAGCTCGCACCGCAGGCCGCGCAGAACTGAGCGGACTCGCCCGACCGCACCCGACCTGACCTGACTCGATCCGGGCGGAGCCGGGACGGAGCCGGAGCGGCGCGCGTCGCGGGGGCGCCGGTCGGTGCGTCACAGGAATGCGGTACGAAGTCTTCCGTGAACGAACATATTCAGCCCGCGACCGTTCGTGTGTTCATCGCCCTGGCCCCGCCGGACGAGGCGAAACAGGAACTGGCGCGGGAGCTCGGGCCCGCCCGGGCCGACCATCCGCGGATGCGGTGGAACCGTATCGAGGACTGGCACATCACCCTGGCGTTCCTGGGCGAGGTCCCCAGGGCGGTCGTGCCGTCGCTGTGCCCGCCGCTCGCGGACCTCGCGGCGGCGCGCCGCCCGCTCGCCCTGTCACTGCGCGGCGGCGGGCACTTCGACGAGCGGGTGCTGTGGTGCGGGATCGACGGTGACCTCGAAGGGCTGCGCCTGCTGGCCGCCGATGTGCGCGCCGTGGTGAAACAGTGCGGGGTCGCTTTCGTGGAGCGGGAGCTGCGTCCGCATCTGACGTTGGCGCGGGCCCGCAGGGACACCCCGTCGTGCGCGGTGCGGGCGGCCGAGGGGCTCGCCGGGTTCACCGGCCGCCCGTGGCAGACCGAACGTCTGCATCTGGTCGCCAGTAACCATGGCCGCGGGCCGGGCCCCATCCGTTACCGCGATGTCGACGCCTGGCCCTTCGGTGACGGTGACGGTTCCGGGCACCCTGCCGGATAGCGCGCGGCCGACTGCCGTGGGCCTGCCCGCCTTATCCGGTGGCCGCTGAGGCGGGCGAAGCAGCCGGGGCTCGCCGCGCGCGCCGGCGCTACCTGGGCCCGCCCCCGAACACCCCCTGACCCGGGCCGTCCTGACGGCGTGGCGCACGGTCCGCGCCCGCCTTCCGACCGCCGGGCCCGCGTTTGTCCGCGATCTTTCTCGGAATTGTCCGTGATCGGTAACGGACGGATCCCTTGGCCTCCGTACCTCGTCCTGCCGGGTGGTCGCGAGGTGACCGGGGATCAGCGAGGGAACGCGCGAAAGGGGCGGACATGGCACGGCACGGTGGCGGGCGGAGCTGGTACGGCAAGATGGTCGGGGCGGCGCTCGGGGTGACGGTGCTCGCCACCGGTGCCTCGGTGTGGACCGCGCAGGCCGGTCCCGCGGGTGACTCCTCCCCGAAGGCGACCGCGCCGGCGAAGCCGGGCAGTGACGTGAAGCCGGTCGCGGCGACCATCGCGCACGCCTCGGAGAAGGGGAAGCGGGGCGTCAACATCACCATCGACGACGGCCCGGACCCCGTATGGACCCCGAGAGTGCTCGACCTGCTGCGGGAGTACGAGGTGAAGGCCACGTTCTGCATGGTGGGGACGCAGGCGCGGGCGCACCCGGACCTGGTGAAGCAGGTGGTCGCGGCCGGGCACCGGCTGTGCGACCACTCGGTGTCGCACGACACCGCCATGGACCAGGAAACCGAGGCCTACCAGTCCCAGCAGATACTCGACGCCGAACGCATGATCACCAAGGCGTCCGGCGGCGTACGGCCGATGTACTACCGGGCGCCCGGTGGGGCGTTCACCCCGCACAGCCGCAAGCTGGCCGCTTCCCGCGGCATGCGGCCGCTGGGGTGGAACGTGGACAGCAAGGACTTCGAGCGGCCGGGTACGGACGCCATCGTCGCCACCGTGGAGCGGGAACTGCCCAACGGCCCGACGCTCCTCTTCCACGACGCGGGCGGCGACCGCACCCAGACCGTCGAGGCCCTGCGCCGCCTCCTCCCCCGGCTCAAGGAGCGGGGCCACACCTTCGGCTTCCCGGTGCGCTGAGCGGGTCAATTCCGGGACCGGCGCGTACCGGGCAGGGTGGGCGGGACACGTGTCAGCAGCCCGTCAGGACAGGCTGCGAGGATCCGGCCCGGTTCGTCCGACGTCCAGGGGTGGTCCGCATGCGAAGTGGCAGTGTCCGTACCCGACGGTGGCCGCTCGTGTGGCTCCTTGCCGCCGCGTTGTCCGTCATGGCCGCTCTGCTGACGCCACCGAGGACCGCGACGGCCGCGGCTTCGGCGGCCGACACCCCGGTCAACCTGCTCAACGTGCACAGCGGCAGGTGCATGGAGGTGGAGAACTCTTCCAGTGCCGACGGGGCGAGAATCCGGCAGTGGGACTGCGACGGCCAGCCCGGCGCGCGCTGGCTGCTCCGGCCCTCGGCCGCCTCCTCCAACGCCGTCAACATCGTGAACGCCCACAGCGGCAAGTGCCTGGCGGTCCGCACGGACGCTCCGGCGGGCGGCACGTCGGCGCCGCGCGTCGAGCAGTGGGGGTGCGCCGGCTCGCCGGGGGTCGACTTCGTCATCGACAGCCGTGCGGACTTCGCGTGGATCCTCTCCAGGGCGACCACACCGATGCGCTGCCTGGAAGTGGAGAACTCCGCCGAGCGCCGGGGCGCGCCCATCGTGCTGTCGACGTGCGCGAACCAGAAGGGGACCGCCTTCCAGCAACGGCCGGACCGCACCGGCAACGACATCCGGCGTGACGACTTCTTCGCCCTGTACGGATACGACGACGCGGCGGCCTCGCTGTTCCGCTTCCCCGCGAACAGCGCGGGCGGGTTCGAGATCCCTGACGTCGCGTGGCACTCCCCCGCCAGTACCTGGGACTTCCCCCTGAGCCATATCACCGCGGGAGACTTCAACGGCGACGGCCGCCGCGACGTGGCTCTGCTGCGCGGTCAGGGCGACGCCTCCATCGCGCTGCTGACGATGCTCGGCACGGCCTCCGGCGGGTACGCCGCCCCGTTCAAGTCGTGGGAGCGGCCACCCGGCAACTGGTGGGGCGCCGCCGTGCAGTTGACCTCGGGTGACTACGACGGCGACGGCCGCGACGAGGTCATGGCGCTGTACGGCTACCACGACGGCAGCGCCGCCCTGTTCCGCTTCCGGACCACGGCCGAGGGAGCCTTCCAGGTCCCCACCCCCCCCTGGACGGCGCCCGCCGGCACCTGGAACTTCGCCCAGAGCCGGCTCACCACGGGCGACTTCGACGCCGACGGGCGCCAGGACGTGGCCCTGTTCAAGGGCACCGCGGACGGCGCCGCCGAACTGCTCACCCTCGCCGGCACGGCGGACGGCGGCCTCGCCGCACCGCTCAAGTCCTGGCAGCGACCGCCGGGCAACTGGTGGGGAAGCCACGTGAAGCTGACCGCCGGGGACTACGACGGCGACGGCGGCGACGAGCTGATCGCGATGTACGGCTACGACGACGGAGCGGTCTCCCTGTTCCGCTTCGCGACCACGCCGGACGGCGGTTTCCAGGTGCCCACCGTGCCCTGGAGCGCTCCGCCCGGCACCTGGGCGTTCTCGCACAGTCACATCGTCTCCGGCGACTACGACGCGGACGGGCGACGGGACATCGCCCTGTTCAAGGGCACGGCGGACGGAGCGGCCACGCTGCTCACCCTGTCGGGCACCGCGGACGGCAGACTCGCCGGACCGCTCACCTCCTGGCAGCGGCCGCCGGGCAACTGGTGGGGCGACCACGTGCGGGCCGCCTGAGCCGGCGCCGTGCGGTGGGGCGCCGAGGACCGTTCACCGCGCTGACGGCGCGGTGACGGGGCGCTCCGGCCGGCTCGTCCTCTTCGCGTCGGCGGCGGGGCGCAGCGCGATCACCAGCACGGCCGCGCCGAGGAGTGCGATGAGCATGACCCAGACCGCGCCGACGTGCATGGCGTGCACGAACGCGTCGTCGGCAGCGCGCGCGAGAGCTGGCCGGTGTGTTTCGGTGGCGACGTGCCGGGCCTGTTCGGCGGAGACCCGCGCCCGGTCCCGCACCGGCGCGGGCGCGGCGCTCAGGGAGGGTTCGATCGCGCGCCGGTAGACGATCGACATGATCGTGCCGCCCACGGCGATCCCGATGACGCTGCCGGTCTGTCGCACGGTGTTGGTGACGGCCGACCCGGCACCGGCCCGCTCCAAGGGCAGGGAGCTGATCAACGCCGCTGTCACCGGGCCGATCACCATGCCGATGGAGAGCCCTTGGACCAGCAACAGGAGCTCGATCAGGACGAGCGGCGTGTGCGGCCCGAGCAGCCCGTACGCGCCCATGCTGAGCGCCGCCACGGTGAGGGCCGCTCCGGAGACCACACGCAGCGGCCGGTGGCGGACCAGCCGGGCGCCGAGGGTCGCTCCCAGCACCGCGCCGAGGGCGGTCGGGAGGGTGGCCGCACCGGCCTCCATCGGCGAGAAGCCGCGGGCGCCCTGGAGGTAGAACGCGCTGTAGAAGGTGATGGCGGCCATGGCGAAGAGGAGCAGTCCGAGTGCCGCGTTGCCGCCGCCGAAGGTGCGTTGGGCGAGGAGGCGGGGGTCGAAGCTGGGCGCCTTGATCCGCAGTTCGACGAGGACGAAGGCCGCCAGCAGGACCACTCCGACGGCGATCGGCGCCCAGACATCCGTACGACCCCAGGCGGCCACCTGGCCCGCGCGGATCAGCCCGTACGCCAGCGACGCGAGGCCGCTGATCGACAGCAGCATCCCGGCCGGGTCCAGCGGCCGCGGGACGGGGCTGCGGAAATCGGGCACCAGCAGGACGATCCCGATCAGTGCCAGTGCCACGACCGGGACATTGACGAGAAAGACGGAACCCCACCAGAAATGGCCGAGGAGCAGCCCTGCCAGCACCGGTCCCGCGGCCATTCCCGCACCGGCGGATGTCGAGGAGATGGCGATGGCGCTCGCCCGCGCGGGACCGGAGAAGGTCCACATGAGGATGGCCAGGTTGGCGGGCATGATCAGCGCGCTGCCTATTCCCATAGCGGCTCGCGCGGCGATCAATTGTCCCGCGTCGCTCGCGTACGCCGCCCACATCGAGGCCCCGGCGAAGACGACCAGTCCGGTGACGAGCACGGTCCGGTGCCCGAAGCGGTCACCCAGTGCGCCCGCGGTGAACATCAAGGTGGCGAAGGTGAGCGTGTACGAGCCTGTAGCCCACTGAAGCTCGGCGGGGCCGGCGTCCAGTCCGCGGACCGGGTCAGCGAGGGTCTCCAGGGTGGTGCTCAGGACGGTGTTGTCCAGCCAGATCACCAGCGAGCACAACATGAGAACAGCGAGGATCAACCGCTGCCTGGATTTCGGCAGCGTCGGGGACGCGGTCATGAATACCTTCGGGTGCGGTCGGCAAAAGTGACGACTGGACCGTAGGCAATTGCCGCACCCTTGTCAATTGTTCAGAATTTTGTTTTCGGCGGGATATCGGGGCCACATGATTGCGCCCCTGTCAATCCTTTGGATGCCCGCCCCGAAATGCTTCTCCAGTATGCCTTCGGGGCATATCGCAGTGCCTCTGTCAATTTCCGGTCCTGTTGTCTGTCGAGGGCCCGAATCCGGTGCCGATCTCGTGGCGGGCACGGATATCGCCGCCGTACGGTCAGAAGTCCGGGGCGGCGGATTCGAACGTCGCCGCGCGGACCGCTTCGAACAGCGCTGTCACGTCCTGGCCGGTGAGCCCCTCCGACCGTGCCTGACGCATCCACTCCGTGAGGGCGGTCTGCAGCGGTGAGTCCGGCCCGGCCTGCGGGCGGGCGAGGGAGCGGGTGATGAACGTGCCCGCTCCCTGGCGGACCTCGGCGAGGCCGGCGCGCTCCAGCTCGCGGTAGGCCTTGAGCGTCGTGTTCGGGTTGACCTTGGTCGCCGCCGCGACCTGGGCCGCGGTGGGCAGCCGGTCGCCCTCCACCAACGCGCCCATGCGCAGGGCCTGTTCGACCTGCCGCACGATCTGAAGGTACGTGGCCACGCCGCTGCGCCGGTCGATACGGAATTCGACCACTGTCCCCACTCTCTGCTCGCCTGCCGACACCTTACGTACCCGCTGCCCCGGCTCGCCCTAGAGGGGCCGCCGCGTCGCCCGCCACAGGATGAAGACGGCCACGACGGCGGTGCCGCCGAGCAGCAGGCCGGCGCCGGTCCACTGCATGCCGGGCATCTGGTCGTACCCGAAGTACTCGACGACGTTGTTGACGATGCCGTGCTCCTTGACGCAGGCGTCGGTGGCCCGCTCGGTCTGCTCGGCGCAGGTGCCCCAGCCGAAGAGCTGTCCGTCCGCGGTGCCGATCCACCGGTCGGTTTCGACCGCCTGGTCGAGGAAGGCCGGGTCATCGGCGTTCAGCGGGTAGGTGAACAGCCGCGGAGTGGCCAGCCGGTCGCGGAACTCGCCCCAGGCGAGCTCGACGGCAACGGAGAAGAAGAAGGTCACCGTCATCGCGGGAAGGGCCCGGCGCAGGAGCATGCCGATCGCGATGCCGCAGGCGGTGAGGAAGAGGGAGTGCGCCGCGGGCATCGGCCCCGTGGCATCGAAGACCTCGCCCTGCATCCAGTCCGCGGGGAGGACCTCGCGGTACGGCTCCCACCACCAGGTGAACAGCGCGCCGAGCACCGCCGTGGACACCAGTACCGCCGAGAGGCAGCCGATCAGCTTGGCGGCCAGCCAGCGGCGCCGCGGCACCGACTGGGTGGTGACCAGGTGGGCGGTGCCGTGCTCCTGGTCGCCCGCGATGAGCGGTGCGCCCAGGAAGACGCCGAGGATGACGGGCAGCGCGCCCAGAGCCTGGGAGACGAACTGGAATCCCTCGGGGCTGCTGGGAAGGTGAACGTCCTTGCCGGGCCAGCCGAGCCGGTCCAGCGTCGAGGCCATCTCGCCGCGCTGGTGGACGATCGTGGCCGCGCCGAGGAGGGTCACGGCGGCGATGAGCCACAGGGCGGTGCGGTGCTGGCGTACGACGAGCCAGGTGACGCCGTGCAGCAGGCCCGGCTTCTTGGCGGGCTTTCCGGTGCGGGGCCCGGTGGCCAGGGTGGTGGTCATGCGGTGTGGATTCCTTCGGCCTCGATGCGGGCGGCTCGGGTGAACAGCGGTTCCGTGCCCGGTGAGCGCAGGTGGGCGAGCAGGACCTCCTCCAGGCTCGGCTCGGAGATCTCCCAGTCCGGTGCGAGTGGGCCCTGGGGGCGCAGGAGGGCACGGAACTGGCGTCCGGAGACCCGGAATTCGACCACCGTGTGCGGGGCGAGGTCCGCGGGCGGCCGGCCGTCGGGCGCGAGTCCGGTCACCAGGGCGTGGGCCGGGACGAGTTCGTCGGTCTCGCCGGCCATCCGGAGCCGGCCGTCCGCGATGACCAGGAGGTAGTCGCACATGTCCTCCAGCTCGGCCAGCACATGGGAGGACATCACCACCGTCGTGCCGCGCTCGACGGCCTCGGACAGCAGCAGGGAACCCATCTCGTCGCGGGCCAGCGGGTCCAGGTCGGCCATCGGCTCGTCGAGCAGCAGGAGATCGGGCCGCTTGCCGAAGGCGAGGGCGAACGCGACGCGGGTGCGCTGGCCTCCGGAGAGCGTGCCGACCTTGGCGTCCATGGGCACCGAACCCGCCCGTACGATCCGCTCCGCCGCGGCCATGTCCCAGCCGGGGTTGAGCTCGGCGCCCATCCGCAGGGTCTCCGCGACGGTGAACCGCTTGAACAGCGGCTTGTCCTGGGAGAGGAAGGCGTACCGGGGCATCGCGGCCGGGTCGTCCACCGGCACGCCGAAGATCCGCAGTTCGCCCTCGGTGGGCGTCACCAGGCGGGTGGCGAGTCGCAACAGGGTGCTCTTGCCCGCGCCGTTGGGGCCGACGAGACCGCAGATGCGTCCGGCGGGCAGCCGGAACGAGCAGTCGCGCAGCGCCCAGCCGCGTCCGTAGCGCTTGCCCAGGCCGCGGGCCTCGAGCGCGGTGGCGCTCGGGAGGCCGCCGGCCTCGGTGATGTCGGCAGGGGTCATGTGCACCAAGCGCCTCTCTCGATTCCATTAAACAATTAATGGAATGATGATCTGCGGGCGCTGAGTCTGTCAAACAGCGCCGACGGCGGCGCGCGCCGTTCAGTCGCGCCCGTGCGTGGCGGCACAGGCTTCGGCCTCCGTGAGGTAGCGCTCCACGGGGCCGAGTGTGAGCAGGCCACTGGCGGCGCCGGCGTCTTCGTCACGGGCGCCGCGCAACGCGGTCGCGGCGCGCGCGGCGGTCTCGTGATCGCCGAGGCGCGCGGCGGCGTGGGCGGTGAGGCACCACAGGGCCTCCTGGAGATGGTCGCGCGGCGGTTCGGGAGCCGCGGCGAGGGCGGCGCGGGCCTCCTTCGGCCTGTGCCGGGCGAGGAGTACGAGCGGCGCCGCCCAGGGCAGGTGAGGACCCCAGTCGTACTGGGGGTCGGTCGGGGCGGGACGGTCGTGCAGCAGACGCAGGCCGAGCAGGGCGAGCGGGAGCAGACCGCGACGCAGCCCCGGCATTCCCGCGGTCGTGAGGGCCTCGTCGGCGGCACGGTAGGCGGCCGCTGCCGCGGCGGCGGTCGGACCGCCCGCCGCGGTGCTCCGGGCGGCGGTCACCCGGGCCCGGAACCACAGGGTGAGGACGGATACGAGCGGCGACTCGTGGACGGCGGCCAGCTGTTCCGCGGCGCTCGCGTGCCCGGCGGCGGTGTCGAGGTCGCCGCGGGCCGACGCGGACTGCATCCGGACGAGGCGGCCCAGGATGGCGAAGGTCGGCAGGCCGTGCCGGGTGGCCAGGGAGACGAGTTCGGCCCCGGTTCCGTCCCGCTGGGGTGCGAGCCCCGGCCGCGAGAAGGACTGCAAGAACACGCCGTTGAGCGCGAAGGCGAGCAGCGCGGGATCACCGAGGTCCCGCGCCAGGGCCTCCGCCTGACGCGCGGCCCGCTGTGCGCTCCGCGCGGCGGATCCGTGCGTATCCGCGCTGCGGCTCTCGACGGCGACGGTGGCGAGGAGCCGGGCCCTCAGGTCGGGAGCGCCGGTGGGTCCGAGCGCGGCGAGCGTGCGCTCGGCGGCCGACACGACGGCGCGGGACTGCTCGGGATCGTCGGCCCGGCTCCAGATCGCGGGCACGTCGTAGGCGCCGATGACGCGGGCGGTCAGCGCCACGTCCCCCGTCCGTTCGGCCGCCTCGACGGCCGCGAGACGGTTGCGCCGGGAGAGGACGAGGGCGTCGCTGCCCGCGAGCGCGAGGGTGCGGGCCAGGTCGACGGTGGTGCGGGGGCCCAGCCGGACGTCGGTGCCCGGCCAGGTGCGAGGTGCCGCTTCGAGGGTCGCGGACCGGTTGAGGATGTCGGATTCGAGGCGTTGGAGAGCGGTGCCGGGGTCGAGCCCGAACTGTTCCACGAGCATCGTGCGGGCGCGGCGGAGCGCTGCCAGCGCGTCGGCCTGGCGTCCGTCGCGGTAGAGGGCGCGGGCGAGCAGCCCCCAGGCCGGTTCGCGCCACGGGTGCTCGGCGACGTGGGCGCCCAGCTCGGCGACGAGGTCTGCTCCCTGTCCGGCATCGAGGAGGATGCCGGCGCGCAGTTCCACGGCCTGGAGCCGCAGTTCTTCGAGCCGGGTCCTCTCGCGTTGGGCCCAGGCGACGCCCGGCAGGTCGGCGTAGGCCGGCCCGCGCCACGAGGCGAGCGCCTCGCCGAGGGCGGCCACGCTTCCGGGAGAGCGGCGTGCCGCCGCCAGGGCGTCCTGGAACCGGTACGCGTCCACGGCCGCGCGCGGTATCCGCAGCGCGTAGCCGGTGCCTTCCGTGAGGAGCACGCGCGGCGGGGTCCTGGGCGGCCGGTCCGGTTCGACGGCACGGCGGAGCGCGGCGACGAACGTCCGCAGGGCGCCGAGGGCACGGGCGGGGGGCTCGGGCCACAGATCGTCGACAAGGGTGTCGACGGTGACCATCCTCCCCTCCGCGGCGACGAGCCGGGCGAGCACCTCGCGGTGCCGGGGTCCGCCCAGGTCGACCGGGCCTCCGTGGTCGTCTCGCGCCCGCACGGCACCTAGTACATCGATCCGCATGCCGCCATCCTCGGACATCCGATCCGGGTCGGGGGCACCGTGCTGATCGGCTGCTCATCGCGGCCACGTGCTGCTCATCGCGGCCACAGCGCGCGGAACCGGCTGCGCAGGGCTGCCGCGGGGCCCTGACTGGCGCGCAGGGCGGCCGCGCGGCACTGACCGGCCACGCGGAGCTGCGGGACGGCATCGACCGGCCGCTCACGGCCGCCGCACACCGTGCTGATCGGCTGCTCATCGCCCCCACGCACCGTGAACCCGTCAGTCACCCGATCCAAGGCAAGGACTCCCAACATGACCCCCGGCATTCCCGGCTTCCGGCACGTCCGCCTCCCCGGTGCGGACGGCGTGGAGATGTCCGCCGCGATCAGCGGCGGTGGCGACGGCAGCCCGGTCGTCCTGCTGCACGGCTTTCCCCAGACGCATCTCATGTGGCGGCACGTCGCCGTCCGCCTGGCCGCCGAGCACACCGTCATCTGTCCGGACCTGCGCGGCTACGGCGCGAGCGGCAAGCCCGCGGCGACCACCCCCGACGTGTACGCGAAGCGTGCGATGGCCGCCGACATCGTGTCGCTCGCCGCGGCGCTCGGTCACGACCGCTTCGCTCTGGTCGGCCACGACCGCGGCGCCCTCGTCGCTTTCCGGGCCGGTCTCGACCATCCGGAGACCGTCACCCACCTCGGCATCCTCGATGTCGTACCGACGCTCGACATGTGGAACGTCCTGCACGGCGTCTCCGCCGCGGTCGGCTACCACCTCTTCCTCATGGCGCAGCCGCCGGGACTGCCGGAAACCATGATCGCCAACAGCGCGGACGCGTTCTTCGGCTCGTTCCTCGATGCCTGGGCGGGCGACCCGGCCGCGATCCCGGACGGCGTGCGCGCCGCATACCTGCGGGCGAGCGCCGCGGCCGTGCCCTCGATCGTGGCCGACTACCGCGCCTCCGCCGGTATCGACGTCGCGCACGACCAGGCGGACTTCGACGCCGGTTCCCAGTTCGCGATGCCCGTCACGGTCGTCCAGCAGGACTGGGGCGCCCGGCTCGGTTACGACGCCGCCCAGGTGTGGCAGGCGTGGGCGCCGGACCTCGACCACCGGCTCACCCGCGCGGGGCACTTCATGGCGGAAGAGGCGCCCGACGAGATCGCGGAAGCGATCCGGGAGCTCCTGGCACGCTGACGGGAAGTCACCCGCGGACCCCACGCGCGACCGCGTTCCCGCTTTGGCGCGGTTGATCCGGTTTTCGAACACGCTCTACGCTTCCGGGCGGAACAACGGCTGTCGCGGGACGCGGCGCTGCGGGGGTGGTGAGGGCATGACCTGTACGAGGGACGCCTGCCGGGGCCGGGTCCGGGGGCGGTCGTGACCCCGCCGTCGCCCGAGGACGGCGCCGGGCAGGCGTTGCTCGGGCGGGACGACGTCCTGCGCTCGGTGCGCGCGCAGTTGGAGCGGGCGCGCGGTGGTCACGGCGGTCTGCTGCTGATCACCGGCGAGGCGGGCATCGGCAAGACGGCCCTCACCGGCCGCGCGGTCCACGAGGCGGGGCGCGCGGGCATGGCGGTGCTGCGCGGTTCGTGCTGGGGCGCCGACGGCACCCCCGGCTACTGGCCCTGGACACAGGTCGTACGAGGGCTGCGCAGGTCCTTGCCGGCCGATGCGTGGGAGGCCGCGTCGGAGGCCGCCGGCGCGGTGTGGCAGGTGCTGCTGGGCGGCGCGGGCAAGGCGGAGGAGGCGGGCCGGTTCGAGCTGTTCGACGCGGTCACGACCATGCTGGTCACCGCCGCGCAGCACCGGCCGGTGCTGGTCGTGCTGGAGGACGTGCACTGGGCGGACTCGGCGTCGGTCGCCCTCCTGGAGTTCGCGGCCCAGCACGTGTCGCTGGAACGGGTGCTGATCGTGGCGACATGCCGCCTCGTGGAGGTCGAGCGGCCGGACCATCCTCTGCGCGACCGGCTCCGGTCACTGGCGACCCGGGCCACGAGGCTGCCGCTGACCGGGCTCGGGTCCTCCGACGTCGCGGAGCTGATGCGCCGTACGGCGGGCCGCGCACCGGACGGCGAACTCGTGGCCGATGTGCTGCGCCGAACGGGCGGCAACCCCTTCTTCGTTCAGGAAACGGCGCGCCTGTGGGCGGGCGGTCACGAAGTGAACGGCATGTCACCGGGCCTGCGCGCCTCTCTCCAGCAGCGGTTGAACCTGCTGGACGGCGCCGTGGCCGAGTGCCTGGCCGCGGCGTCCGTGCTGGGGCGGCGGTTCCGCACCGACACGCTGGCCCGCGTCATGGGGGCCCCGTCCGAGGAGGTGTACCGGTGGCTGACCCGGGCCGCGGACGCCCGGCTGGTGGCCCACGAACACCCCGGGGAGGTGCTCTTCGAGCATGACCTCGTACGCGAGACGCTGTACGGGAGCCTGGACGCGCGGCGCGTCCGCCGACTGCACGCGGCTGCCGTACGCGCGCTGCGGAGCACGGCGGTCGCGCAGGACGCGACGCTGCCGGTGGAGCTGGCCCGCCACGCCCATCTGGCGTTCGAGGAGCTGGACCGCGACGAGGCCGTGGACCTGCTGCTGTCCGCGGCGCGTCACGCGGAGAACCGGATGGCCCATGAGGAAGCGGCCGGTCACTACGAACGTGCCTTGGATCGCGTCGGTGACGAGGATCCCGCGCGGCGGGTGCTGCTCGGGCTCGACTTCGGGACGGCCCTCCAGATGATCGGTGAACACGAGCGTTCCTGGCGGGTGTTCACCGACGCGGCCACGCTGGCGAGGAACGTGGGCGACCCACTGCTGATGGGGCGGACCGCGCTGACCCTGTACGGCGCCGACGGACGTGGCGACACCGCGCTGCTGAAGCCGCGTGCGCTGCGCTGGGCGTACGGACAAGACCGCGCCGCTGGTGATGACGCCGCCGGGCTGACGCTGTCCCAGACCTCCCTGGCCCGGCATGTGGCGGCCGCGGTGGTCGCCGGGGCCCGTGCGGCGGGCGATGACGACACGTTGCACATCGGGCTGTGGGCGCGGCTCCAGTCGGAGTGGGGGCCGCGGGCGGCGGTCGCCCGGCGGGCCCTGGCGGCAGAGCTCGTCGAGGTGTCCCGGCGCCGCCACGACCTGTGGACGGAACACGTGGCGATGTCCATGTGCTGGGTCGCCGCGCTCGAATCGGACGACCCGCGGTTCATGGAGGACTTCCACGCGATGGTGACCCTGGGCGCCGCCGACGGCTCGGCGCGCCTGCGGCTGCACTCCGTGATCGACCACAGCATCGTCCACTCCCTGACCGGCAGGTTCGCCGAGGCGGCACAGCTGCTCGACACCTCGGAGTCCATGAACACCCCCGGCGCCAACTACTACCGGTACTTCGCCTCCCATCACCGCTGGAGCCTGCTCGTGCTGCGGGGCAGGTTCGCCGAGGCGCGGCAGCTGCTGTATACGTTGCGGTCCCAGCAGCACCCGTACGTCGACCTCGTCGAGGCCCTGACCGAGCTGGAGGCCGGCGACAGCCAGGGGGTGTCCGTCCCCCGGCCGGGGGCGGGCGCCGGCGGTGACACGGTGCTCCACCGCAGCGTCACCCCGCTGTGGCTGCGCCACCAGGCACAAGCAGCCGCCGCGTCGGGCGACCCGGCGTGGTGCGAGACCGCGCGCGCCGCCCTGGCGCCGTACAGCGGGCAGTGGCTGGTCTCGCTCTTCGGGTGGGACATCAGCGGCCCGGCGGCGCTCTGGCTGGGTGTCCTCGACGCGGCACAGCAGCGGTGGGATTCGGCGGTGCGTCATCTCACCCAGGCGCGCCGGTCGGCCGACCGGTTGCACGCGCTGCCCTGGTCGTTGCGGGCCCGTCTGGAACTGGCGGCCGCGCTCTCGGCGCAGGACGGTCACGACGAGCAGCACGTGAGCGCCCTGGTGAGCGAGGCTGCGGCGCAGGCGCGCGAGCTCGGCATGACGCATCTGCTCGCCCGCGTCGGACACCCGGGCGCACCGCCCGGCCGGACCGCCTCGCCGTCCCCCGCGTACGAGTTCCGCCGCAACGGCGAGGTGTGGCGGCTGACGTACGGGGGCCGCACCGTGCACATGCCCGACGCGAAGGGTCTGCGGGACCTGCACTGCCTGCTGAGTCTGCCCGGCCGCGACATCGCGGCCCTCCAGCTGCTGAACCCGGACGACGACACCGTCGCCACCGTGCACGGCATGGGGGCCGACGAGGTGATGGACGACGAGGCCCGCAACCGGTACCGCCGTCATCTGGAGCGGCTGGAGGAGGAGATCGACCGGGCGGTCGAGCGGGGGGACGACGACCGCGCGGCCGCTCATGACCGGGAGCGTGCCGCCCTGCTGGAGGAGCTGCGCCGCTGTGCGGGGCTCGGCGGCCGCGCGCGCCGCCTGGGCGACTCGCGCGAGCGCGCCCGCAAGAATGTCACGGCCCGTATCCGTGACACCTTGCGCAAGTTGGCTGAGCGGCACCCGGAGCTGGCGGCCCACCTGCGCCGCACCGTCTCCACCGGGACGATGTGCCGGTACACACCCGAGCAGGATCTGCGCTGGCGGCTGTGAGCGCCGGTCGGCCGTCGCGGACACCGGTGTGCGGTGTCCGCGACGGCCGGGTGTTCGCAGGAGGCGGGGTCACATCGGCTGCCAGTCGTGCCAGGTGCCGCCCGGCTGGTGCTGCCAGCGGTGGTGGACGCCACCGGGGTTGTTGGCGAAGATCTCCAGCCGTCCGTCGCGGTTGCGCAGGGCCTGGATGAAGTAGCCCCCACCACCGAAGTCCTGCCAGCTGCGCCAGGCACCGGAAGCGTCGACCTGGTAGTTGTGCCGCAGCACGTCGTCGTTCATGGCGAACACCTCGATGCGCTCGTCATGTGACTCCACCACCCCGAGACGCGCCCCCGCGGGGCCACCCAGCGGCCGCCACTCGTGCCAGTCGCCACCCGGCCGGTTCTGCCAACGGTGGTGCACCCCCGACGAGTTCGTGGCGAACACCTCAAGACGCCCGTCACGGTTCTTCCCCACCGCCACATGCTCGCCGCCCAGGCCGAAGTCCACCCACTGCCGCCAGGTCCCCGCCAGATCGGTCTGACACGTGTGGCGGAAGACGTCATCGGTCAGCCCGAACACCTCAAGACGCCCGTCCGACGCGGGAGCCACCGCGAGACGCGCACGCGCGGGACCGCCCAACGGCCGCCAGTCGTGCCACGTCCCGCCCGGCGTGGTGTGCCAACGGTGATGCACACCGCCCGCGTTGGACGCGAAGACCTCCAGCCGGCCGTCATGGTTCCGTCCCACCGCCAGGTGATCCCCTCCACCACCGAACGTGTACCAGTCCGCCCACTCCCCCGACACCTTCGACTGATACCGGTGCACGAACGTCTCCGCGTTCATGGCGAACAGCTCCAACCGGCCGTCCGGGGCAGCCGACAACGCGATCGTCGCCGACGCGGGCCCGCCGAAAGCCCGCCACCCCGACCACTCGCCCCCCGGCCGGTGCTGATACGTGTGGTAGATCTGGTCGACCGCCGCGTGAAACACCTCCACCCGGCCGTCCGCCGACATCCCCACCGCCAGCCGCTGCCGCCGGTCCGGCACGACGGGCGTTTTCCACCAGCTCGTCTCCCTGCGGGCGCCGGCCCACGAGAAGCTGAAGTGGATGTGGTTGGTGTGCGGGTTGGCGCCCCGGTACGGCTGCCAGCCGGCGTCCGGGCGGTTGGCCATCCAGATGCGCCGATTCCAGATCATGTACATGATGCCGAAGCGGCGGGCGAGGGCGTGCGGGTTGCCGTGCCGGTCCGTGGCGTGCAGCCAGTTGATCAGGTCGTCGGCCATATGCCCCTGACCCTGCACGTTCACGCCCCAGTCCCAGGCCCGGCCCTCCTTGTGCTCGCTCTGGCCTCCGCTGCCGCAGGCCCTGCTGATGCCCATGTTGGTCGTTCCGGGATAGGCGGCGAGCACCAGGTCGCGGAAGTCGATCAGGCCGGGTTTGGCCTCGGGGTCGCAGTCGCGCTGCGGTTCGTAGGGCGCGTACGGGTCGATGTCACGTCCGAAAGCGGGTGCGGTGGGTGCCATGTCCGGCTCCTTCGGCCTGAGCCCCTCGCCCGGTGCGAGGGGTCGTCGTACCCGTAGGGCGCGTGATCGGAACGCGCGACCGCCGGACGCGATCACGCGCCTGCCCGACGGCAGGGTCCGAACGACCGGGCCCCTGCCCCGATCAGGTTGTCTCCGGTGCGTCCGCGCGCGGGGACAGGCCCGCACAAGGAAGGCTTCCGTCGTGACCCAGCGCAGAACTCCCCACCGGGCGGCCGTGACGGCGACGGCCACCGCCCTGACGTTCGCCGTGTTCCTGTCCGCCCCGCTCGCCGCCGCGGCGAAGCCCGGTCCGGCTC